>QHUY01000107.1:564-6558 GCA_003223415.1 Gemmatimonadota bacterium
ATGGCCTCGCGTCGAGATGAGGTACCGAGCGGAAACGGCCCAGATCAGGAATTGAAAGATGGACACGGCCCCGACGCCGATCAGCTTGCCGAGCATCAGTTGAAACGGCCGCAACGAGGAGACCAGCACTTCCACGATGCGAGTCGTCTTCTCCTCGAGTACCGAGCTCATCACGTTGATGCCATAGATGAGGATCGCCGTGTACAAGATGATCGCCATGAAATAGGCGAGGGAGAAGGATTGCGCGGCGCTTTCCTTGGTCGCCCGGCCGCCGGCGATCTTCTGGGTGCCAAGCGCGACCGGAAGCCGAGCCCGCGTGACGAGCGTCGGGTTCACGCCCTCCCGCTCGAGTCGGGTGGCAAACACGATCTGCGTGAGGTTGCGCTCGATGGTCACGATGGCCGTGAATGAAGAGACATTGGAAGCCTGGTAATCCGCGCGTCCCGAGTCCACCAGAGCATCGGTCAGGATGAGAAACCCTTCGAGGCGCTTGGCCTCGACCTCGGCCGTCAGCGAGTCGATCACGCGGTCGCCCGCCGGCACGCGCACGGCGTGAAACACCCGGTGGCTATCCGGCGTGACCGCCCGGTCGAGCGCCGCCGTCACCCGCTCGCCGAGGCCCTTGGTCGTGCCGTCCACCACGGCGATGTCCTTCAGGCCGCCGCCCCGCATCATCAAGCTGGGCAGGAAGATGATCGCACCGAAGAACACGGGCCCGAGCAGCGCCATCACCCAAAACCACTTCCGCCGAACCCGCTCGACGAACTCACGTCGGACCACGGCCAGGATCTTACCCACGGGCCCGCTCCTCCGGGTGCGCCGCCGCTGTGACCGCCTCCGGCCCCACCAGGTCGATGAAGATCTTGTTGAGCGAGGGCTCGGCGAGCTCAAAGCGGGAGAGCCGCGCGCCGGACGACACGAGGGCCTTGAGGATCTCCTGAGCGTCCGCTCCGGGGGCGAGCTCCAGCTCGGCGTATTGCCCGGAGCTGTCCGACTTCGTCACCAGGCGTGGGTCGGCGAAGATCCGATCGGCGTCGCCGCGTCCGCCGTCGAAATTGACGAGCAGATGCCGACCCCCGTGGGTTCGCTTCACGTCCGCCAGGCCCCCGTCCACGAGCATGCGGCCACGCGCGATGATGCAGACGTGGTCGCACAGCTTCTCGGCCTGCTCCATGATGTGCGTCGACAGGAGGATCGTCTTGCCACGGCCCCGTAGGTCGAGCACGGTCTCCTTCAAGACCTGGGCGTTGACCGGGTCCAGGCCGGAGAACGCCTCGTCCATCACCAGGAGGTCGGGCTCATGCAGGAGCGTGGAGATGAACTGGACCTTCTGCTGCATCCCCTTGGACAACTCATTGACTCTGCGCAACCGCCAATCAGCGAGCCCCAGCCGATCCAGCCACTCCAGGGCCTTCGCCCGCGCCGCCCGGCGGTCCATGCCCTTCATCTCCGCGAGGAAAACCAGGACGTCGAGCACCCGCATCTTGGGGTAGAGCCCGCGCTCCTCCGGCAGGTAGCCGATGCGCGGCGAGTGGTCGCGGCCGGTGCCCCCCTCGCCGAACAGCCGGACCGTCCCCTCGTCGGGCACGTAGATGTTCATGATCATGCGGATGGTCGTGCTCTTGCCCGCACCATTCGGGCCCAGCAGTCCGTAGATCACGCCGGGCGCCACGGTGAGCGAGAGTGCGTCCACCGCCGTGTGGCCAGCGAACCGCTTCGTCACGCGGTCGAGGGCGAGAACCGGTGCGGCCATGTCGGAGGGAAAAGCTACTCGGTCGAGACGGGTTCCGCCGCCGCGGCCAGCGCGGCCCGCAAGGTGTGCCAGGAGAGGTTGGCGCATTTGACCCGGGCAGGGAACTGCCGCACCCCTGCGAACGCGGCCAGCTTGCCGAGGGTCCCGGGGTCGGCCGCGGCATCCGCCCCGCCGGCCACCATGTCGTGGAAGGCCCGGAACAGTGCCTGGGCCTCGACTTTGGTCTTGCCGGCGACGGCGCTCGTCATCAGGGACGCCGATGCCTGCGAGATGGCGCAGCCCGAGCCTTGGAAGGCGATCTCCCGGATGACGTCGTCCTCGAGCCGGAGGTACAGGGTGATCTTGTCGCCGCAGATGGCGTTGTAACCCTCGGCGGTGCGGTTGGCGTGCTCGAGCTTCTTGAAGTTCCGGGGACTGCGGTTGTGCTCGATGATGGTTTGCTGGTACAGCTCGGTCAGGTCGGTCATCCGCCGAACACCTGCCGCACCTTGGCGAGCGCCGCCACCAGGGCGTCGGCGTCCTCGCGTGTATTGTAGAAGGCGAACGAGGCCCGGGCCGTCGCCGGCACCCCGAAGAACTCCATCACCGGCTGGGTGCAGTGGTGGCCCGTGCGGATCGCGACGCCCTCCTGGTCCACGATGGTGCCGACGTCGTGGGCGTGCACGCCGGCGACGACGAAGGAAATGACGCTGGCTTTGTGGGCCGCGGTCCCGACCAGCCGGACGCCCGGCACCTCCAGCAGTCGCGCGCTGGCGTAGGCGAGCAGGTCGGCTTCGTGTGCAGCGACGAGCCCCCAGTCGAGACGGGACAGGTAGTCGATCGCCGCTCCCAGGCCGATCGCGCCGGCGATGTGCGGCGTGCCGGCCTCGAACTTGGCGGGGATCTCGGCGAAGGTCGTCCGGGCGAAGGTGACCGACCGGATCATATCGCCGCCACCTTGGTAGGGGGGCATCGCCTCGAGCCGGGGCGCCTTGCCATACAGCATGCCGATGCCGGTCGGCCCGAACATCTTGTGGCCCGAGACCGTGTAGAAATCACAGTCCAGCGCCTGCACGTCCACCGGCATGTGGGGCGCGGCCTGGGCCCCGTCCACCAACACGGGGATTCCGCGCGCGTGCGCGCGGGCGACCACCTCACGAACCGGATTGATGGTGCCGAGGGAGTTGGAGACGTGCACCAGGGCGACGATCTTCGTCCGTTCGGTGAGCCGCCGCTCGTACTCATCCAGCAGCAGCTCGCCGGCCTGGTTCATCGGAATCACCCGCAGCGTGGCCCCACGCTCCTCGCAGATCAGCTGCCAGGGGACGATGTTCGAGTGGTGCTCCATCGCGGAGATCAACACCTCGTCGCCCGGCCCCAGGTTGGTCCGTCCGAAGCTCGAGGCCACCAGGTTGATCCCCTCCGTCGTGCTGCGGACGAAGATGATTTCGCGCGCCTCGCGGGCGTTGAGGAACGCCCGCGCCTTCTCGCGCGCGCCCTCGTAGGCCGCGGTGGCGTGCTCGCTCAGCGAGTAGACCCCGCGGTGGACATTGGCGTTCGCCGTCTCATAGTAGCGCGTGATCGCATCGATCACGGCCTGGGGCTTCTGGCTCGTCGCCGCGTTGTCCAGGTAGACCAGGGGCCGACCATGCACCCGCGTTGCGAGAAGCGGGAAGTCGGCCCGCCGCGTCGCGACCTCCGGTGCAGGCCGCGCCGCTCGTGTCCGGGGAGTCGCCCGGTGAGCTGTGGTCACGCCGCCCTCCCTATCTCATCGCCGACGCCGAGGCGCGTGCGGACGAGGTGATCGAGCCGCTCGCGGGTCCCCGGGATCGCGACGCGATCGAGGATCTCGGCCCCGAAGCCGTAGGTGAGGAGCCCGCGCGCGGCCGCGAGTCCCAGGCCGCGACTTCGCAGGTAGAACAGCGCCGTCTGGTCGAGCGGGCCGACCGTGGAGCCGTGCGTGCACTTCACGTCGTCGGCGTAGATCTCGAGCTGCGGCTGGCTGTCGGCGCGCGCGCCATCGGAGAGCAGCAGGTTGTTGTTCGTCTGCTTCGAGTCGGTACGCTGGGCCCCAGGCCGCACGATGATCCGTCCGTTGAACACGCCGCGTGACGCGCCGTCGAACACGCCGTTGAAATACTCGTGGCTCTCGCAGTGCGGCTGCGCGTGGTCGATCGTCGTGTGGTGATCGACGTGTTGGCTGCCGGCGAGGACGGACAGGCCGTTCAGGATGAGGTACGCCCCGGTCCCGTCGAGCACGCCGTTGATGTCGTGGCGTGAGAGACCCGATCCGAGAGCGATCGTGGTGAAGACGAGCCGGCTATCCCGCGCCTGGTGCGACTGGGTCGTCGCAAAATGGTAGCCTTGCTCACCTTCCCGTTGCACGCGACAGTGATCGAGGCGCGCAGCATCACCGAGCACGATCTCCGTGACCGCGTTGGTGAGGGACACGCCGTGGGGCTCCCCTTCGTACGACTCGACGAGCTTGGCCTGGGCTTCCCGCTCGAGCACGACAAGCACGCGCGGATGCGTCATCGGCCGCCCGCCGCCCGACGGGGCGGGGGGGGGGGAAGGCGGCCGATACGTCAGCGCAATCGGCTCAGCGATCACCGTCCGTGCGGGGATGTGGACGAACACACCCTCGGCCAGAAACGCCGTCGCCAGGGCGGTGAAGGGGTTCGCGTCCACACTCGCGTAGCGCCCGAGGTGCGCGCGGACCAGATCCGGCCACCGGTGCAGGGCCTCTCCGAGCGTTGTCACCAGAGCCCCTGCCGGCACGCGGCCCAAGTCCCAGCGCCCGCCGCTCAACGTAAACGGCGTCTCGGCGACGGGGCGCACGTTGGTGAAGCGCCATTGCTCCTGGCGGGTGGAGGGGAACCCTGCCGCAGCGAAGCGCGCAATCGCCCCTTCGCGCAGGTCGCGCAACCATGCGGGAGCGCCTCCGCCCCCGTTGGCCGCGAATGCCTTGTACTGGTCGACGAAATGCGCCGTCACGTAGCCGCTCCCGCCCCCTCCGGCTTCACCCAGTCGTAGCCTTTCTCCTCGAGTTCCAGCGCCAGCGCCTTGCCCCCCGACTTGACGATCCGGCCGCCCACCAGCACGTGCACGTGGTCGGGGATGATGTAGTTGAGCAGACGCTGGTAGTGGGTCACGATCACAAAGGAGCGGTCCGGGCGGCGCAGCTTGTTCACGGCGTCCGCCACGGTCTTGAGCGCATCGATGTCGAGGCCGGAGTCGGTCTCGTCGAGGATCGCGAGCGTCGGCTCGAGCACCGCCAGCTGCAGGATCTCGTTGCGCTTTTTCTCGCCGCCCGAGAAGCCCTCGTTTACGGCGCGGTTCAGCATCGTGTCGTCCCAGCCGATCGCCTTCAGCTTCTCCTCCAGGACCTGCAGGAAGTCGAGGGGGTCGAGCTCCGGCAGCCCCTGATGCTTGCGGAGGGCGTTCACCGCCGAGCGCAGGAAGTAGGAGTTGGTGATGCCGCGGATGGCCACTGGGTACTGGAACGCTAGGAACACTCCCTCCCGGGCGCGCTCCTCCGGCTTCAGCCCCAGCAGATCCGTGCCGAGGTAGCGTGCGGTACCGGCGGTGACCTGATACGCCGGGTGACCGGCCAGCACCTGGGCGAGGGTGCTCTTGCCGGACCCGTTGGGCCCCATGATGGCGTGCACCTCTCCCACGTGGACCGTGAGATCGACGCCCTTGAGGATCTCGTTGCCCTCGACGGACGCGTGCAGGCCCCGTATTTCGAGCATCACCTGTCCCGTTTCCCGCTTCACGTGTCCCGCCTCACCCGACGCTGCCCTCGAGGCTGATGCCCAGCAGGTTCTGGGCCTCGACGGCGAACTCCATGGGCAGCTCCTTGAAGACTTGCTTGCAGAAGCCGTTGACGATCATCGAGACCGCGTCCTCGGCGGACAGGCCCCGCTGCTTGCAGTAGAAGATCTGGTCCTCGCCGATTTTCGATGTGGACGCTTCGTGCTCCATGATCGCCG
Organism: Gemmatimonadota bacterium; assembly: GCA_003223415.1. GTDB lineage: Bacteria > Gemmatimonadota > Gemmatimonadetes > Gemmatimonadales > GWC2-71-9 > 13-1-40CM-70-15. The sequence continues at coordinate 6,289 of QHUY01000107.1, forward strand.
TGCTGGTGCGCACGTCGATGTAGGGGAACGTGTGGGCGCCGCACTGATCCCCGATCAGCATCGAGTCGCACTGCGAGTAATTCCGCGCGCCCACGGCGCTCTTCATGATCTTCACCAGGCCGCGGTAGGTGTTCTGGCCGTGGCCGGCGGAAATACCCTTCGACACGATCGTGCTGCGGGTGTTCTTCCCGATGTGGATCATCTTGGTGCCGGTGTCCGCCTGCTGGCGGTTGTTGGTGACCGCCACCGAGTAGAACTCCCCGATCGAAT
>QHUY01000277.1:0-1443 GCA_003223415.1 Gemmatimonadota bacterium
GAGCGCCGAGGTCTGAGCCTGCCAGTCGAGGAAGGTGGGGTAGGACGGAGGCCGGATGCCTCCCTGGCGGTTCTGCTCCGCCAACATGAACAGCCGATCCTGGTGTGGGAACGGCAAGGGGCGGAGCAGCACCCCGTTCACCACGCTGAAGATCGCGGTGGTCGCCCCGATGCCGAGGGCCAACGTGAGCACCGCAACGAGGGTGAAGCCGGGGGTTCTCCGCAGCGTCCGGAACGCGTACCGCAGGTCCTGGAGCAGCGCGTCCATCACTCGGCCCGCAAGGCGATCATCGGGTCCACGTGCGTCGCCCGGCGCGCGGGCACGAAGCACGCGAGCACCGCGACCGCGACCAGCGCCATCGCCGCCCCCGCGATCGCGAGCGGGTTGGTCGGGTGCACACCATAAAGGAAGGCCTGCAGGAACCGCGTGAGGACGAGCGCGCCGAGGATGCCAGCCCCCGCCCCGACCACCGCTAGACGCAGTCCCTGCCGGAGCACGAGGCGCGTCACGTCCGGCGCGGTCGCGCCGAGCGCGACCCGCAACCCGAATTCCCGACGCCGGCGGCTCACCGCGTACGACACGACGCCGTAAATCCCCACCGCGGCCAGCAGCACGGCCAGGGCGGCGAACAGCTCGAGCAGCAGCGCCACGAAACGCCGGGGCCCGAGGGATGCCGCCATGACATCCTCCATCCGGCGCACGCTCACGACCGGCTGACCGGGGTCCACCTCCGCGACCGCTCCCGCCACGGTCCGGAGATCGAGCGGGCGGGCAGATTTCACGAGCCAGGAGGTGAGGAACCAGCGGTTCACCGCCCGAGTGAACTGATCGGACGCCTGCGCTGCGGGCGCGTACACCATCGGCGGCGCGGGCCGATCGAACCCGGAGCTCCGTACGTCGCCCGCCACGCCGACCACCTCGGCTCCCCCGAGCCGGCGCCCCACGGCCTCGCTGTCCGGCCAGTAGACGCGGGCCAGCGACGCGCTCACCACCACGACCGGCGCAGCTCCCTGCCCGTCGCCCGGCCCGAGCGGCCGTCCGCGCAGAATCGGGATGCTCAGGGTCTCGAAGTACCCTGGGCTCACCAGGCGGCTTTCGACGTAGGTCTGCAGCGGGCGCCCGTCCTTTAGTCCATTCACCCACGTGTTCAGCCCGCGCTCGAACGGCGGGCTCGAGGCGGTAGCCACCGCGGTGACGCCTGGGAGTCCTGCGAGCCGCTCGCGCACCGCAGCCTCGAAGCTCCAGGCGGATGCCGCAGTGCCGTACTTCTCTGGGGGGAGCGACATTTGGGCCACCCAGACCCGCGCGGGCTCGAAGCCGGGATGCACGCTCCAGAGAGAGGAAAGGCTGAGCAGCAGCAGCAGCGCGCCCGCGAGGAGCACCACCGACAACGCGACCTCGGTACCGACGAGCAGCGCCCGCACCCGCTGGCGGATTCGCCCC
>QHUY01000277.1:1510-2549 GCA_003223415.1 Gemmatimonadota bacterium
CGCGAACGCGGCGGCGAGCACGGGCAGATCGAGCCGGACCGAGTCGACCAGAGGCAGATCGCGCGGGCTCGCGGCCAGGACGAGATCCAGCGTCCAACGTGCCAGCAGGATCCCCCCCGCGCCGCCCGCCAGCGCGAGCACCACGCTCTCGGCCAGCAACGGGCGGGCGAGCGCCCAACGGCCGGCGCCCAGCGCGGCCCGTACGGCTATGTCCTGGCTGCGCGCCGCCGCGCGGCCGAAGAACAAGCCCGTCGCGTTGGCGACCGCGATGAGGACGACGAGCACCACCGCCCCGAACAGCAGCGTGAGTGTCGGCCGAACGTCGGCGACGAGCACCTCACGATACGGTACGAGCTTCGCGCCCCGCTCCCGCTCGCCGGCGTGGCCAGGCACATCGCGCCGGAACTCGGCCAGGAGCCGCCCCATGTCGGCTTGGGCCGCCGCGAGCGTCACGCCTGGGGAGAGCCGTGCGATCATGTTCGTGTTGTGCCCCTGATCACGCACATCCGGCCGCAGCGCCAGCGGGAGCCAGAGGCCCGGGGACACGGGGCCGAACCGAAAGTCGCGCGGCATCACACCGACGACGGTGTAGCTCGTGCCGTTCACGCGAATCGGGCGGCCGACCACGGCGGGCAGGGCGCCGAAGCGATCGCGCCACAGCCCGTACGAGAGGATCGCGGCCGGTGGGCCTCCCGGGCGGGTCTCCTCGACGGTGAACTCGCGACCGAGGAAGGCGCGGACGCCGACCACGGCGAACAGGCCGTCGCCGACAAGCTGCCCGCGGACGTACTGGGCGCCGCCCTCCGTCTCGAGATTGAAGCCCGCACCGACGTTCGCGTACGCTGCCGTTGCCGCGAAACTCCGTGCGTGCTCCTTCCAATAGAGGTACTCCGTCGTCGTGACTGCGTCGGTCGGCCCCCCTTGCTCGAAGTACCAGGTCACCTGCACGAGCCGCTCGGGGTGCTCGTACGGCAGCGGCCGCAGCAGAATGCCGTAGAGGAGGCTCGCGATGGCGGTGGTGGCGCCGATGCCGAGGGCG
>QHUY01000100.1 GCA_003223415.1 Gemmatimonadota bacterium
ACACGCGACACCCCTGGGTGCCTGCTCCGTACTATTAGGGCGCCATGCACGCCGCCCTCGCCGTCCTGCTCGAGATGGCGGCTCTCGGCCGCGGCCTTGACGGATTCCTGACAATCAGGCGCCGCGCGACGACGGCTGCGCAGCGCGTCTCCCTCTTGCGCCTCTTGCGAATCCGGGCTATTTGACACGCCGCAGACGTGCAGTCCAGGATCCCTCCGGTCGGCCGTCGACGCGCGCTTGGCCCACGCCACACCTACCGTGCGGCGCGCGTGAAGCAGTGATCACAGGCAATGCAGCATGAATCCTCTGGCGCGTGAGCGCCGGGGGGCACTCGTGTTCCGGGGGGATCGTATGCGCCGCGTTCCGTCCGTCCGCCGATATCCTCGCTCTCCGTCGGCCGGTCGATGTAGCCCGTAGGCCGGCCTTCCCTACTGTGCGACATGAACTCTAGTCCCGAGGACATCGCGATGAACCGATACCACATTTCGTCAGGTGTCACGCTCCTCGCCGGGCTGCTTGCCCTCCCGACCAGCGCCTCGCTGGCGCAGTGGGCAGCCGTGGCCGGTCGCGTGACCGATTCGGCGTCCCATCATCCGCTCGTCTCGGCCCAGGTGTACGTCGGCGGGACCACGCTGCGGACGCTGACGGACCCGAGCGGGCGCTTTCGCTTCGACCACGTGCCACCCGGCGCGGTGACCCTCCGCGTGGTAATGATTGGCTACAAGCAGGTGGCGCGAGCGGTCACCGTCGCGGCCGGAGAGGCCCCCACGATCGATTTCGCGTTGCAGTCCGTACCGGTCGGGCTCGACGCCGTGATCGTGACGGCCACGGGTGAGCAGACCCAGCGGGAGCAGCCCAACGCGATCCACAAGCTGGATCCGGCGGACATCACGAGCAAGGCGCCCATCCTGGACATGTCGAACCTGCTCAGTGGACGCGCGCCCGGGTTGCTGGTGCAGGACGCCGGCGGCACGACGGGCAGTGGCACGCGCACGCGGATTCGCGGTTCCAACAGCCTGTCGCTGTCGAACGAGCCGGTCATCTACGTCGACGGCATCCGCGTGGAGAACGGCGCCAGCTCGATCTCGGTGGGCGTGGGCGGTCAAACGCCGTCGCGCTTGAACGACATCAACCCCAACGACCTGGAGACCGTGCAGGTGGCGGGCGGTCCCTCCTCGAGCGTGCTCTACGGCACCGACGCCGCGAACGGCGTCATCCAGATCCAGACGAAGCAGGGCAAGCCGGGACCGACGCAGTGGGATGTGTACGCCGAAGGCGGCGTGCTGAACGACATCACGACCTACCCCGCCAACTACCGCGGCGCGGACTCGCGGGACTCGACCTGCACGCTGATCAACCAGTTAGCGGGCGCCTGCGTGCAGACCCAGCTGCACGTGTTCAACCCGATTGAGACGTTCAGCCCGTTCCGCACCGGGCACCGGCAAGAGTACGGTGTGGCGGCGTCGGGCGGCACGGAGGTGACCACGTACTACGTGTCCAGCCACTGGAACCAGGAGCTGGGTGTCTATCCCGTGAACGAGAACCGCCAGGTCAGCGTCCTCGCCAACCTCCACCAGCAGGCCGGCCCCCGACTCGATTTCCAGGCGCGCGCCGGCTATACGTCGGGCAAGCTGCGCCTGCCGGAGAACGACAACAATTCGCTCGGCGTGCTCTCGAGCGGCTTCTTGGGTCGGGCGGACACGGTCAACCAGGGCTACGGCTTCCTCACACCCCAGCAGAGCTTCTCGATTCTGACCTTCCAGACGATCGACCGCTTCACGGGCAGCTTCCAGGGCAATTACCGTCCGGCGGAGTGGCTGGTCGTGCGGGGCGTGGCGGGCATCGACTTCACGAGCCGGTTCGACGAGAAGACATTCCTCACCGGCGCCATCCCGGCCGCGTTCAGCGGGTCCCTGAACGCAGGGCAGCGCTCCGCGAATCCGTTCCAGATCTACAACTGGACCGGGACCGTGAGCGCCACGGCGTCCTTCGTGCTGACGCCGACCGTGACGTCGACCACGACCGCGGGAGCGCAGTACTTCAAGAACGTCTTCCACGGGGTGGTTGCCAGCCGGAGCCTCGGGCTCACCGCCGGCACCGGGTCGCTCGCAGGCGGCGTCGTGCCGTTCGACAGCGAAACGACTCAGCCGGTGGTGACGTTCGGGAAATTCATCGAGGAGCGCGTGGGCATCCGCAACCGCCTCTTCCTCACGGGTGCGTTGCGGAACGACCGGAACTCGGCGTTCGGCATCAAGTTCGGCGATATCCTTTACCCCAAGGTGTCGGCCTCGTGGGTGATCTCCGAAGAGCCGTTTTTCCCCCAGACGCGAGGGCTGAACACGCTGCGGTTGCGCGTCGCGTGGGGACAGTCGGGCGTCCACCCCGGGCCGCTCGACGCCCTGAACTTCTTCGCGGCGACGCCCGTCGTGGTGGGCGGCGTGGACGTTCCGGGGATCACCGTCGGGAACCTCGGCAACCAGACCTTGAAGCCGGAGCGTACCCGCGAGATCGAGGTCGGGTTCGAGGCGGCCGCCCTGGACCAGGGGCTGCACTTCGACTTCGCGTTCTACGACAAGTCGTCGCACGACGCCCTGGTGGCGCGGCGATTGTCGCCGTCCCTGGGCACGAGCGACACGCGCTTCGAGAACCTCGGCGAGGTGAGCAATAAGGGAGTCGAGATCACCGCCACGGCGCGCGTCGTGGACCGACCGTCGCTCAGCGCGAACCTGACCGCCACGGCGTGGGGCAACCGCAACCGGCTCATCGTGCTCGGGAACGGCATCAGCCCGATCATCTTCGGGCTGGGCGGCTTCTCGCAACGCGATCAAGAGGGCTACGCGCTGGGCAGCTACTTCATGGTGCCCTACACGTACGCCGACCGCAACCGCGACGACGTGGTCGACTCGAGCGAGGTCACCCTCGGGTCGGCGCCGGTGTTCCTGGGACAGCCGTTTCCCGATCACGGCGGCACCCTGGCGGCCGACGTGACGATCCTGCGGCACGTCCGGCTGTATGCCCTGCTGGACGGCCGCTACGGCAACAAACTGTTCAACAGCACCGAGCAGTTCCGCTGCTTGCCGCCGCGCAACAACTGCCGCGCGCTGAACGACAAGACGGCGCCGCTCGTTGATCAGGCGGCGGCGGTCGCCAACCTCAAGGGCACGCAGGCCGGCTACATCGAAGACGGCGGCTTCACCAAGCTGCGCGAGGTGTCCATCACCTACTTCGCCCCCGAGGAGTGGGCCCGGAAGTTCGGCGCCACCGCCCTCAGCGTCAGCATCGCGGGTCGCAACCTCGCGACGTGGACGAACTACAAGGGCGTGGATCCGGAGCTCAACGAGGCGGGTCAGAACAACTTCACCACGGCGGACTTCTTGACCCAGCCGCCGGTGCGGTACTTCATCGGCCGCATCAACGTCACCTTTTGAGCGGCGAGGGCTCAAGCCATGACCTCCAACACGCAGAGAACGCAACCCCGCGCGAGCCCGCGCTCCCACCGGCTCAGGGTGTGGCCGGCGCTCACCGCCGCCGTCTTGCTCGAGGCAGGATGCCACATCCTCGACGTCACCAACCCCGACATCGTCATGCCCCCGAGCCTCAACGGCTCCGCCGCCCTCCCCACCATCCGGGCCGGCGCCATCGGCGACTTTGCCATTGGCTACAGCGGCTCTGGCGCGCAGGGCTCCGGGGGGACCACCGAGGGTCAGATTCTGCTCAGCGGCATGCTGGCTGACGAGCTCATCAACACCGAGACCTTCCCCGATCGCATCCTGGCGGATGCGCGGCAGCCGCAAATCGAGAGCGCCACCCTCCAGACCGTCTTCCGGAACCTGCACCGGGCGCGTCGCTCGGCCGAGGTGGCGGTCCAGAAGTTCCGCCAGTTTGCCGACACCACGGTGGACGCCGGGTTGTCGGAGATGCTGAGCCTGGCGGGCTTCACGTACGTCTTCTTCGCGGAGAACTACTGTTCGGGCGTGCCGTTCAGCGCCGTCAACGACGATGGCACGTTCACCTTCGGCGGACCGCTCACGACGCAGCAGATGCTGGATACGGCCGTCGTCCGGTTCGACCAAGCGCTTGTCGCCGCAGCGGCGCTTGACACGAGCGGGTCGACGGCGGCCATCCGCGCCCCCAAGGTCACCCTCCGGCGGAACCGCATCAGCTTGGCGAGCGTCGGCAAGGCGCGGGCCCTGCTGGACGAAGACCGCATCGCCGCGGCGGACTCGGCCGTGAGCAACGTGTTGACGAGCTTCAACTACCTCATTCAGCACGACCTGAACACCACGCGGCAACAGAACGGCGTGTTCAACGGGATGTTCAAGTTCAAGCGCTACGGCGTCCCCGACTCATCCGAAGGCTTGGTGGGATTGCCCTGGCGCACGGTGCCGGACCCGCGCACGCCGGTGTTCCGCCGAATCCTCAACACCCCGACCGGACCGAAGCCGGAAAACGGATTCGACGGCGTCACGCCGCAGTACAATCAAAGCCGCTATATGGACGAGAAGGCCTCGGTGACGCTCGCCACGGGGGCCGAGGCGCGGCTCATCAGCGCCGAAGCCGCTCTGCAACGCGGCGCCAGCGACACCATGCTCATCCTGCTCAATGCGCTGCGTGCGTCGCCGCCGACTTACTTCCTCAACGCCGGTGCCACGATCCCGGCGATGACCGCGCTTGCCGCGCCCGTCGGGTCGACGGCAGCCGTGGACCTCCTGTTCACAGAACGAGCCCGGTGGCTCTGGCTCACGAGCCACCGGCTCGGCGACCTGCGGCGGCTGGAGCGGCAATACGGGCGGCCCGACAATCAGGTGTTCCCCACCGGTCCGTATTTCAAAAGCGGGCTGCAGTACGGCACCGCCGTCAACTACCCCGTGCCGATAGACGAGCTCAACAACCCGAATTTCCGGCAGTGCCTCGACCGACTGCCCTGAGATCGAGCCCGGGAGGGTGACCCTGCGCGAGGGGAGGGCCAAGTGCCCCTCCCCTTGTGCGGATCGCGGACTGATTCCGGCTCAGCTGCCGTTCTTGGTGCGGATCAGAATGACGCCGCTCACGGCGTTCGAGCCGTAGTAGGTTGTCCCTTCGATGCCGTTCAGAATCTCGATCGAGAAGATGGTGCTCGCGGGAATCTGCGTCAGCGAGCGGAAGTCCACGACATCCGCGCCGTCGACGAACACGCGGGGGGCGTCGTTGAGCAGGATGCTGCTGCGACCGCGCCGCTCCAGCTGCGTCGGCTGGCCATCGCGCTTCTCGCTATACCGGAATTGCGGCGCGAGGCGCTTCAACGCCTCCCACGCATTCATCGCCCCCGAGCGCTCGATCATCTCCTGCGAGATCAGGGTGCCCGTCCTGTCGCCCTGCGGCGCTGTGCGCGCGGGGTGGAACGTGCGACATCCCGCGGCGCCAAGCGCCAGCGACGTAACGAGAGCCAAGCGGCTAGGCCGTACCGGCATGTCAGCCTCGCGGGGAGATGAGGCGCTCCCGTCAATGGTTGAGACGCGCCGCAACGCCGTCAAGCGGTCGGCCGCCCCCCGGTTTGAAGCACACGGGGCCCGAATTGCGTAAGATTCATCCGCGCCATGGGTTCCGTGCTCGTTCCTCTGCTCTTTGCCATCCAGCAGATCGCCCTCCCTCCGCCGCGAGGCTACGTCAACGACTTCGCCGCCGTGCTCGACCCCGCGTCCGTCGCGCACATGGACGCCGTGATCCGTGAAGTGAAGGACAAAACGCGTGGCGAGATCGCGGTCGTCACGCTGTCCGACATCGGCGATCGCGAGGCCTCGGACGTCGCCCTCCAGATCGGGCGCCAGTGGGGGGTGGGGGCCAAAGGCGCAGCCGGGGACCCGGCCAAGAACCTGGGCGTCGTCGTGTTGCTCGTTCCCCTGAAGAACCATCGTGCAGGAACCGGCCGGGTGTTCATCGCCACGGAGCGCGGCGCCGAGGGGTTCCTGCCCGACGCGCGCGTCGGCCGGATCCGGGATGCCATGACGCCGTACCTCGCGCGCGAGGACTACAGTGCGGGGTTGGCGCACGGCGTGGATCTGATCGCGCAGGCGTTCGCGCAGCAGTTCGGCGTGACGCTGTCGGGCCAGC
>QHUY01000105.1 GCA_003223415.1 Gemmatimonadota bacterium
GGTCTGCCTGCCGAGAGTCTCACCGTGCGAGTGCCCGCGTGGGCGACGAGCGCCGAGATCGACGTGGCCATGCCGCGGGAACAGTGGAACGTATTCACCGATTTCGGGGTCACGGTCTTCGACTCCACCGGGCAGGAAGTGGGCACGGAGCCCATGAACTACGCGTTCGGCCGCCAGCGGATCGCGGTGAAGAAAGGGATGGCGGGGCAGCCGTGGACTGTCGAGCTGTTCCCGGCCTTCGCCCGCGCCGGCGTCTCCCAAGCCTGGCGCGCCACGGTGCGCGTGCGGTTCCTGCTCGAGGTGGCGCATCCCACGGGTGCCGTGAGCGACTTGAGCGTCGTGGCCGGAGGTCGCGCAGTGCTGCCGCTGCCCGCAGCGCCGGTCCTCGCCTTGCCGGACGGATTTCAGCCGCTCTTCGAGGTCACCACAACCCCGGTGGGGGGCGGGAGCGCCGCGGTCGCGGCCGTGCGACACGAACCCGCAGGCGCCACGCCGCCGTGACCGACGCCGTCCGCATTGCGGCCGGGCAGGGCTTCTGGGGCGACTGGCTCGAGGCGCCGTACCGGCAGGTCACCGGCGGTCCCATCGACTACTTGATGATGGACTACCTCGCCGAGGTCACCATGTCCATCATGCAGAAGCAGAAATCGCGGGACCCTGGGCTCGGGTACGCGAAGGACTTCGTGCCGTCGATGGAGCGCCTCCTCCCGGTCCTCACCGAACGTCGCGTCAAGGTCACCAGCAATGCGGGGGGCGTGAACCCGCGCGCCTGCGCCGAGGCGGTCGCTGCTACGGCGCGCACGCTGGGCCTCTCCGGCAAGCTCACGATCGGGATCGTCACCGGTGATGAGCTGCTCGGGCGACTCGACGAGCTGCTCGCCGGCGGGCAGGCGCTGCACAACCTCGACACCGCCCGCCCCCTCTCCGACGTGCGCGACCGCGTGCTCAGCGCGAACGCCTACCTCGGTGCGGCCCCGGTGGCCCTCGCTTTGCAACGCGGCGCCGACATCGTCATCACCGGAAGGGTCACCGACACGGGCCTCACGCTCGGGCCGATGATGCACGCCTTTGGCTGGCGGGCCGACGCCTGGGACCGCCTCGCCGCCGGCACCGTCGCGGGGCACATCATCGAGTGCGGCGCCCAGGCGAGCGGCGGCAACTGCCTGATCGATTGGCAGCGGATCCCCGACCTCGCCAACGTCGGCTACCCGATCGTGGAGGCCCATGCCGACGGTACCTTCGATGTGACCAAGCACCCCGGCACCGGCGGGCGCGTGTCGGTCGCGGGGGTCACCGAGCAGCTCGTCTACGAGATGGGAAATCCGGCCGAATACATCACGCCGGACTGCGTGGCGGACTTCACGACCATCCGGCTCGCGGAGCGGGGGAAGGACCGGGTACGGGTCTCGGGCGTCCGGGGGCGCCCGGCGACCGACAAACTGAAGGTCTCGCTGGCCTACTTCTACGGCTACAAAGCGGTCGGCACCCTGGTGTACGCGTGGCCGGACGCGTACCGGAAGGCGCAGGCCGCCGACCGCGTGCTGCGGCAACGGCTCAAGGACCTGGGGCTCGAGTTCGAGACGATCCTCACGGAGTTCGTCGGGGTGGACGCGACCCACGGGCGGTTGGCGACCGCTGCCGGCGTCTCGGCGGACATTCCGGAGGTGCAGCTGCGAATCGGGGTGCGGGCGCGGGACAAGGCGCCGGTGGAGCGGTTCACGCGCGAGATCGCCCCGCTGATTCTAAACGGGCCACCCAGTGTCACAGGGTTCGCGGGCGGAAGACCCAAGCCGGAGGAGATCGTGGCCTACTGGCCCGCGCTCATCGACAAACGGGAGGTGCAGCCGTGCGTCGAGCTCATGCGCGTGTAGGACGGAAGCAGGTGCCGAGGAAAGGCCGGAAGCGCGTTCTGCTGTACGCGCTCGCCCATGCGCGGTCCGGCGACAAGGGCGACACGGCCAACGTCGGGCTGATCGCCCGCACCCCCGAGGACTATCCGCTGCTCGTGCGGGAGGTGACGGCCGCGCGCGTGGCGCGCCATTTTCGGGGAATGATCACCGGTCCCGTCGAGCGCTACGAGCTGCCCAACCTGCACGCGCTCAATTTCCTGCTGCACGGCGCGCTGGACGGCGGCGGCACCGTCTCGCTCAAGACCGACGCGCAGGGCAAAGTCTTCTCGACCGCGCTGCTGCGGATGGCAGTACGGGTGCCGCGGTGAGCGAGCGGGTCCTCGTCACGCTCCAAGGCGGCATCCTCACCGGAACGCTCAGCCGCCCCGAGAAGAAGAACGCGATCGACACGCCGATGATCGACGCGCTGCTCGCGCTCTTCGAGCGCGCCGACCTCGACGCGGGCGTGCGGGTCGTGGCGCTCCGCGGGGCGGGGAAGGACTTCAGCTCCGGCATGGACTTGAACGAGCTGCTCGCGTCGGCCGATCACACGGTCGAGCAGAATCGACAGGCGGCCCTCCACATCGGCGCAGTGTTCGTCCGCGCGCGACAGCTTCCCAAGCCCGTCGTCGCGCTGGTGCAGGGGCGGGCGCTCGCCGGGGGGTGCGGACTGGCGACCGCCTGCGACGTCGTGCTCGCCGCGAAGTCCGCCCAGTTCGGTTATCCGGAAGTGCAGCGCGGTTTCGTCCCGGCGTTGGTCATGAACATGCTGCGGCGCGCCGTGGGCGAGAAGATCGCGTTCGATCTGGCCGCGACGGGCCGGCTGCTCAGCGCGACCGAGGCGGCGGCGGTCGGTCTGGTTTCCCGGGTGTACGAGGATGCGGACTTCGAGGAGCAGGCCGGCGACGTGGTGCGCCACTTGGCGGGCCTCAGCGCCACCGCGCTGGCCTTCACAAAGCAACAGCTATATCGGCTCGACGGCATGGGGTTCGAGGAAGGGATCCGGCTATCCGCCGACGTGAATGCGGTGAGCCGCACCACACCGGACTTCCGCGCCGCCCTCGCCGCCTTCCTCAAGCAGTGACGAAAGTCTTCGCCGCCAAGGCCTGGCTGGGCGGCACGGCCCTGGTCGCCGGCCTGGTCGGCATGGCGCTCGAGTGGCGTTGGCTCGTGTACACCGCCATCGCCATGCTCGCGGCCGCCTTTGCCCTCAGGTTTGCGGAAAGGAACGCGCACCATGAACCGTAACGTACTGCTCCCCGCTCCCTGCTCCCTGGTCATGGTGCTTTCTCTGCCGAACCTCGTCGGCGCTCAGACCGACACGGCGAAGAGCGCCGAGCCCACTCCCTGGACCATCGATGATATCCTGCGCGCCGAGCAGGCCGGCCAGTTCCAGATCAGCCCGGACGGCAAGTGGGTCGTGTGGGTGAGGACCACGGTCGACCCGGAAAAGGGGCGTGTGTCCAACCTCTACCTCTCCAGCCTCACCGAGCGGCGGGAGATCCAGCTGACCCGCGGGAGCGCCACGCACTCGAGCCCCCGCTGGTCGCCGGACGGGAAGGTCATCTCGTTTCTCAGTACCCGGCCCCTGCCGGAACCCAAGGAGGGGACGGCGCGCTCGCAGCTCTGGCTCATGAATCCTTTCGGCGGCGAGCCGTGGGCGCTCACCGCCTTCGAGCGGGGCATCCGGGACTACGAATGGCGGGACAGCGCGACCGTCGTCTTTCTCGCCCAGGAAGACGCCGGCCACTACGAGCGCGCCCATAAGAAGGACGATTCTCGCGTCGTGGACGACTCGCTCCACGAGCCTCCGGTACGGCTGTTCTCGCTGGAGGTCGCTTCCAAGCAGGTGCGCCGGCTTTCCAGCAACGACGATTGGATGTCCGACCTCGCCGTTTCGCCGGACGGGCGGTGGGGGCTGACGCTGCACGATCGGGAGCTCTCCTACGCCTTCGACCAGCGCCAGCATCCTGCCACGTGGCTGTGGAACTTACAGACGGGCGTGGCCACGCAGCTGTTCGCCGACCACATGCTCATTCCCAGCCAGGTCTGGTGGGCGCGAGACGGGAGCGGTTTCTACGTGACGAGCGACACGACGCGCGATCCCCGGTGGCGCACGGCTACCGTGGCGCAGCTCTCCTTCTACGACGTGGCGACGCAGCGCGCCGCCGCCGTGCCGCTCGGGTGGCCCCGCGGGATCGGCACCGGCCTCACCCCCACGCCCGATGGCGCCATCGTCTCCCTCGCCGATGGGGTGCATCTGCGGCTCGCCCGGCTCACGAGGACGGGCGGAGGGAGTTGGACCAAGACCTTGCTCACGGGAACCCACGTGCCGAACATCCTCGGATTCACCGTGTCCCGGGACGGGCAGACCATCGTCTACCAGTACTCGACCGCGAGCACGCCCCCCCAGTGGTATCGCGGCCGGCTCGATGGGGGAGGGATCGCCGATCCCACCCTGCTCACCGACCTCAACGCCTCGTTCAAGAAGAAGACGATGCCGCGGACCGAGATCGTGCGGTGGCGCGGGGCGCGCAACGAGGAAGTCGAAGGAATGCTGTATTACCCGATCGGTTACGAGGTGGGGAAGCGCTATCCATTGATCCTGAGCATCCACGGCGGGCCGGCCGGCGCCGACCTGGACGCCTGGAGCCAGAGCTGGGCCTATCCCAACGTCCTGCTCAACCAGAAGGGCACGTTCCTGTTGAAGGCGAACTACCACGGCTCGAGCAACTACGGGCTCGACTGGGTGGAGTCCATCGGCCACGGCAATTACTACGACCTCGAGGTCCCCGACTTCGAGCGCGGCATCGAGTACGTGGTGGGACGTGGGCTGGTGGACGTGAGCCGGCTCGCCACGATGGGCTGGAGCAACGGCGCGATCATCTCGATCGAGCTGACGACGCGCGATCGGCGCTTGAAGGCCGCGTCGACCGGCGCGGGCGACGTGGAGTGGATCAGCGACTGGGCGAACGTGGACTTCGGCATGTCGTTCGACAACTACTACTTCGGCAAGGCCCCGTACGAGGATCCGCAACTGTACATCCGCAAGTCGCCCTACTTCCGGCTGAACCAGGTGCGCACCCCCACGATCATCTACTTCGGCACGGAAGACCGCAATGTCCCGCCGTCGCAGGGTTGGTCTCACTACCGCGCCCTGCAGCAGCTCGGCAATACCGAGGTGAAGTTCGTGCTGTTTCCCGGAGAGCCGCACGGGCTGCAGCAGCTCGCCCACCAGCGCCGCAAGGTCGAGGAAGACCTGGCGTGGTTCGACCGACATCTGTTCACGCCGGTGCGCGCCGATTCGGCCGCGCGCGCCGCGCTCGCCGCCGAGGCGTTCGACTCGACCTCCCCCCTCGGCCTGGCGCTGCGCCGCCAGCGGATCGCACGCGTCGGTACGCGCGACGGCGTGGCCCTCCATGGGGGAGGGACTGTGATCCCGGAGATCGTCCGCTACCAGGGGCTCGATCTCGGGCGCTTCGAAGTGACCCGGGCCCAGTGGGCGGCGTTCGATTCGAGCTACCGGGTCGAGCCGGGAACTGAGAACTACCCGGCCAACAACGTCACCTTTCAGAGCGCGCAGGCCTACCTCCAGTGGTTGTCCCGCGTCACCGGCGAGTCCTATCGGCTCGGCACAGAGCAAGAGCTGAAGCCGCTGTACGAAGGCGCGGCCGCCAGCGAGAACACCCTGGACTACTGGGCGGGGTATACGCTCAACCCGAGCGACACCCGCTGGGTAGCCGAGCGGACCAGGCTGCTCCCCGGTGAGGCACCGCTGCTCAAGGAAGTCGGCAGCTTCGCCGGTCGCGGCGACGCTGAGTTGGTGTTCGACCTCGGCGGCAACGCCGCCGAATGGGCGGTAGGCGCGAACGGCCAGGGGATCCTGCTCGGCGGCAGCGCGGACCGGCCGGCGGACGCCAAGGCGGGACCCCAGGAGGCCGCGACGGGGTATCGGGGCTTGCGCGTGGTGAGGGGTGCGGCGCCCCGAGCGCCCTGAATCACAGCACCCACGCACGACGCCGTTATATTTCCGGTAGACTCCACAGAGGCAGCGATGGCCGGCCTGCACGTCCCGATGTACGACCCCCAGCTCGTCCAGCCGATGCGCGAGGAGCTCACCCGCATCGGCTTCCGGGAGCTCCGCACGCCCGACGAGGTCGACGCGGTGCTCGGCGCGACCAAGGACACCACCCTCGTCGTGGTGAACTCGGTGTGCGGCTGCGCCGCCCGCAACGCCCGCCCCGCCGTGGCGCTCGCCATCCCAAACCCGAAGCGCCCCAAGCAGCTCCTCACCGTGTTCGCCGGGCAGGACGCCGACGCGACCGCGAAGGCCAGGAGCTATTTCACGGGATACCAGCCGTCCTCGCCCCAGATCGCGTTGTTCAAGGACGGCGCGCTGGTCTTCATGCTGGAGCGGCGCAACATCGAAGGGCGCGTCGCTCAGGATATCGCGGCGGACCTGATGGCGGCGTTCGAGCGCTACTGCTGATCGCTAGAGGATCTTCGTCCGCCGCACCCGGAAGTCCACGATCTTGTCCATCCAGCTCCACAGCGAGTCCTGCCGCTCAGGCGGCAGCCCCGCGACCTGGAAGCGCCGCCACCCCTGCATCACCTGGGAGTCTTGCGTCCAGAGGCGTACCCGCGTGCGCTTCACGCGGCGCTCCCAGTTCTGCGCCACGCTGGGCGTGGCATAGAGCAGCCGCACGCTGACGCTGCGAGAGAGGAACTCCAGGGGGTTGAGATCGACCTTCCCATAGAGCTGGTCGGGGGACATGCGCGACGCCCCCGGGAAGTCGGGTATCCCGTCGGAAAACATCACGATGTTGAGTGGGGCGAGCACCAGATTCTGGCGCTTGACGTGGACGGCCACGCGCTGGAAGAACGCGTTGAAGTCGGTGAGCGGGTCGGTCTCGCGGAACCACGTCTGGAGGTCCGCCGCGATCTGCTCCGGTGATTTCCCAGTGAAATCCTGGATCGGATGAAACGACTTGGGCTCCCCGGTCCGCTCGCCACCGAGCGACCCCACGAAGACGTCCGTGGCCTGCCGCATGCCGCCGAGGCCGTGCAGGTGCGCGTAGATGTAGAGCGAGGCGAAGTCAATGGCTTCCTTGAAGTAGGGAGTGTCGCGGAATGAGCCACTGATGTCGAGCCCGACCACGAGCGTCGAGCGGGGCGGAGGGGAGTTCGCCGGCGGCTTGCAGGCGACCAGCGCGACCAGGGCTGCCGCCCACGGCGTGAGGCGGCGCATCAGCGGCTCCCTTCGGCGGCGGCCTTCCCGGCGAACGGCGTGGCCGCGAGCACATCCTCGATCGACCGGAACGGCAGTGAGAAGTAGGGCCGGCCGGTGATGACGACGACGCCGAAGTTGAAGCCGGCGGCGAGGAGCTGGAGGATGGGAAGCGACATGAGCTCGAAGACCTCCCTCCCCTCCTTCTTGAACCACTCGGTATCCTTCTTCAGCGCGCTGATCGGCCCCTGCCAGAAATCCGCTCCAACCGGCCCGCCGCTTGGGGCGCCGGTACCATGCTCATGCCCGAACGCCTGCCGCCCCAGGAGGCCGATGAGCGCGGGTGCCCCGAAGCGGCCGAACAGAAACCACGTCATCCCGCGAACGCCCACCCAGGCGAAGAACGCGAGCCCCAGCGTGCCCACAACGCCGAGTTGCACCCCCTGTTGCGCGAGCCACGGCGTAATGGCATCGACCAGCTCCCGGTAGAGGAACAACACCTCGAACAACGCCACCGTGAACTCCACCAGCACCATGAAGACGATCTGCCCGACCTGCCGGGTCTTGATGGCGTCGTTGAGCACCTGGATGCAGGCGAAGCTGCCGGCGATCAGGACGTACAAGAAGACCCACAGGATAACCACGAGCAGCACGGCGTTCACCTCGTAGCCCGTCAGGTCCGCCAGTAGCTCGCTCATCGTCGGGCGAAGCGTGAACGTGAAGATCATCGCCTCGATGGCGGACCAGATCACCAGCAGGAAGAACGCCGGCCACGGCACGCCTGGTCGGCGAGCAGTCGCATCGAGCAATGCGAGTGGCGAGGTGACCGCCCCCTTCAGGGTCCCCCAGACGAGCTGGACTCCGAGCTTGAGCAGGCCCCAGATCCAGCCGACGAACACGACGAGAAACCGCACCAGGCCCGCCCAGTAGAACCAGACCATGCGGAGGGCGTCCCACCACGACATCAGCAGCGCCTGGAGGAGCGTGCCGGCTCGGCCCAGACGGAAGGGAAGCGTGTACAGTGAGATCATCGTGCCCCACACGCCGGCCACCAGCGCGGTCGCGGGAAGAAGCAGGAGCAGACTCATGCCAACTACGCCCCAGAAGGAATCGGCGCCGAGAATGAATGTGAACACCTTCGCTTGCCAGTCCACGATCCACGACAACCCGGCCCAGATCCAGCTCCACAGCGTCGACAGGATCCAGCTCCACTGCTCCGGCTGGACGTTACCGATGGGCTGTTGCATGTACGGGCTCCCTCTTTCGGGTAGGCCTCCGGACGGCGGGCGGGCGCGTTCCCCCGTACGACAGCGCATCATTGATAGCGACGCGTCCCGGCCTGTCAAGCGCTGCGGACGTGACACAGGTCACGGCCGGCCTGCGACTTGCGTAAAAGGCCCAGGCGGCGCTACTCATCCGGGGTGTCGGACGAGACTCCCAAGCGCCTGATCGTCGTCGGCGACCGCGTGCTCATTACACCGGAGGCCGGCGAGGAGCGCACCACCGTCGGGCTGTACCTGCCCGCCACGGCCGTTGAAGGGCGCCAGGTCCAGGGTGGGCGCATCGTCGCGACCGGCCCGGGGACGCCGATGACTGAGCCCGCGAGCATGGACGACGAGCCCTGGAAGATTCGCGGCCCCGAAGTGAAGTACCTGCCGATGCAGGCCGAGGTGGGGGACTACGCGCTCTTCTTCCGGAAGGCCGCGGTCGAGCTCACCTTCGAGGGCAAGACCTATCTGGTCGTCCCGCAGGCCGCGATCCTCGTGCTGGTGAAAGAGGATCCGGGAGGGGGCGGAGGAGATCGACTAGGCGCATAAACGGGCACCGCC
This sequence comes from Gemmatimonadota bacterium, assembly GCA_003223415.1. Classification (GTDB taxonomy): domain Bacteria; phylum Gemmatimonadota; class Gemmatimonadetes; order Gemmatimonadales; family GWC2-71-9; genus 13-1-40CM-70-15. The sequence goes on from QHUY01000105.1 coordinate 8,946, forward strand.
ACGCGCGAAATGGGCTCCGGCGAATCGGCCGGAGCCCACTTTCTTGGTGGGATGACGCCGTTCGTCGGAGGCCTCGCCCGTGCGCGCCTCGTTCTGGCCGAGTCGTTCGGCCACGCCGCGTTCCGGATTCCGCAGCTCCGGGTGATCGGCCCGCTGCTCGCGGGCCGGAGCGTGCTGGCCGTGCTCCCGACGGGGGCTGGCAAGTCGCTCTGCTACCAGGTGCCGGCGCTCCTCGCCGGGGGCGGGGGGCTGACGCTCGTGATCTCCCCACTCATTTCCCTCATGCAGGACCAGGTCGGCACGCTGCGCCATCGCGGCCTGCCGGCCGCTTACCTGAACAGCGCCCTCGACGCCGTCCAACAGCAGGGGGTCGTCCAGGCGGCGCTCGGCGGCCAGGTGCGGCTCCTGTATTGCGCGCCGGAGCGGCTGGGGACCCTCGTGCGGTCGTTGCGGCGGGGAGGGGGCGAGGGCACTCGGGTGGCACTGCTCGCCGTGGACGAAGCGCATTGCATCGTCGAATGGGGTAGCGCCTTCCGGCCGGTGTACCGTGCGCTCGGCCGCTTCCGCTACCTCCTGGGGGATCCCATCACGCTAGCCCTGACCGGCAGCGCCACGCCGGCGGCCCGGGCCGATATCCTGCGGGTCTTGCGGATGCGGGACGCGGAGATCGTCACGGCCTCCTTCGACCGGCCCAACCTGCGGTTCGCGGTGGAGCGTGTGGCGAGCGATCGCGCGCGGTTCGCGCGCCTGCGCGCCCTGGTGCGGGAGGCCACCGGCCCGGTCCTCATCTACACCTCCACCCGGCGCATCACCGAGCTGGTGACGCGCGCGCTGTTGCGAGTGAGCGTGCGGGCGGCGCCGTACCACGCCGGGCTCACGAACGGCGTGCGGCGCGGCGTGCTGCAGTCGTTCCTGGCGGGTCGCATGCCTGTGGTCGTCGCGACTTCGGCGTTCGGCATGGGGATCGACAAGCCCGACGTGCGCCGCGTGATCCATTGGGGGCCGCCGCGAACGCTGGAGTCGTACTACCAGGAGGCCGGGCGCGCCGGCCGGGACGGCCTGCCAGCTGAGTGCACGGTGTTGTGGCAGCCGCTCGACCTGGTGCTCGGGCACGTGGGGCCGGAAATGCGGCGCTACACGCTGACGCGGCGCTGCCGGCGGCGGCTGCTGCTGGCGTACTTCGGGGAGACGGTGAGCGCCTGCCACGGGTGTGACCGGTGCGGGTAGGGGGAACCCAGTCTCGCCGCGCTGGAGTGGGACTGCGCTGGTGCCGCGGCTACTACGCTGGCTCCCTCGCGCGTCGCAGGGTGGGTGAGCCCCGGGCCATGCCCCGGGGTTAATGGAGGAGGAAGGAATTGTTTCCTTGCGGAGCCATGCCCCGGGTTCACCAACGACGTCTCGCGCGTACGGACAGTCGTGAGAGCCCCAACTATATTAGCTCATGCACGACACCCTGTACTTCTCCGACCAGCACCTTCAGGTGCGTGACATGGTGCGCGACTTCGCGCAGACCGTCATCAAGCCGACGGCCCGGGCCTGCGACCTCGAAAGCAAATTCCCCTGGGACAACGTGAAGCAGATGGCCGACCTCGGCCTGTTCGGCATTCCGTGGCCCGAAGCGCTGGGCGGCTCGGGGATGGACTACCTCTCCTACATCATCGTAATTCACGAGCTCGCCAAAGTCGACGCGAGCCATGCGATCACCGTCAGCGCCCACACGACCTTGGGCACCTCGCCTATCGTCGACTTCGGCACCGCCGAACAGAAAGACCGGTACGTGCCATTGCTCGCGACGGGAAAGGTGCTCGGCGGCTTCGGGCTCACCGAGCCCGGGGCCGGGTCGGACGCGGGCGGGACGAAGACGGTGGCCGTGGCGAAGGGCGACCACTACGTGCTGAACGGGTCCAAGATTTTCATCACCCATGCGGGCGTAGGGGAGATCTTCGTCGTCACCGCCCGCACCGACCCGCAGGCCCAGAAGACCCACGGCATCACGGCGTTCATCGTCACCAAAGACACGACGGATCTCGACGAGACCCGCCGCGTCGGCATCGGGCACGACCCGGAGCTCCCCAAGCACCGGGGCGTGAAGGCAGGGAGGAAAGAGGACAAGTTGGGCTGGCGCGCCTCCGACACGCGCGAGCTGGTGTTCGAGGACGCGATCGTGCCCAAGGAGAACGTCCTCGGCCCGATGAACAACGGCTTCCGGCAGTTCCTGCACACGCTCGACGGCGGCCGCATCGGCATCGCGGCCCTGGCGCTGGGGCTCGCCGAGGGGGCGCTGGAGGAGTGCCTGGCCTACACCGCGCATCGCCAGCAGTTCGGCCGGCCCATCGCCAGCTTCCAGGGAGTCCACTTCCCCCTCGCCGACATGGCGACGGAGATCGAGGCCGCCAAGCACCTGGTCTATCACGCCGCCTGGCTGAAGCAGCACGGCCGCCCGTTCAAGCAGCAGGCGGCAATGGCCAAGCTCTACACCTCCGAGCTGTGCATGCGCGCCACCACCAAGGCCGTGCAGCTGCACGGCGGCTACGGCTACACCACCGAGTACCCGGTCGAGCGAATGATGCGGGACGCGAAGATCTGCGAGATCGGCGAAGGCACGAGCGAGATCCAGCGGATCGTGATCGCGCGGGAGCTGCTGGGGGATCTGATCGACTAAAGCTCGGGCGGCCGGTACGGCCCAGGCTCCGCAGTTTTCTCCTCGGGGTGCGAGAGCTCCTTGTGCAGGTGCTCCAGCAGTTCCAGCTGGCGCTGCTGAATGTGCCACAGCTCGTGCCATTGCTTGTAGCGCAGCGCATCCAGCTTGTCGTGGAGGTCCCGGATCTCGAACTCGGCCATCAGGTTGATCTCGTAATCCTGCTGCGCCTGCATCCGATCCTTCTCCGCCTGCCGGTTCTGGCTCATCATGATCACCGGAGCTTGGATGGCGGCGAGGGCGGAGAGCACGAGGTTGAGCAGGATGAACGGGTACGCGTCGAACCGTCTCTGCCCTACCAGGATCCAGGTGTTGACCGCCATCCAGGCGAGCAACACCCCGCTGAAGATGAAAATGAACGGCCAGCTGCCGCCGAACCGGGCGACGCGGTCCGCCACCCGCTGGCCCAGCGTCATCTGGGCTTCGAACTCCTGGTTCACGAGCTTACTGACCCGCCCCCGCCGGGCGACCTTCGTGACCAGCGACTGCTCCATGTCGGAGATCTTGCGGTACTCCGCCTCGAGATAGTTCAGGAACTTCTTGGCCCGAACCTGCTCGTGACAATCCGGACAGATCCCCCGCGTGCCGGGCCACTCCGGTCGCTCCTGCTTGATGATCTCCAGGATCTGGTTCTCCATCTTCTGGGGCGAGACCAGGTTCCTCGAGTCCACCGGCTGCTGGCAGAGTGAGCAGTTGAGCTTGGGCATGGCGAGGTTCCTTCCGAGAAATCCGGGCTGGCGTGCTGAAGAATAGAACCGGTTGACGTAAGTCACAAGGTCGCTTACATTTACCACATGCATTGGACTTCGGCTGTGCTCCGGTCGCTCGCGGCCGCCCCCGCGGCGACGATCGCGAGCGCCCTAGCCAATCGGTTCATCTCGTTCCCCGAGCGCACAAGTGGAATGAGGTCTTGCTGGGACAACAACAGGATCCCGCGCGGCTGCTGGCCGACCGGGATCGAGGGTGCATGCTTTGAAGCGCGAAATACTGATCAGCGGCAACCTGCGCGAGACGCGGGTGGCCATCCTCGAGGACGACCGCCTTGTTGAACTCCTGGTCGATCGTCCCGATGCCCGCCGTTCGGTGGGCGACATCTACCTCGGCAAGGTCGACGCGGTCTTGCCGGGGATCCAGGCGGCCTTCGTCGACATCGGCGCTGAAAAGAGCGCCTTCCTCCACGCTTCGGACCTGATCGAGTCGGACGACGACGAAGAGCCGGGCGAGCGGGCGGAGGAAGACGAGGACAGCGGCAACGGCAACGCCCCGAACGGCGGCGGGCGCCGCGGTCGTGAGCCGTCGTCCCGCCGCAAGGTCCCCAGCGTCGCCGACGAGCTGAAGCGCGGTCAGACGAAGCTCGTCCAGGTCATCAAGGAGCCGATCGGCACCAAGGGCCCCCGGGTCACGGCGCAGATCTCGTTGGCCGGCCGGTTTCTGGTCTACATGCCGTTCGCCTCGAAAGTCGGCGTCTCCCGCAAGATCGAGAACCGCGACCAGCGCACCAAGCTGCGCGAGCTGGTCAGTCAGCTCGTCCCCAAAGGGGGCGGCGGCTGGATCATCCGCACCGTCGCCGACGACCTCACGGAGGAGAGCTGCAAGCGGGAGATCGACCACCTCCACGGCCTCTGGAAGAAGATCAACCGCAAAGCCAAGTCCGTCCGCGCCCCAGCGCTGGTGCAGCGCGAGACCAGCCTCACCCGTGGCATCGTGCGCGACCTGTTCAGCGACAAGGTCGACTCGCTCCTGGTGGACTCCAAGCAGCTCCATCACGAGATCGAGACCTACTTGAAGCAGATCGACCCCGAGCTGCTTTCCCGGGTGAAGCTGTACCAGGCCGAGGCTCCACTGTTCGACGAGTTCGACATCGAGGCGGAGATCCGTGGGCTGTTCCAACCGCGCGTGGATCTGCCGACGGGCGGCTACATCGTCATCCAGCCGACCGAAGCGCTCACATCGATCGACGTGAACACGGGGCGCTACACCGGCAAGAAGGACCCCGAGAGCACCATCCTGAAGACCAACGTCGAGGCGGCGCGCGAGGTGGCACGCCAGCTGCGGCTGCGCGACATCGGTGGGATCATCGTCGTGGACTTCATCGACATGGAGACGCGGGGCAACCGGGACAAGGTACTGCAGGAGCTGCGCAGCCATCTGGGCCACGACCGGGCCCGTACCAGGGCGTTCGCGGTCTCCGAGCTGGGCCTGATCGAGATGACCCGCCAGCGCGTGCGCCCGTCGCTGTGGCAGTCCATGACGGCCGAATGCCCGGCGTGTACGGGGACCGGACGCGTGTTTCGCCCCGAGGTGGTCGTCCGCCGCATGGAGCGCTCGCTCAAGCGTGCCGGAGCGGAGCACAAGGAGCGGCAACTGGCGGTGCGGTTACATCCCGAGGTTGCGCTGTACCTCGTGGAGCAGGAGCCGAACTTCCTGCGACAGCTCGAGAAGCAGACCGGTCTCGAGCTGGAGGTGCGCGACGATCCGATGATGCGGCTGGACGAGTTTCGCATGATGGCGAAGCCGGCGGGCCGAGACGTCACGGAGCAGTATGCGGTGGCTTGACGGAACTTCAAGTCCCGATTAGAGTTCGGCCCTCATGACCTACGCCATCTTCGCCACCGGCGGCCACCAATTCCGCGCCGAGCCGGGGGCCACGATCAAGGTGCCCCTGCTCGAGGCCGAGCCCGGCAGCAAGGTCACGTTCGATCACGTGCTGCTCGCGAGCGACGGCACGCATGTGCATGCCGGGCAGCCGACCGTCCAGGGGGCGAAGGTGACCGCCGAGGTGGTGCGGCACGGTAAGGACAAGAAGATCAAGATCTACCGGTTCGCGCGTCGCACCGGGTTCCGGCGCCATGCGGGCCACCGGCAGCAGTTCACGGAAGTGAAGATCCAGGACGTGAAGGTCGGCTGAGGACACTATGGCTCACAAGAAGGGCGTCGGCTCCTCGCGTAACGGGCGCGACTCGAATCCGCAATACCTCGGCGTGAAGCGCTTCGGGGGCGAGCTCGTGCGCGCCGGGAGCATCCTCGTCCGGCAGCGCGGCACCAAGTTCCATCCCGGCACGAACGTGCGCCGCGCGTCCGACGACACACTGTTCGCGGTCGTGGACGGGCACGTGAAGTTCGAGCACAAAGACAAGCGGCGCTACAAGGTCAGCGTATATCCGCATTGAATCACACAGAGGCATAGAGCGCGCCTAGTACTTCGGCGGCAGCGTCTTGTAGCGCTCGAACAGGTCTGTCTGGCGACTCCGGAGCGGGATCTCCCGCCCGCGGATGAACACGTGCTCGACCGCCGTGGTGAACTCGAACGGATCGCCCGACCATACGACGACGTTCGCCACTCTGCCGGGCTCAAGCGACCCGTAGCGATCCGCCACGCCGAACACCTCGGCGGCCGACAGCGTCACCGCCCGCAGGGCCTGGTCCCAGCTCATCCCGTACGACACCGCGTTCCCGGCCTCCTGGCGCAGGTTGCGGGCATTGTGCGTGTCGGTCTCGAGCAGCACGACCTTCACTCCCGCTTTGGCGAGCAGGGCGGCGTTCTCGTAGCGGATGCCGAGGGCATCGTAGGAGGGAATGTTGTCGAGCGGCTCGATCAGGACCGGCACGCCCGCGGCGGCGATGTCGGCCGCGACCTCCCAGCCCTCCTGCCCGCCGGCGAGGATCAGCTTCAGCTTGAATTCCCGTGCGAGCCGTAGGGCCGTGGCGATGTCGCTTTTGCGGTTGGCGACGGCGATCAACGGCAGCTGCCCGTGGAGCACCGGGAGCAGTGCCTCAAGATCCGCGGAACGCGCCGACAGAGCCTGCATTTGGGCGCGGGCGAAGTCGGCTTTGCGGCGCTCGTAGTCCAGAGCGTCGCGGAACACCTGCCGCAGCCGCTGCGTCACGCCGGCCCGCGTGTTCCCCGCCTCGTCCTTGCCGCTTTCCGAGAGGTCCGCGAGGATGCCGACAGGAGACTTCACCAACATCTGCTCGACGGTGGCTCCGTCCAAGTCGATGAGCACCGCCTGACCGCTGATCAGGTGCCCGCCCGGCGCGGCGAGCGTGGTGGTGACGCCCTCCATGCGGGTCACCGGGATCAGCGTAGACGCGGGGTTGATCCCTTCGGCGACGTTGAAGGCGGCGGCGACGGAGTCCCCCTGATAAAACGCTTCGCGCGTGCCGCCGACCGCGCCGATCTCCACGAGCCCCATCTGGCCGCCGCCGTCGGTCAGGCCGGGCGTCACCCACTTGCCGGTCGCGTCGATGCGGTGCCGACCGCAGCGATCCTGCCTTTCTGCATCAGCACCGTAGCGTGCTCAAGCTTAGGACCAGAGACTGGGTAGACCGTCCCACCCGTGATGGCGATGGTCTGAGCGAGCAGGAGGGCGATCATCGGTCGCTCCCGGGTGCGGGGACCTGGCCGAGCTCGAAGTCGGTGCGCGGCCGGTGGGCTGGATCGTTGCGGTCATAGACCAACCAGCCGTCGTTGTAGACCTGCAGCGCCTTGGCATAGACCGAGAACGGGTCGCCGGACCAGACGACGACGTCGGCCATCTTGCCGGGCTCGAGCGTGCCGACGATCGAGTCGAGCCCCAGCGCCCAGGCGGGATTGACGGTGATCCAGCGCAGCGCCTGGTCCCGCGTGATGGAGATCCCGGCGCGCTGACCGGCATACATCGCCTTGGCGGCTTCCTGATTCAGGCGCTGGATGCCGCTCGGGCTGTCGGAGTGGATCAGGGGC
>QHUY01000106.1 GCA_003223415.1 Gemmatimonadota bacterium
CCGGCTTCACGACGGAGAACGAATGGTGGGGGCCGGGCATCCACAACGCCATCGTCCTCAGCAACAACGCCCCCGGAATTCCCCGCCTGTTCGTCCGAACTGGCCGGCCGATCCGGACGCACGTGGGCTCGTTTGAGGCCCGGTGGTTCCTGGGGGGATTGTTCGAGTCCCCCTACTTCTACCAGACGACGGGCGACGACCGCCGCTCGATCACGGCGCTCGCCGCCACCTGGATGCCCGCAGGTGTGCCGGGGCTAACGTTCGGATTCGCACGGGCAGTGTACGCGCCACTGGTGGTGTGGCAGGACGTCTTTGGGCACGTGTTCGACGTTGTGAGGGACCGCGGTTGGCATCGGGCACCCGGAGATTCCACTAGTGTCCCCAGCCGCGACCAGCTCTTTTCCCTGTTCGGCCGCTGGGTGTTTCCCGCGGATGGACTCGCGCTGCACTTTGAATGGGCCCGCCACGAGCCGCCGACCTCCATCCGGGATTTCCTCACCGCTCCGAACCACAGTGAGGGCTACACGCTGGGGCTCGAATGGGCCACCGGCGTGCGCGGCGATCGCGGCGCCCTGCGTGTGCAGGCCGAGATGACCAACCTGGAGCAGAGCTCCACGTTCCGCGACGGTCCGGTGGACACCTGGTACACCGGCCGGGCGGCACTACAGGGATACACGCAACGCGGCCAGGTGATCGGCGCCGCCATCGGACCGGGCGCTTCCAGCCAATGGCTGGGGATCGACTATTTCGCTCCCACCTGGCGCGTGGGCTTATTCGGGGGTCGCATCCGCTGGGACGACGACGCGCTGTACGCACTCCCCCGCATTGCTGCGAACAACACCTGGTGTTCGCACGACGTGTCGCTGTTCGGGGGCGTCAACGCGGCCTACGGCAGCCGCTGGGGTCGCTTCGAGGCCCTGGTCACCAGGGGCGAGCGCCTCAACGTGTTCTACCACCACCTCACCTGGTGCGGATCGGGCATATTGCTGGAGATTCTGGACGCACGCACCACGACCCTGCAACTCCGCTTCACACCGCGGGTGCCTTGACCATGTGATTCCCCCGCAACATCTTGCCCCACCTATGGACCCCGGCCAGGTTAGCTTCTCGGCGCTTGTGGCCGGCACGTTGTCACGCTGGCGCACCACGGTGACGGTTGCCGCTGGCATCGTGCTGCTGGCCCTCGCGTTGGCCGTCATCCTCCCACCGTCCTACCGAGCCGACGCTTCCTTCGTCACCACCGACGCCGGGCTGAAGCTGAACACGGGCGGCCTCGCTGATCTGGCGGCCGAGCCCGGCATCTCAGGGATCGCGAGCCAACTCGGACTTGGCGCGGCGCGGGACCCCTCCGAGTCGCCGGCGTTCTATGACCAGCTGCTCTCCAGCCGGGAGCTGCTGACGCGCTTGTTGCTGTCGCGGTTTCCCGATCCGCGCGCGCGCGCCGACGCGGCTGACGACAGCGTCACGCTGCTCAGCACGCTGCGCATCCGGGACGACGACCCCCAGCGGGCGTTGGAGACCGCTGTCAAGCGGCTGAAGCGCAAGATGCGGGTGACCTTCGATCTGAAGACCAATCTGGTGGTGCTGAGGGTGGACGCCCGGTGGTCGCAGTTGAGCGCGGAAGTAGCGAACCGGGCGGTGGCGCTGGTCAGCGCGTTCAACAAAGAGCAGCGTCTGTCGCGCGCCCGGGCGCGCGGGGACTTTCTCGCGACTCGGGTGGCCGCCGCGCAGGCCGAGCTGCGGGCGGAGGAGGATTCCCAGCGCCTGTTCTACGAGCGGAACCGTTCCTGGCAGAACTCGCCGGCGCTCATGGTGGAAGAGCGGCGGCTGCGACGCCAGGTCGAGACCGCCAACACGCTGTACCTGTCGCTGCGGCAGCAGTACGAGACGGCCCGGATCGACGAGGTAAACACCACGCCCGTGATCACGGTGGTGGACCGGGCCGTGCCGCCGCGGCGCCCGGAGTGGCCACGATTCGGCTTGATTCTCGCCACCGCCGCCGTCCTCGGGGTGGGCCTGGGCAGCCTCGCGGCGGCCACCGGGGAGCTCGCCAGTCACTGGGTGCGCCACAATCCGGACCAGGCCACGCTCCTCCGTGCGACGCTCGCCCGGGTGATACGTGAGATCGCTGGCGCGCTTCCCGGCCGGCGCCGGAGCGCCCGCGCGCGAGCCGCCCGCGCGGCGTAGCGCGCGATGACGACCGCCGCGCAGCCCATCACGGTCAGCGGCGCGCACAGGCCCGCGCTCGCGTGGGGGCTCTCGCTGTTCATCTGGCTGTTGCCCTTCCACATCTTCGCGATCACCGTGCTGTTCGGCGCGCTCTGGTGGCCCGCGGCCACCGTCCGTGTCATCGCGGCTTGGAAGGAGCTCCTGATCGGCGTGCTGTTCGCGCTCGCCGTGATTCACGCGCTGCGCGGCGGAGGACCGCGGCGCCGGGTGCACTGGCTCGACCTCGCGGTCGCCGCACTGGGGTTTCTGGCTCTCGCCTACCTGATGGGGGCCAACCTCTGGTTCGGCTCGGACCTGCCGCTCGGCGCGCAGCTATACGGCGCCCGCGACACGGCTGTGGTGAGCCTGCTCTATTTCGTCGGGCGGGCCAGCCCCGAGGTCGCGGAGAACCCCCGGGTGCTGCGGGCCCTGTTCGTGGTCGGCGTGGTGACGAGCGCGATCGCCGTCGTGGAGCGAATCTTCGTGAAGCCGGAAATGCTCGTGCTCCTGGGCGCCGCGCGCTACGTGCAGGACTTTCTCGGGGCCGCCGCAGTCACCACCGGCAATGCGTACGGGCTGCCCGACAACTACTGGACGGAGATCGGGGGTCAGCTGGTGCAGCGCGCCGGCTCGACCTACATGTCGGGACAAGGCTTCGCGATCCCGTTCCTCGTCGTCCTGCCGGCCGCGACCCTCTGGGTCCTGTCGGCCCCTGGGCGCCGCGTGCTGCGGTGGTTTGGGTACCTCCTGCTCTGGGTGGGCCTGCTGCTGACCCTGACGCGCATGACGATCGTGGTCTGCGTCCTCCAGACCGCGGTCATCCTCACGGCCCGCCGCCGCTGGGAGGTGTTGCTGGGGTTGGGCTTCGCCGGGCTCGCGGGGCTCGGCGCCATGCTCATTCTCGTTCCGGGGCTGGCGAGCTTCGTGTGGGACACCCTCGCGTGGCAGACCGGCAGCAGTGCGACTCACCTGAGCGACTGGACGGAGGGGCTCGACGCTTTCCTACGCCACCCGGTGGGGGTCGGCCTCGGCTCGACGGACATCGACGCCTTGCGATTCGGCCTCACCCCCTTGACCGCCGACAACCAGTACTTGCGGTACGCCGTCGAGCTCGGCGTCCTCGGGCTGTTGCTGCACGTCGCCGTGCTCGTCGGGGCACTCGTCAGCGGCGTCCGCGCCTGGCTTGCGGCCCGAGACGAGCCAGCCGGGGCCTACGGGATGCTCCTTATGGTTACGGTACTGGGAATCGCGCTGAACGCGATGACGGCGGTTGTGTTCAACTCCATGATGCTCGCGTACCTGTTTTATTGGCTGGCAGGCTCGGTGACCACGATCGCCCGGCGGCCGGCCGCGGCGGCGGCGTGAGCGAGCGCCGGGTCGCCCTCGACGTCACCGTCGCGGCTCTGGGGCGCGCCGGCCCGCACGTATACATCACGGAGCTAGCGCGTGCGCTCGGCCTGCTGCTGGGTGAGCGGCTGCGCCTGATCGCAAGCCGGATTGCTGCTCCCGCTCACGGTCGCCGCAACGCCGGGGATCGTCTGCGGACGCTTATCCGCGACCTGTGGTGGCATCAGGTCGGTGTCGGCATCGCCGCGCGCCGCACCGAAGCGGCGCTGCTCCACCTCCCAGCCGGCATTGGCCCCGTTCGGCGCGGCCTCCCGAGCGTTCTGACCATCTATGACTTGAACGTGCTCCGCTTTCCCCGGTTTTTCCGTCGCTGGTCCAGGCACTACGCCCGTATCGTGCTGCCCCGTGCGGCACGATCCGCCGAAGCCATCCTCACCCTCTCCCACGCTTCCAAGGTGGACATCGTCGAGCGGCTGGGGATCCCCGAAGAGCGCGTTACGGTCGTTCCGCCAGGCGTGGATCCCTCGTTCACCCCGATCGTTCCTCAGAGTAGGCCTGCGCGGGAGGTGCGGCATCGCTACCGGCTTCACGAGGAGTTCGTGTTGACGGTGGGCTCAGTGGAGCCGCGCAAGAACCTGCCCCGTGTGCTCGAGGCGATCCATCGGCTCCGCGCGCGCACCGACACCGCGGACGTTGTGTTGGTGCACGTGGGGCCGGAGGGATGGCTCGGGGACGGTGTGGCTCACGCCGTTCGGACTCTCGGGCTGGCGGACGCCGTGCGTTTCCTCGGCTACGTACCGCGAGAGGATCTGGCGGCGCTGTACGGGCTGGCGCGGCTGTGCGTGTATCCGTCGCTGTACGAGGGCTTCGGGTTGCCTGTGGCCGAGGCGATGGCGTGCGGATGCCCCGTGGTGACGTCGAACCTCTCGTCGTTGCCCGAAATCGCGGCCGACGCGGCGGTGCTCGTGGATCCCGGGTCGGTGGAGGACATCACGGATGGGGTCGCGGCGCTCTGGACGGACGCGGCGCGGCGGCGCGAGCTGGCGGCGCGGGGTCAGGCGCGGGCGCGCTGCTTCACCTGGGAGCGTGCCGCCCGCGAGACGGCCGCCGTCTATGACTCCGTCCTGGGCTGACCGAGACGAAAGCTTCATGATGCGCAGTGGCGGGCTGGTCGCGCTCGCGGCGCTGTCTTGCGTCGCGTACGACCCGGCGGGACCGCCCGTGCCCCGCATCGACGGCACGTATGCGAGCACGATCGTGGTCAGCCTGGCGAACGAGGTCGAAAGCCGCGGCGATACGTTCGCCGCGACGATCGCCATGCGCGGCACAGGCTATCGCGGCCAGTTCGTCGGCACGTATCACATTGCGCCGAGCGACTCCGGTCCTATCGCAGGCGCGGAGATCCTGGACGGGAGCTTGACCGTGACTGAGTTCGGGACGCCACCGAAACCGATCGCCGGCGTCGCCTCTATTCGCGCGCTGTATCCGTGGTGCGATTTTCCTCGGCTCGGGACCGGTCCGATGCCGGGCTCGCTGCGCGCCGACTCCCTGGTCGTGGTCGGCGGCGGCTCGGTGCCCTGCATCTACCAGGTGGGCGGGCAGGTGCTGAACCTCACGACTGCGGTGCGCGTGCAGCTCGCCGGCGTCCGCTAGTGGCGACCCACCCGCTCGCCGTCGGCGTGGTGGTGGTGAACTGGAACGGTTGCAGGGATACGCTCGCCTGCCTCGAATCCCTCGCGCGCACCGCTCCCGCACCGCGATCGGTCGTCGTGGTGGACAACGGATCGACCGACGGCTCGGTCGAGACCATCACCGGGTGGGCCGCGACGCGAAGCGGGCTGCGCGTTGTCGTCCTCGCCGCGGGTGCCAACCGGGGTTTTTCCGCCGGGAACAACCTCGGCCTCGCCCATCTGGCTCGCGACTCAGGGA
>QHUY01000278.1 GCA_003223415.1 Gemmatimonadota bacterium
CCAATCCGGGTCGAACCGGAGCCGGTTGTCATAATAGGGGTGCGTCACGGCGATGCCGGGACCGAACTGCAGCTGGAGCGCCAGGCCGGCGCTCCCGAACAGGCGACTCGGGCCGTACGGCCGCACCGGCACGCCGCGCCCCTGCTCGAGCGGGTCGCGGAGCACGTACGTCGCCGCCGCGATCCCCACGTCGCCGTCCACGCGATACATGGGCCCCCGCACCTGCGGCCGGAACGTGAGCAGCAGCCGGCGCACCGTGACGTAGGCGGCGTCGCCCACGGCGAGTGTATCCGCTGCTTCGAGCGCCCGTACGAGATCGGCCTGCCTGATGGGGCGGGTGAGCGGGGTCGGATCGCTGATCACGCCGGTGGCGATCAGCTGCTCGATGTAGGGCATCGCCCAGTGGTGCAAGGGGATGTATGGCGAGGCCTGTTGTGCGCCGAGCGGGTCGGCAATCGCCGCGAGGAAGAGCAGCGTCAGCGGGCGCATGGCAGGCGCCAATGTGCACCCGCCCCAGCACCGTGGCAACCGCCTTCCGCGTCGTGCCGCGACCCGCTAACGTTGCGCAGCCGGTTCCGAGGTGGAGCAGCGCCGATTGCGGGTCGCCTTTTGCACGGACACTCTGCCGCCCATCGCCGACGGCGTCACGCGCACGCTGGACGAGCTCGCTCCCACGTTGCTCGCGAGCGGCGTCGAGCTGCTGTTCGTCACGGCGGTCACGCCGGACCGGGCGCTCCCCTGGCGTAACCGCGTCCGCGCCATCGCGAACATGCCATTCCCGCTGTATCGCTCGTACCGCATGGCGCTCCCCATCGCCCGCAGCCTCGATCCGGTGCTGGACCGGTTCGCCCCGGACGTCGTGCACGTCGTGACGCCGAGCTTTCTCGGGCTGTACGGCGTGCGCTATGGGCGGCGGCGCGGCGTGCCGGTGGTGGCGAGCTTCCACACGGACTTCGTATCGCTGTTCCGCTATTACGGCCTGCGATGGCTCGAGGGGCTGGGCCGCCGCCTGATGCGGCGCTTTTACAACCGCTGCGCGCTCACGCTCGCCCCGTCGCGCGCCACGGCCGCGATGCTCGAGCGCCACGGGATCGAGAACGTCGCGCTGTGGCGGCGCGGGGTGAGCCAGGAGCGGTTCGCGCCGTCGTTCCGCAGCGACACGCTGCGCGCCCAGCTCGACGGCGGCGCGCCGATCCTCTTGTACGTCGGCCGACTGGCGAAAGAAAAGAGGCTGGACTACCTGGTCGCCGCCGTGCGGTCGCTCGAGCGGTGGGGGCTCTCCTTCAAACTGGTGCTGGTGGGTGAGGGGCCGATGCGGGCGCAGCTCGCGCGGGACCTGCCGCGGGCGCACTTCGCGGGCTACGTGCCCCCCGACCAGCTTGGGCCGTGGTACGCGAGTGCCGACCTGTTCGTGTTCCCGTCCACGAACGAGACGTTCGGCAACGTGGTGCTCGAGGCGTTCGCCTCCGGGCTGCCGGTGGTCGCCGTGAACGGCGGCGGCGTGTGCGAGCTCGTCACCGCCGGACGGGACGGGGTGCTTGCCCCCCCGGAAGACCCGGTGGCGTTCGCCCGCGAGATTCGCGCCTTGCTTGCCCAGCCCGAGCGGCGATCGCGCATGGGGGAGCAGGCGAGGGCCACGGCCCTGACCTACCGCTGGCCCGAGGTCAACGAGCGGCTGCTCGACTGCTACGCGCAGGTGATCGCGGCGCACTCCCGCACGGCGAGCTGCGCCTCCGCTGTCGCGCCGCGGTGAAGCTGCTCGACATCACTGAGTTCTATTCGTTGCAGGGCGGTGGGGTGCGCACCTACCTGGCTGAGAAAGCGCGCTGGGTCGCCGCGCACGGTGACGTGGAGCACGCCGTGATCGTCCCATCCGATCGGGACGCTGTCACCCAGTGGGAGCGCTCCCGTGTGTACCTGGTGCGAGGCCCCCGCGTGCCCGCGAGTCCCGGCTACCACTTCCTGCTCGCCGGCCGCAAAGTCGCGAGCCTGGTGCGCCGCGAGCGGCCGGACG
>QHUY01000098.1:0-11745 GCA_003223415.1 Gemmatimonadota bacterium
TGAAGAAGCGCCACATCTTCGGCGACATGAAGATCGAGGTGCTCGGCCCGGACGGCGGGGTGCTGGGCACGGTGCCCACCAGTAAGCGCCGGGGCTTGAGCCGCGTGACGTGGTCGATGCGGCTCAAGGCGCCCAGGGTGCCCCCGGCGGCCAGTGCGGCGTTCGGAGCTGCCTTCGGCCCCCGCGTCTTGCCGGGCACGTACACGGTCCGGATGACCAAGGACACGGCCGTGTACACGACGCCGCTCCAGGTCGTGGCCGATCCGCGGACGAAGCACACGGCGGAGGATCGCCGGGCGCAGTTCGACGTCGCCATGAAGCTCCACGGCACCCTCGCCGACATGACGTTCGCGGTGGAGCGGATGAACGGCGTCCGGCAGGCGCTGGATGACCGGGCCGCGAAGCTGCCGGCGGGGGACGCGCTGGCGACGCGGCTGCGCGCGGCGTGGGCGTCGGTCGATGCGTTGCGCAAGAAGATCGTCGCGACGAAGGAGGGCGGCATGATTACCGGCGAGGAGCGGCTGCGCGAGAACCTCGCCGACCTGTACGGCAACGTGGTCTTCTACGACGGCCGGCCTTCCCAGACGCAAGTCGAGCGCGCGGACGCGCTGGCGCGGGAGCTGGCCGACGTGGCGCGGGAGTTCGACGCGTGGGCGGCGCGGGACCTCGGGGGGCTCAACTCCGCTCTGGCGCGGCAGCGCCTCGAGCAGATTCCGCTGCTCAGCCGCGACCAGTGGGAGGCGAAGGCCGTGGCGGCGACGCCGTAGCGGTCGGACGGAGGAGCGGAGGTGCGGTATGGTGACTGTATATGTTTGGCTACCCGGGGGATCCTCGTCCTCCTCCTCCAAGAGCCTTGGACACGCAGCGATGCAGATTGCGGGGATGATTGAAGCGGTGGGCATTCTGGAGTTCGAGGGCAATAAGGATCTCGGTCAGCCGGTGTACGACGAAACCTACGTCAGTTGGTGGCCGGACCCGAACCGAAATTGGTTTTTTGCCTCTGGAGGTAAGTCCAACACGTATGCCGACGACATCAGTGACGAGGGAGGCATGCCGGGCTTCCGCTTGGAGATTGAGGACCGGTTAGAAGAGCTGGCGATGAGGCGGTACTGGTGGAGGTTTAGGCACGGAGCGAACAAGCGACTGTGGAGCGTCTTTCAGAACTGTGCTACGCTGGTAGGACATACGCTGCGGGCGGGAGGAGGCCCGTTCTTCTTGGGGGACAATGTCGTATGGACGCCAGCCCAAGTGAAAGATTATGCCATCATGATCGCCTTTGCGGGCCGGGTTGTTGGGACGCCGCCGACTTTCTGAGGACCGCTGGCATTGCCGACATGCGGTATAGATTCTTGGTACCTGGATAACGAATCATGGGGCCCGCGCGGGATGGCGGGCCCCTTCGTTACAGCGTCTCCTTAACGCAGAACCCGCCTCGGGGCCTCACTGGCCCCAAGTTGCGACCCTCGAATTCTTGGTGGTGCCTCCAAATTGTGCTGACGTTTGGCGATCGACCCCAGCCAGATTGCGTAGCTTCACGCCACGGTCGGGTCATGGCCCGCCCACTTGGCGTCTTAGCGCCTCGGCATCTACTTGGCGTCTCCCCGCCTCCTATCTATAATCCCCCTTCCATTGAGGGCCAGGTAGCTCAGTTGGTAGAGCAGCGGACTGAAAATCCGCGTGTCGGCAGTTCGATTCTGCCCCTGGCCACTCCGTGCGTGCAATACGCACAGGGGCGCCGCCGCGGTCTGGATCGCGGGCGAGCGTTGCGCGGCGGGGCCCTGCGGGCGCATTCTCCCAGCGTGCACGTGCGGCCCCTTCTCCCGCTCGTCGTCGCGCACCTGGCCGGAACGGTCACGGCGCGCGGGCAGGCCCCGGTGGACCCCGCGCTCGCCCACTACATTGCCGGGCTCCGGGCGATCGACAATCACGCCCACCCCATGCGCCCGGTCGCCACAGGCGAGCTCCCCGACACCGAATACGACGCGCTGCCGCTGGACGGCATCCCGCCGTTTCCGCTGCCGTGGCGGCTCACACTGGACGCCCCAGTGTGGTCCGAGGCGGCGCAGGCGCTGTACGGACCGCGCGCGGCCGACACCGGCGTCGTGGCCGCGGCCCGCCTTCGGGCGCTCGCGGCGAAGGGACGGGGCTTTCCGTCGTGGGCGCTCGATCGGGCGGGCATCGACGTGATGCTCGCCAATCGGATCGCCTTGGGGCCGGGACTCTCGAGCCCCCGGTTCCGCTGGGTGCCGTTCGACGACGCCCTCCTCTTTCCCCTCGACACCCGGAACGAAGCCGCTCGGTCCCCGGACACCCGGTCGCTCTACCCTCGCGAGGCCGCGCTGCTGCGCCGCTTCCTCAAGGACCTGGGGTTCGACGCGCCGCCGGCCACGCTGGACGACTATGTCACCCGAGTGGTGGTCCCAACGCTGCGGCGGCAGCGCGAAGCGGGCGCGGTCGCCATCAAGTTCGAAGCGGCCTATCTCAGGGCCCTGGACTTCGACCCACCCGACTCGGCGCGCGCGCGGGACGTCTACGCCCGGTACGCCGCCGGCGGGGCCCCGTCCCCCGCCGAGTACAAGGCCCTGGCGGACGCGCTCTTCCGGATCGTGGCCCGGGAGGCGGGGCGCCTGGGCCTAGCGGTCCACCTCCACGTCCTCGAGACCTTCGGAGGGTTCTACCAGGCCGAAGGGGCGCGTCCCGGATTGCTGGAATCGGCCTTCAACGACCCGACCCTCCGGGGCACCAAGTTCGTAATTATCCATGGCGGCTGGCCGCATGTGGGCGAGACCGAAGCCCTGCTCGGCAAGCCCAACGTGTACGCCGACATCTCCATGATGGACCTGATGCTCGCGCCCGCTGAGCTGGCGCAGGTACTCCGACAGTGGCTGACGCGCTGGCCCGACAAGGTCCTGTTCGGAACGGACGCGTTCGAGGGCGGGCCCAACCAGGGCTGGGAGGAGGGCGCCTACGTGGCCGCCACCACAGCCCGGCGCGCGCTCGCCATCGCTCTCACGGCGATGGTGCGCGACGGCGACATCGGACCGGCGCGGGCGCGTACGCTGGCCCGGATGGTGCTTCGGGACAACGCAGCGGCGCTCTATCACCTCAGGCTCCAGTCGCGACCGCCTACAGCACCACGCCAGTAGCGATATCGGCCGAACGGTTGCCTCCCGTCGGCGGAGGTATTATTGGATAGCATTCACTCCAGGAGCCGGCGGTGAGCATAGGCAGCACACCATGATGGCAGGCACGGACGGCTCCTTTTGCGCTCGCTGCGGCGCGAGCGTCGGCCCGGGGGCGTACTTCTGTCCCCGGTGTGGCACGAGCATCCCGGTCGTGCCGGCAGGCGCCCAGACCACCGTCGCGGCGGCGCCGGGCGGACCCCTGGGCGCCGACTCGGCCGCTCTCCTCGACGCGCTCCGCCACGCCACGTTGGGCGACTACGAGATCCTCGCCGAGCTGGGACGGGGCGGGATGGCGACGGTGTACCTGGCCCACGACGTCGCGCTCGATCGCAAGGTGGCGATCAAAGTGCTGGCGCCTGCCCTGCTGGCGATGGGGGAGGGCATGGTGGAGCGGTTCAAGCGCGAAGCGCGCACCGCCGCCGCCCTGAGCCATCCGCACATCATTCCCATCTACGCCGTGCGCGAGAGCGATCGCGTCCTGTACTTCGTCATGCAGTACGTCCAGGGTCGAGCGCTCGATTCGATCATTCGTGACGTCGGCCCGCTGCCGATCCCCATGGTGCAAACGATCCTCGCCCAGGTGGGCGACGCCCTCAGCTACGCTCATCGTCACGGCATCATTCATCGCGACATCAAGTCCGCCAACATCATGCTGGACGATGAAGGGCGGGCCGTGGTCACGGACTTCGGGATCGCCAAGGTCGTGCAGGCGCAGGGGCTCACCGTGACCGGCGTGACGGTCGGCACGCCCACCTACATGAGTCCCGAACAGGCTGCGACCCTCGAAGTTACGGGGGCCTCGGACCAGTACTCCCTCGGCGTCGTCGCTTACGAGATGGTGACCGGGCGGCTGCCGTTCCAGGGCGACACGACGATGTGGGTCATGTACGCGCACTTCAACGAGCCGCCGCGTCCCGTGACCGAGCTCCGTCCCGATTGCCCGCCCAACCTGGCGGCAGCCGTCATGCGGATGTTGGAAAAGGAACCATCCCGACGCTGGCCCAGCATGGACGACGTCGTGGCCGTCAGCGGCCGGCCGTCTCTGCAACACGACGATCCCATCCGGAGCCAGATGATCACCCTGGCGAAGACGGGCGGTCGTGCGCAGCTGCTGGCCCAGCTCAAGACGCCGACGAGCCCGATTGCGCTTTCGAAGCCGTTGCCGCGTCCAGCGGCCGCCGCGATCCCCCGAGCTCGCCGGGTCTCCGGTCTCGGGTGGGCGCTCGCAACGGTGGTGGCCGGCGTCGCGCTTTGGTGGGCGGTGCCTCGGCTGGTGTCGCGGCCTCCTCCTTCTCCTCCCGTGGCATCACGGCCTGCCCCGGCTCCGGACACCCTCGTCCCGTCCTCCGGCGCCGCCCCAGGTCCGGCGCAGCAACCGCCCGTACCCCGCGCGACCGCGCCGCGAGAGTCGCCGCGTGTGCGCCCACCGGCCGGGGCCGCCGCCGAATCCACATCGCGCGCCGCCGGAGGCGGGGGCGCGCAGCGCGAGGACAGCCTCGTGCGCTCGCTCCGGGCGAGGGCGCTCGCCGCGATGAGCCGCGCGATCGAGGCGGGCGCCTTGCCCGCCGACCTGGCAAAGGGCGACACGGTGTACAGGGGAGCGGAATCGCTTGCCGTCCAGGGGCGGCTTTCCGAAGCGATGGTCCAGCTCGCCACGGCCGCGTCGCTCTGGACGGAAGCCGAGCGCCAGTCGCGGTCGCGCGTCGCTCGCGACACCCCGCGGGCACGCGCCGCAGAGCCGCCGGCGCGGCCGCCGGTGACGCATCCACCGCCCAATCCGCGGGTGGAGATCGAGACGGGGATCGCTGCCTACGCGCGAGCGCTCGAGTCGCGCGACCTGAGCGAGGTGCGCCGCGTGTATCCCGGACTGACGCCCACGCAACGGGATTTCTGGAGGCAATTCTTTCTGGGGGTGCGGAAGCTCCAGACGAGCTTGACGGTCACGGCGCTCGCAGTCAACGGCGACACAGCTCAAGCGAGTGTGAGCGCCGTCTACGACTACGTGAACAACACGACCGGACAGAACATGCGGCAGACGGACGCCTTCCGGGCGACCTTCGTCCAGGACTCCACCGGCTGGCGTCTGACCGCCATTCGCTAGTGCCGTTCCAACTATCTCCACCGAGTCCCGTCAAGCTCTAGTGTACGACGAGCAACTCGAAGGGCGATGCATCCCTGCTCCCATCAAGTTGGAACGGCACTAGGCCGGCGTCAAAAGTTGTATTCGAGCCCCGCGGTCCACAGCACGTTGGGCCGGAGCCCCCCGCGGTTGAGCGGCCACAGCGTGTTGGCCACCACCATGATCCCCGGACCGGTCGAGAACTTGAAGCCGAACGAGCCGTTGATCTGGTCATCGCGCTCGTTCGGCAGGTTCGTGACATCGATCGTACGCCGGAACGGCGCACTGTAGGTCACGGGGCCAGGCAACCGCAGCTTGCTCGCGCCGACCTGAAACTCCGACACCAGGTCCACGGCCAGCGTGGCCCACCGAGCCATCAGGTGATCGAACCCCACAGTGGCGAGCACGGCGTTGTTCTGCAGCCCGCCGCTACGCCAGAGACCCCCGATGTTGGCGTGCGGCGAGAAGGGGCCGAACCGCGCCGACAGGACGCCCAGGCCGCGGGCCGCGACGTGGCCCGAGCCGAGCAGGTCATCTGCGCTACCCGTCGGAAAGCGCACGTCGCCCAGGAGCGCGAACGTGGTGCGCTCCGTCTGGGTGACCGAGACCTTGACCCGCGCGGCGATGTCTCCGATACCGGTCGCGGATCCTTCCACGAAGCGGGACGTGGAGAGCTCCGGGTTGGCCGGCGTGCCGCCGAAGAAGTGCTGGGCGGTCGTGCCGCCGAACGGGAGGATCTGCGCGTCGCTGGTCGCGCGGAGCGAGGTGGAGACGATCGGCAGCACGACCCCGATGTCCACGCGATCGAGCAACCCGAAGCTCACGAAGAACGAGGTGACCGTCATGTCGATGTCGAGGGCCAGCCGCAGCGCGATCACGTCGTTCTCGTGCGCGGGGACGCCGTATGGCGTGCAGGACGTGCCCTGAATGCTGTCGCACTGTGGCCCGACGACGTTCACGTGCGTGAAGGTCATCTGGATGTCGCTCAGGCTCACGCCCCGCAGGGTCTCGAAGTGCAGGCGGTTCACGTTCATGCCGACGAAGACCCGCCCGTGGCCCAGCGTCTGGGCGCGCTCGGCGAATACCGGCCCCGGGGAGAGTGACGTGCTGATGGGAACGCCGCCTTCGAAGCGGAACGTGGAGCCGCCGCTCGTCGCGCTCACCGGCACGTTCGCCACGCTGCCGCTGATCGCGTTACTGATGAAGGAGATGAGGGTGCCGTTCTCCGCCCGCGCCGCGGGGATGAAGTGGTCGGCGTGTAGCGCGGTAGCGGAGTCCGAGCCGCTGGTGCCGCTGAGGAAGAGCGGGTCCTTGCCGGCGCTGAAGATGAACAGCTCGGAGATCTTGTCGCGGAGCCCCCCCCCCCCCCCCCGTGACTCCCACGAGACTCCACAGATAGCGTCGCATACATCCTCCGAAACCGGGTCAGGGACCAGCGCAGCTTCGAAGAGACGGTACGCAGCGGAGGGCGTCAACCGGGACGTCAGCTCCCCGTCCCGAACCGCACCGCCCCCAGCTCGGTGAGCCCGGCCAGCGTCGCCTCGAGCTCGGCCGGCCGCAGCCCGGCCTCGCGGGCCAGGTCCTCCAGCGTCGTGCGACCGTCGGCGAGCTCGACGACAGTGGCGATCGCCGCGTCGGCGCGCGCCACCGCCACCCGCCCGTGCCGCGAGCGCGCGATCAGCAGCGTCGTGGGCCGCTCAGGGCACGGCGGCACCTCGGTCCATGACTCCAGCAGTTTGGGGAGTACCGCCGGCAGATCGTGGGCGAGATTCACCAGAACCGTTCCCTCCACCGTCTCCGGAGCGTACTGCTCCTTGCTCCCTGCTCCCTCGAGGTCGTCGTCGTGCCACACTCTGGGGCCGGCTTCGGCGACCATCATGGCCCGCTCGTACGTGAGCAGCTCACCCAGGTAAGGGATGCCGTCGCGCCGGCCGCTGGACACGTGGGCGACGGCGACGTCGGCCACCGCGGCCGCGGATTCGCGACTCCCCAACACGATGGCGGGGAGCAGCGCGTCGAACGTCGGCGAGCGCAGGACCACTTCGGGTGGCCGTCCGGTCACGCGGGCGAGTGCCCGCGAATACTTGAAGAAGTGGACGATCCGCTCGTAGTAGAAATGGCGGGCCAGGAACCGCGCGAACCGCTCGAGCAGCGCCGGATCGGCGAGCGCGCGGTGCCGCCATTCGGAGGACGCGCGAAACGGCGCGTCGGCCAGCGCGCGGAGCACCAGGTCCTGCAGCGCGCGGTCGCTCATAGCGCCTTGCGGATTCGCTCGACGCTGCGCAGCAGCACCTCCGCCCGCAGGGACGGGGAGAACGCGTCGAACGTCACCGCCTGGGCTCGCGGACACTGCGCCACCGCGCGGCGGACGGCGCGATCCAGGGACCCTGGAGATCCTCGTCCACCTCCACGCCCGCGACATGGAGCTCGACGACCCGCTCCAGCGGGAATTCGGCCAGCCAGGCCCGGGGCTGCTGGCGGCGGTAGTGCGCCTCCAGCCACACGTGGGGCAGGTCGAGGAGGAACCCGACCTCCGTGGCGTCGAAGAAGCGCCGCAGCCACTCGGGCTCGGGCATCTGGCTCGCCTTGACATCGAAGAAGCCGGGGATGTTCTCCATCACGAGCGGCTGGTCGAGCCGCGCCTGGAGCGCCTTGGCGTTGGCGGCGAAGCGCCGCAGGAACTCCTCGGTGTAGAGCGGGGGGAACACGTAGTTGATGTTGTAGCGCCCGTCCTCGGTGTGCAGGCACTGGAAGTGCTCGGCCACCCACGGCGTGCGGTACTGCTCGGCGAGGGAGCGGGCGCGTTGGATCGAGCGCTCGTCGAGCGGCTCCGAGAGCTGGCCGAGGTAGTCGTGCAGCAGGAGGGTGTAGCGCGCCTTGATGGCTGGCCAGTGCGGGTCGTTGGGGGCCGGCGGGTCGGCCATGGCGAGATGGTCGATCCCTTCGGCACGGACGAGCTCGGCGCCCAAGTGGGGGTTGTAGAACGCGCCGACCTTCAGGGAACGCGAAAGGGGCCCGACGTCGGTCCGGGCCCCTTCGTGCATCCAGCCGATCTCCCTTAGGAGTGGCAGGTGGGCTGCAGCTCGACCGTCTCGAGGATCTCGGGACGATGACAGCTGGGCACCAGGTCTTGGGTCTCGACGATCTGCATGCGTCCTCCTGGTCTTGAGGAAACGTAACGACGGCTCGTCAGATTACGATATACGGGTTGCCGTCCGACCCGTCAACCGATAACTCTCTGCCCGTGATCGCGATTCAGGCCTTGTTGACCGAGAACGATCTCGCCGACGAATTCGTCGCCGCGTTTCGCGCGCGACGCTTCGCGGAGAAATTCTTCTATTGGTTTCCCTTGTCCGTCCGCGCCTGGCTGGCCCTGTGCTCGGACGGCGCCTACCGAAACTACGAGCGGTCGCGGTCCTTGATCGCTCAGTCCTCTGACGACCTCGCCCGTTACATACCCCCCGGTCCCGTGGAGGTCCTGAGCCTGGGCTCGGGGCAGGGGGACAAAGACCTCCTCCTGATGAACGCTTTGCGAGGCCACGGGGTTCGCGTCTCCTACGTGCCCGTCGACACGAGCCAGGCCCTGCTCGAGCTGGCCTGCCAGGGCGCGCTCGCGGTGGGGCTGGCGACCCTGGGGATCAAGGCCGACGTCACGCGCGCGGGCCACCTCGCCGCCCTCGCCGCCGATCCGGAAACCCCGCCGCGGCTCGTGTTGTTAATCGGCAATACCCTCGGCGCGTTCGACCCCATCGCCGCCGCGCGTGACCTGCGCGCCCTGCTGCGGCCGCAGGACCTGCTCATCGTGGATGGCGAGATCTACGCCGCCCAGCAGACGCTGGCCGGGTACGACAACCCGCTCAACCGCCGCTTCGCCTGGGCGCCGCTGCACGCCGTCGGCATCACCGAGGCGGACGGGGAGCTCGTCTTCGAGGACCGCACCGACGACCGGCTCCCCGGCCTGCACCCGCTCGCCAAGCACTTCCGCGCGACGCGCGACGTCGCAGCACGCTTGGGCGGTGAGTCGCTCACCTTGCGTGCCGGCGAGCGGCTCGAGATGAACCACTCCTACAAGTACGACGCGAGCACCTTTCTCCGGATTCTGGC
Organism: Gemmatimonadota bacterium; assembly: GCA_003223415.1. GTDB lineage: Bacteria > Gemmatimonadota > Gemmatimonadetes > Gemmatimonadales > GWC2-71-9 > 13-1-40CM-70-15. The sequence goes on from QHUY01000098.1 coordinate 9,409, forward strand.
CGACGTCGGCCTCACGGTGCGGTGGCGCGGCACCAGCGACGACGGCCGCTTCCTCATGGTTCTCGCAGGCACGACGTGACGCCGGTACTCGAAGTGCGAGGACTAGGCTACTCCCTCTCGGGAATGGGGAATGGGGAAAGGGGAATGGTAAGCCCTCTCGTGCAAGACGTGAGCTTCACAGTGGGGGCGGGGGAGACGGTCGTGATCCTGGGCCGCAGCGGGTCCGGAAAGACCACCACGCTGAAGCTCATCAACCGGCTGCTCGAGCCCACGGCGGGTGACGTGCTGATTGCGGGGGAGCGGACCGCCGCGGTGGAGCCCACGCGATTGCGACGCCGCATCGGCTACGTGATCCAGGAGGTAGGGCTGTTTCCCCACTTCACGGTGGCGGAGAACGTCGGGCTGGTGCCGCGACTCGAAGGGTGGCTGGCCGAGCGTATCGCGGCGCGCGTGCGGGACCTCCTCGGGCTCGTGGGGCTCGATCCCGACACGTTCGTTGCGCGCTACCCGCACCAGCTTTCCGGGGGGCAACGGCAGCGCGTCGGCGTCGCCCGGGCCCTCGCCGCCGATCCGCCGCTGCTCCTGCTCGACGAGCCATTCGGCGCGCTCGATCCCATCACCCGGGTCGAGCTGCAGCGCGAGTTCCGGGGCCTCGAGGGCCGGCTGGGCAAGGGGATGGTGTTCGTGACGCACGACGTCCGGGAGGGGCTGCTGCTGGGGACGCGGATCGGGCTGATGCACGGCGGGCGCCTGGTGTTCTTGGGGACGCCGGAGGAGTTCGGGAAGGCAGACCACCCCGAGGCGGTCGCGTTCATGCGCGCGGCTGACCCCGGGCCGGCGGCCCGGGGTTAACCCCGAGACCCGTGAGCCTCCTCTCCTTCTACGCCCGGAACACCACCGAGGTGCTGGGACTCATCTGGCAGCACCTCTACCTCGTCGCGCTCTCGACGGGCGCCGCGACCATCATCGGCGTGCCGCTCGGTATGCTGCTCACCCGCCGTCCCGCCTGGCGCGGCTCCGTACTCGGGCTCGCCAACATCTTCCAGACGGTCCCGAGTCTCGCCCTCTTCGGGATTCTCATTCCGATCCTGGGGATCGGCTTCTGGACCGCGGTCACGGCGCTCGTGGTCTACGCCCTGCTCCCGATCGTGCGCAACACCTACACCGGCATCGCCGGCGTGGACCCGGCCGTGCGCGAGGCGGGACGGGGGATGGGGATGACCGACGGCGAGCTGCTGCGGCTCGTGGAGCTGCCGCTGGCCGCGAGCGTGATCCTCGCGGGGATCCGGGTGGCCACGGTGGTGAGCGTGGGGGTGGCGACGATCGGGGCGGCGATCGGCGCCGGCGGGCTGGGCGTCTACATCTTCCGCGGGGTCGCGGTGGTTGACGACACGTTGATTCTCGCCGGGGCGATCCCGGCGGCGCTGATGGCGCTCGCTGCCGACGGCGCCCTTGGGCTGCTGGAGCGAAGGCTGGCATGGCACCGATAGTCGGACGGTTGTTGCTGGCCGCTCTCACTGCCGTGATGGGGTGCGCCCGACACGACAAGATCGTCGTCGGGGCGAAGAACTTCACGGAGTCCGACCTGCTCGCTGAGATCGTGGCGCAACAAATCGAGCGGCGGGCGCACTTGGTCGTGGAGCGGCGCCTGCACCTCGGCGGCACGTTCGTGTGCCACCAAGCGATCCTCGCGGGCCAGATCGATCTCTATCCCGAGTACTCCGGTACTGCCTTCACGACGGTCCTCAAGTACCCGCCGGTGCCGGACCGCGACAGCGTGTCCCACGTGGTCGCGCGAGACTATGCCGCGAAGTTCGCGCTGCGCTGGACGGCGCCGTTCGGGTTCAACAACACCTTCGCCATTCTCGTCCGCCGTGCCGACGCCGAGCGCTACGGGCTGAAGCGTATCTCGGATTTGGCGCGGGTGACGCCGCGCTGGAAGGCGGGATTCGGGTACGAGTTCCTGGATCGGGCGGACGGCTTCGCGGGGCTGTCCAAATCGTACGGTCTGCGCTTCGGCACGCCGCCGACGGCGATGGATCTCGGTCTCACGTATCGGGCGCTCGCCGACGGCAAGGTGGACGTGATCGCGGGCAATTCGACGGACGGCCAGATCGCGGCGTTGCACCTCGTAAGCTTGGAGGACGACCGGGGTTATTTCCCGCCGTACGAGGCGGCGGTGGTCGTGCGGGACGAGACCCTGCGCCGGCACCCGGCGTTGGGCGCGGCGCTCGAGGAGCTGCGGGGCAAGATCTCCGACGGCGAGATGCAGCGCCTCAACGCGCTCGCGGACGTCGAGCACCGGGACATCGGGGCCGTCGCGCGGGAGTGGCTGGA
>QHUY01000098.1:11757-16359 GCA_003223415.1 Gemmatimonadota bacterium
CCTCCGCCACCCGCATCATCCGCACCTACTACGCCATCACCGGCCTCTTCAACCTGGCGATGTCCTTGATCTGGGGCATCGACACGCTGTTCAAGCTTGGTGCCGGGCTGGACATCTTCCACGTCATGCTCACCAACGCCGCGTTCACCGCAGGCTCGATGGTGTTCGAGATCCCGACGGGCGTCGTCGCCGATACCGTGGGCCGGCGCGTGTCGCTGCTGCTCTGCCTCGCCACCCTGTTCGTGACGACGCTGCTGTACGTCGCGGCTGCCTGGCGCGGCTGGGGCTTCTGGGCGTTCGCGGTGATCTCGGTGTTCCTCGGCCTCGGGTACACCTTCTATACGGGGGCCGTGGACGCCTGGCTCGTGGACGCGCTCAAGGCGACCGGCCACCCCGGCCCGCTCGAGCCGATCTTCGCCAGGAGCCAGATGGTCTTCGGCGCCGCCATGCTGGTGGGCACGATCGGCGGCGGGTTGCTCGGTCAAATCCACCTGTACATCCCCTACCTCGTGCGGGCGGCCGTGGTGCTGCCGCTGTTCCTGCTCGCCTGGTTCGGGATGCCGGAGGTCGGCTTCACGCCGCGAGCCCTCGCGCTGCGGCGCGTGCCGGCGGAGCTGCGCCGCGTATTCGTGGAGGGGCTGGACTACGGACTACACCACCCGGTGGTGCGGCCGGTGATGCTGGCCTCGCTCGTCTCGATGAGCTTCATGATCTTCGGCTTCTACAGCTGGCAGCGGTATTTCCTGGACCTGCTGGGTCGGGACCTGGTCTGGGTGGATGGGCTGATCAGCTCGCTCCTCGGGCTCAGCCTGATCGCCGGGAACGCCCTCGTGGGCCCGCTGTCGCGCGTGATCCGCACGCGCACCGGGATCCTGATGACGTCGGTGACCGTCGAGGCTGCTGCGGTCGTGGCCTGCGGGCTGCTCACCAACTTCTACGTGGTGGTCGCGCTGTACCTCGTGTACGGCATGGCGCTCGGCCTCGCGGGCCCCGTCAAGCAGGCCTACTTGAACGACCACATTCCCTCGGCCCAGCGGGCCACGATCATCTCGCTCGACTCGATGTTCGCCAACGTCGGCGGGGTGGCGGGGCAGTCGGGGTGGGGGTGGTTGGCCCGGGTGCGCTCGATCGGGGCGGCGTGGGCGTGGGGCGGCGTGGCGCTGCTGCTCGGGCTGCCGCTGTACTGGCTGGCCCGCCGGCGGGATCGGACGCTGGACCGCTTTTAGGTCGCGCCCTTCTTTCTCTTCGCGAACTTCGGCAGGTCCTTGCGGTGCCGCTTGAGGAACTCTTCGTAGCTGTGGCTGTCGGTGTAGTCCCGCATCTCGCCGATCCGGTCTCCGCGAAATCTGATGACGACGCAGGTGCGCTGGTCCATCACATCCTTGCTGTCGCTCTTCAGCCAGCTGCGCTCCCGGATCTCGACGATCACCCGGTCGTCCGCCTCGTACCAGTCGCGCCACACGTCCTCGGAGCCCCAGTCCGCCGCGCCGAGCCCGGGCTCGCGATTCCAGAGGGCGTCGAGCACTCGCTCCCGGCCTCTCCACTCGCCGCCGATCGGCGGAGCACCGGCCACCCAGTAGACGATGTCGTCGGTGAAGTGGCGGCCGACCCCCGCCCGGTCGCCCGCGAACAGTGCCTTCTCGTAGGCCTTCGCGGCCTGCATCCGCTCGCTCATACGACCGCCTCCTCCGGCATCGCCAGGGGGTTGGCCTTGCGGCCGGCCCGCTCCATCGGCTTGTCCATCATCCCGCGGTTCTGGTCCACGATCCGCCAGAAGTCCACGGCCCGCTCGGTCAGCTCCCGCGCCGCCTCGCGCAGCGCGTCGCTCGCCCGCACCTGCCGCACGTTGTTCTGCATGTCCTCGGCATCCCAGCCCCGCGAGTGCGCGATGAACGGGAACGGGGGGAAGAGAAAGCCCAGCTCCGACCAGAAGGTGAACATCGCGCCCGCCACCCCCTGGATGTTGTCCTGACCGCCGGTGATGATGAAGGCCGCGACCTTGTTTCTGATCAGCACCTTGTCGTGGATCGTGATCTGGTTCTGCACGCAGTTCAGCCGCTCGGCCATCTTGTAATAGAGCGACGACGCGTTCCCCCAGCGGATCGGCGTCGAGAGGATCAGCACGTCCGCCCAATGGACCAGCCCCTCGTACACCGCGGTGAGCTGGTCGTCGGGGTCACGCTCGGTGATGGCGCACGGCCAGGTACAGGCGTGCGACGCCTTCGAGTAGTTCCCTTCGCAGTGCTGGAACTTCAGGTTGCGCAGCTTGATCAGCTGCGTGTCGGTCTTCAGCTCCCGCGCCATTTGCATCGCGTGCTCGAGGAGCGCGTCCGAGGTGGAGAAGCGTGGGTTGCCCTCGTCCATGGCCGTCGTCGAGATGCCGAGCACGCGCGGCGGCGCGCCGGCGGGCTTGGCGTGCTCCTCGAGCAGGTGCGAGGGCTTGTGTTTAATGAGCTTGCGCGGCATCACGGGCGGCGTCTGCACGTACACACCGTCGGGGCGCTCCTCGACCGCGAAGCTCGGCACCTGCTCCTCGTCATAGCCGGTCGGGCCTTTGCCCGTGAGGACGCTGTACTCCCAGCCGTGCCAGGGGCACATGACGAACTCCCCGCGCACGCGCCCCTCGCTCAGCGGCCCGCCTTTGTGGTTGCAAATGTTGGAGATCGCCGTGAAGCGGTTCTCGTGCAGGAACACCGCGATCTGATGGCGCTCGAGCTTCACGGCAAAGGGCACGCGGGCGAGCAGCTCGTCGCGGGTGCCGAGACGGTGCCAGGTGGCCATGCAACGCTCCCGGTACGGGGGGGGGGGAGTCTACATCTTCTTCTTATCGTGTCCAGCATGCTGTCCATCCGCGCCCGGTTGGTGAGGACGGTCGAGTCCATGTGCGGCACTTCGACCTTGTCCGCCATGGGGCGGTTGTGACGGCATGCCGCCGCCAGCAGCGCGAGCGCTATAACCCGCCGAACCACGGGTACCCTTGGTCTTCCCAGTAGCCGCCCGGCCGCCGGTCCGTGAACGTCAGCGACACGAGATACTTCGTCAGCTTATAGCCGAGCTTGGTGGGAGAGTAGACCCGCAGCGGCGCGCCGTGCGCGGGGGGCAGCGGGCTGTCGTTCATCCCGTAGGCGAGGATCGTCTGCGGGTGCATGGCGCTGGCGAGGTCCCAGCCGTTGGAATACCCGGCATCGAAGGAGACGAAATTGATGTAGCGCGCCTCCGGCAGCGGGCGGCAGCGCTCCACGATCGCCGCCACCGGCACCCCGTGCCAGCTCGCGATCGCCGACCAGCCCTCGACGCAGTGGTGCTTCACCGTATAGGACTGGCGCGGCATCCGCTGCAGGTCGTCGAGCGAGAGGTCGAGTGGTTGGCGGACCATGCCGTCCACCCGCAGCCGCCAGGCGGTCGGATCCCGCAGCAGCGGCGTGACGCCCGAGATGAAGTAGCTGGGGAGCGACGCGCTGCGATCGGCTAGCCTGTACGTCCTCGCCAGGCGCGTCGGAGAGAACAGGATGTGCTCCCCGACCCAATCGTTGAGGCGACTGACGTCGAGCAGGCTCGGTCGCACGGCGTCGCCCCCGTCCCAGCCGCAGGCTGCCGCCAGCGTCGCAGTGCCGGCGCCGGCGGTGAGGCGCAGGAACCCGCGGCGGTCGGTGGTTGGCCTCTCCGGCGTCTCGAGCGTCTGGTCGGATCTAATCATGGCTGGGAAAGCGGCCGCGGTACCAGCCGGTGATCATGGCGCGCAGCGAGTGCGGGTCCACGAGGAACACCAGCAGCACGTGGACCACGGTGAACGCGATGAAGATCCAGACCACCCAGAAGTGCCAGTAGCGTGCCGCCTGGAACCCGCCGAACAGTGCCGTGAGCCAGCTGAACTGCAGCGGCTTGTAAATCGCGACGCCGGTCAGCACCGCCAGCACGCCGAGGCATACGATGAAGGTGTAGGCGAGCTTTTGCAGCGGGTTGTGCTTGCCCTGGGGCGGGTGCTCCTGGCGGAGGCCGAGGTAGTATTTCTGCATCTCGATGGCGCCGCGGAGGTCGCGGGGGCGGAACAGCAGGCCCCGCCATTCCCCGCTCCCCACCAGGTACGAGAGGTAGAGCAGGCCGAAAAGGACGAGCGGCCACATCAGCGCGAAGTGCCAGTTGAGCGCGCCCGCCAGCCAGCCGCCCAGGCGTCCCCAGGCCGGGAACTCGGTGCCGTTGAACGGGCTCGGGAAGTAGGGGCCGCCGCGATTCCCGAACCGGGCGTAGGCCTCGTAGATCTGCAAGCCGCTGGCGATCATCCCCGACAGCGCCAGCACGGTGCCCCAGTGCGTCAGCCGCACGATCCAGTGGTGCCGGCGCACCAGCGAAGTCGGGGGCGGGGGGGGAGCAGGGGGGGGTGCGGTGGGGGGGGAGGCGGACATCAGGATTTCGGCGCCGGGGCGGCGCTCGCCAGCTCCGTGAGCGGGACGGCGCGGATCTGTCCGGCTTTCCCCGTCAACAGGCGCCGGTGGTAGTCCACCTGGCCCAGGTGATACGTGAAATGCGCGGCGAGGTGCAGCAGGAAGTCCCCCGTGGACAGCGTGACCCCGCCCACGGGCTGCGGGTAGGGTTTCGCCAGGT
>QHUY01000006.1:0-218 GCA_003223415.1 Gemmatimonadota bacterium
TCGCCTCTGTGAATCCACCAGCAGCGCTCGCGCCCGATTCGCGCACCCCCGGCCCTCGCACGGCGGCGGCGGGAACGCCTCGTGCCACGTCCTGCCCCCATCCGGTGAATGGGCGATTCCCTTGAGATCGCTGATCCACAGGTCGTTGCCGGGAGCGAGCGCGATCGCCAGCACGTATTGGTTCCTGATCCTCCCCAGCAGCGAATCCCTCGTGGTCG
>QHUY01000006.1:225-19657 GCA_003223415.1 Gemmatimonadota bacterium
TCACCCGCCAAGTCTTGCCGTCGTCCCAGGTGACCTTGATGCCGTCCGCCGTCGCGATGTAAGTGGTATCAGCGCGCCTGACGATCCCATTCGGGGCCACGTACTGCCATTCTGGGCCCAACTCACGGTACTCCCAGTTCTTCCAGGTCTTGCCGCCGTCGAGCGAGAGTCCCCAGCCGTTCCCCACCGTGCCATACCAGACTTCGCCACGCGGCCCGAACGCGAAGGCGTGCACGAAATCCCAGGAGATGGAGTGGGCAGCGGTGTCGTTGGAGTGAACAAGGTGCTCCCAGACGGTGGCGCGCGGACGCAGCTGGAAAATGCCTTGGCCGTAGGTCCCAACCCAGATCGAGCTGTCGGGTCCCTTCGCGAGCGCCAAGACATGGACGCCCCAGCCCGAAGAATCGGGCAGGGGCGGAATCCCCTGTGCGGCCACGGAGCTCGCTGCGACCACGGAGGTAACCACGCACCACGCACCCCGCACCCGCTCACCCCCTCGGCGAGTAGATCGACGGCAGGAGCCGGATCTCGGTCACAGCGACCCTCGCCGGGCGCGTCACCGCGAACAGCACCGCCTCGGCGACATCCTCAGCGATCAGCATGTCCTTGCGCTTGGTGAACCCCGTCTGGGAATCGGGGTTCACCGGGTCCCAGATGTCCGTGTTCACCGGCCCCGGGGAAACCAGCGTCGTGCGGACGCCGGTCTTGGCGGTCTCGGCGCGGATCACTTCGTGCATCCCGCGCACGCCGAACTTGCTCGCTGCGTAGGCCGTCGAGCCGGTGAACCCCACGTGGTCGGAGATCGAGCCGATGGTGACGAGATGGCCGCTGCCCCGCTGCACGAGGTGCGGCACGAACGCCCGCGCGACGAGGAACTGGCCCGTCAGATTGATCGCCACGGTTTGGGCGAACTCGGCCGGGGTGGTCTGCTCGATCGGCTTGATGAAGAAGATCCCGGCGTTGTTCACCACGATGTCGGGGACGCCGGTTTCCTTGAGGACCTTGCCCACCGCGCGCGCGACGTCCGCGGCCACCGCGACGTCGCAACGGATGTCGGTTTGGCGGTCCGCCGAGCCGTCGGTGAGGGAACGCGCGAGGCGGATCACGTGGGCGCCGGCGGCGCGCACGGCGTCGGCCACCGCCAGCCCGATGCCGCGGGAGGCGCCGGTGACAAGCGCGATCTTTCCCTTGAGCGCTCCGCTCAAGGCAGCCCGTTGCCGCCGTGGACCAGCCGCAGAAACTCGTCGCGCGTCTTGGCGTCGTCGCGGAAGGCGCCCCGCAGCGCGCTCGTCACGGTCTTGGAGTTCTGCTTCTCCACACCACGCATCATCATGCAGAGGTGGTAGGCCTCGATCACCACGCCGACGCCAAGGGGCTTCAAGACCCGGCACAGCGCGTCGGCCACCTGGTCGGTGAGGCGCTCCTGCACCTGCAGCCGCCGCGCGAACACCTCGACCACGCGCGGGATCTTGGAGAGCCCCACGATGCGGCCGTCCGGCAGGTAGGCGACGTGCGCCTTGCCGTAGAAGGGGAGCAGGTGGTGCTCGCACATCGAGTAGATCTCGATGTCGCGCACACAAATCATGCTCTCGTGCTTCTCCTGGAAGATGGCGTCGCCGATCACGTCTTCGACCGACATCTGGTAGCCGCGTGTCAGCCACTTGAGCGAGGCTTCGACCCGGGCCGGCGTTTGTTGCAGCCCCTCGCGCCCGGAATCCTCGCCCAGCTGGTCCAGGATCTCCCGCACGAGCGTCTCGAACGGGATACGCGCGGCCGGAGGCGGGGGGGGAGCCTCGTGCAAGCTGTGGCGGCTGGGCGATTTCGTCTGATCGCGTCCCATGGCTTGTAGAGCCTCCGGGGCACACAGTATCTTCGGCGCCAGGTGAGACTCCTAAAGGTACTCGCCCCCCTGTCCCAGGCGGGAGGCTCGGCCCTCTCGGCGCTGTGGACCTTCCCCGGCATGCTGTTGTCCGCATTCCTCGTCGCCTGGGGCGCGGAAGCGGCGCAATTCCTCATCTCCCAGGGCCTCGCCCTCGCGCTGCTCGCCTGGTTGCAGACAAGCCCCGAGTTCGCGGTCGAGGCCGTGATCGCCTGGGAGGCCGGCAAGGACCCCGCGCGGGCGCACCTCGCGATCGCCAATCTCACCGGGGCGATCCGCCTGCTGCTCGGTCTAGGCTGGCCGCTGATCTACTTCGTGTTCGCCTTCTCGGGACGCAAGGACGCCACGCAACGGTTGCCGTCCATCACGCTCGAGCGCCAGCATGCCATCGAGATCATCGGGTTGATCCCCCCGCTGCTGTACTTCCTGGTGATCATCGCCAAGCAGGCATTCGGCTGGATCGACGCGGTCGTGTTGATCGCGCTGTACGCCGGCTATCTGGCGGTCCTGCTGCGGACGCCGCCCCATGCGGCGGAGGCGCTGGAGGACGCGCCGGCGGTCTCCCGCTGGGCCTACCGCCAGCGCGGGTGGCGGCGCCCGCTGGTGATCGGCGGGCTGTTCGCGGTAGGCGGAGGGCTGCTGTACGCCACGGCGCACCCGTTCCTCGAGTCGATGCTCGCGGTCGCCGGCCTGCTCGGCTTCAGCCAGTTCTTCCTGGTCCAATGGGTGGCGCCGTTCCTGTCGGAGTTCCCGGAGTTCGTGTCGACGGTGTCCTGGGCGAGACGGGTCACGCGCGCGCCGATGGCCCTCATGAACCTCGTCTCGAGCAACATCAACCAGTGGACCGTGCTTGCGGCGATGATCCCGCTGGTGTACGGCTACTCCCACTGGCGTGCGACCGGAATGTGGGTGGACTTCCGGTTCGACGGCCCGCAGCGGCTCGAGCTCGAGCTCACGCTGCTGCAGACCGTGCTGGGCATGCTGCTGCTGTTCAGCATGGAGTTCGGCTGGCTCGACGCCACGATCTTGTTGGTATTGTGGCTGGCCCAGTTCCTCGTGCCGCATTGGCGCGAGGAGGTGGCGGTGGCGTACGGGATCTGGATCGTGGTTCTGGTGATCGGCTTCGCGGTCGGGGGGAAGCGGCTGCTCGCCCCGCGGTACTTTCTCGAGACTCTGCGCCGCCGATGAATGTGAGTGAAAAATCGATCGGCCGGCGCCGCTTAACGCGGACCGGCCGACCGGGTACTGAGGGAACGAAGAGGATTATTGAAGCCCGAAAGTAATGACTGGTCCCTCACCATAGCGTTTGCCTTCCCCTGCGAGGGGGCATGACATCGGTTACAGTATCTGGGTCCACGATCGAGCTGTTGGCTCAATAATTAGACTCTCCGTCCCCAAGTCGTACATTACTCCTCCGAGGGGATACGTCAAGCACGGACGTCGAGGAGAGTCGTCGAACGACGCCGTGCGGTGTCGGGAGAGTGTCACGATGAATGTCACGTTGGCTGTTGCACTGACGCTGCTGGGCGCGTGGATCGCCCTGGTGTTCGTGGCACAGGTGCCCAGCGGGTACGTGCATCTCTTGTACGCGGTGGGGATGACGTTGCTGACGCGGCGGGTGCTCGTCGGGGCGCCGAAGTTCCTGTCATGACGCGCGTTCTGGCGGAGTGCTAGGCGCGATCCACGGCCGGCCGCTCAGCGCAGGACGACGAGCACCACCACACCCCACGCCACCGTCAGCAGCGTCACCGGCACGCCCACCTTCGCGTACTCCCCGAACCCGATCTTCACGCCGCGACTCTCGGCCTTCTCCGCCACGATCAGGTTGGCCATGGAGCCGATGAGCAGGAGATTCCCCGCGAAGGTCGAGCTCATCGCGACCACGCGCCACATCAGCGGTGGGTCTGGGAGGTGGGGGACCGTCGTGCGCCACAGCATCACCGCCGGCACGTTGGAGATCAGGTTGGACAACGTCGCCATCACCGCGCTCACCACCGCCGCGGCGCTCCAGGGCGAGCCGTCCCGCACCAGCGCGAGCGCGTGACCGTCGATCCACGCCACCGCACCCGTTCGCTCGAGGCCGCGCATGACCACGAACAGCGACGCGAAGAAGAGCAACAGATCCCAGTCCACGCGCTCGATGGCGTAGGCAGGGTCGCGCTGGGCGATGAGCACCATGAGCGCTCCGGCGGTGATCGCGACGAGCGGCAGCGAGCCGCCGGCGAGCCACCCCGCCACCGCGACGCCGAACATCGCCAGTCCCTTGGCGATGAGCGGCCGGTCAAGCGGCGCCGGCACCGTTTCGAGCCGCTCCCGGAACGGCTCCGCCAGCTCCCTCCGGTACACCCAACGCAGGCAGCCACAGGTGATCGCGAGGCCGCCGATCGCGACCGGAAGCATGTGCCAGGCAAACGCGCCGTAGGTCGCCCGGCTCCAGATCCCGACCAGCATGTTCTGCGGATTGCCGGTCACCGTCAGCACCGAACCTACGTTGGCACCCATCGCCAGGCCGACGAGGTACGGCGTGGGGCGCACGCGCAGCGGCCCGAGCGCCGCCAGCAGCACGGGAGTGACGACGAGACAGATGGTGTCGTTCACGAACAGCGCCGAGAGGAGCCCGCCGCCCACCACCACACCGAGCAGTAGCCGGTCAGGGGTCCGGGCGCGCCGCAGCACCCACTCCGCCGCCCACTCGAAGAACTTGCCCACCTCGAGGTAGCCGACGATCAGCATCAACCCGAGGAGGAAGACAAGGACGTCGAAGTCCACGGCCGCGTAGGCATCCGACAGGGTGAGCACGCCGCCGACCACCATCGCCACGGCGCCGAGCAGGCTCGCGGCCGGGCGGTTCAGATGAATGAACGGAAGCCGCTGGACAGCGATGAGGAGATAGGTGAGGCCGAAGATGACCAAGCCGGCCGTCATATCTCCCAATTCGAAAACAGCACTCCTTCGCTCGGCCGCCGCTCCGGGTAGCCTTCGGCGGTCATCCGCAGGTCGGTCCAGCGCACGCGATAGCCGCGGGCGATGAGCTGGCGGTAGGCGTCGTCGTACGCGGTCTGGCAGCGTATCGAGACGCGGCGGATGCCGGCCCGGGCGGCGGCGGCTTCCGCCGCGCCCAGCGCCGCGTCGAAGGCGCGCGCGTCGCGCGCCGCGAGCTTGAGCACTCGCACCTCATCGCGCGGCCGTCCCTCGGCGAGCGGCGCCGAGTGCCACAACACGAGGGCGTCGAGCCCATCCCCCCCCCCCCCCCCGCGCCCGAAGTCGTAGCCCGCGGCGAGGGCGTCGACCAGCCGCCGTGCCGCGGCCAGACGCTCGTCTCTGGCGGCGCCGCGTTGCGACGAGAGCAGCGCCGGCGCCGTGTGGCCGCGGCCCGATAGGTCGTGGGTCATGGTGACGGTGAGGTGCCCCGGCGCGAAGCCGAGGCGCGAATAGAAGCCGATGTTGTCCACCGTGCGGGGCATCGTCTCGAGGCCGAGGGTCGCCACTCCCTGGGCGATCAGCCAGTCGAGCGCCGTCTGGACGACGGTCTTGCCGGCCCCGGCGCCCTGACGGTCCGGGCGCACGGCGAGGGGCCCCATCCACCCTTCCGTTCCTGACCGGTGGGCGATATTGAACGCCGCGACGTGGCCCGATTCGTCCCGCCAGACCATGGCGCCGTCGCCGGCGTCCAGCAGCGCGTAGCGCCACACGAGCGGGTTCAGGTGCGGGACGCGCACGCCCACGAGGCCGTCGCGGCGGTAGCGGTCGGTGAACGCGTCGGCGAAGACGCGGTTCAGCCCTTCGATATCCCGCTCGGTCGCCCGCTCGGGGCCGTGGACTTCGCGCTCAGGCAGCCACGCCCGCATCGGCCGTCCCCAGGGTCGCGGTTTCGTCCCGCACCACGCTGGTGCCCTGCCCCGCGTCGTATTCCACCCGGATCACCCGGTCCAGCCCTTCGCGCACCTGCTCAATGTGGGTAATGAGGATCACTTGGGGGAAGCGGTCGGCGATCCGCCGCAGCAGCCCGAGTACGTGGGTGCGGCGTGATTCGTCGAGCGAGCCGAAGATCTCGTCCAGCACGAGCAGGGACAGCGGCTGCCCGGCCCGCTCCGCGATCATCTGGGAGATCGCCAGCCGCAGTACCAGCGCCGTGATGTCCTCCTCGCCGCCCGAGATCACCGACTTGGGAACGCCGTCGTCCAACACCGTCACTTCGTAGTCCTCGGTGAGGTCCACCTCGTCGTAGCGGCCGTCGGTGAGATCGGCGAGGAACGACGACGCCAGCTCGGCGATCTCCGGCCGCATCGCGGCGTTGAGGTCGGCGCGCAGGTCGGAGAAGGCGCGGTCCAGCTCGTTGTGGAGTCGCTGGCGGGCCTTGAGCTCGGCGATCTGCCGCTCCCGCGCCGCTCGCTCGGCCTCCCGCCGCTCGGCCTCCCGCACGTCGGCTTCGGCGCGCAGCAGGTCGCCGCGCACTTCCACCACCGCGATCTCGGCCTCCCGCAGCGCGCCCGTGGCGCGGTCGAAGCGCTCCTTGGCGGCCCGGTACAACGCCTCGCGGAAGCCTTCGGCGGCCACCGCGGCGACGAGCTCCTGCGCCCGCCGCTCTCGCTCCGACAGCGCCAGCTCGGCTTGCTCCGCCTCGCGCACCAGGGGCTCGGCCCGCTCAGCCCGCGCCTCGAGCCCCGCCGCTTCCAGCGCGACCGGCTCCAGCTTCGTCAGCTCCGCGCGCAGCGCGTCGTGCCGCGCCGCATCGTAGCCGGTCGGCCGCGCCGCCAGCTGCGCCTCGACCTCGGCCGCCCGGCGCCGGGCCACCGCCAACTGCTGCGCGGCGTGGGTCCACTCCTCCGTCTGCGCGCGCAGCTCCCCCTCCCGCTCGTTCACCGCGCGCCGCTCGGCGAGCACCGTATCCCGCGCGGCCTCCGCTTCCTGCACTGCCGCCGGCGGCTGTTGCAGCTGCTCCAGCCGGTTCTTGAAGAAGCTGCCGTTGATCGTGATGTCCTCGAGCTGCCGGTCGAGCTCCGCCAGCACGGCCTCATATTGCTCGCCCAGCGGGCGCTGGCACGTCGGGCACACCCCTTCGGGGCCGAGCGCTGCCAGCGTGTCGCGCTGCTCCTTGACCTCCTTCCACAGATCGCGCAGTTGCTGCCGCTTGGTCTCGGCGTCCTGCCGGTCGCGCACCCACGCCGTTCGCTGCTCCTCGGCCAGCCGCTCCGTCTCCTGCAGTCGTCGCTCGACCTCCTCACGGACCCCCGCCACCCGGGCCAGCGCGTCGGCCGCTGGTGCGAGCTTCGCGAGGCGGCTCTCCAAAGCGTCCATCGAGCGCGCCAGCTCGGCGAGCTGCGCCTGGTCCGCGCGGCGCGCCGCCTCCTCCCGCTGCAGCCGCTCGAGCTCGGCCAATTCCTGCTTGAGACGCGCGATCGGCTCGAGCTGGGGCGCGAACCGCTTGACCTGGTTCCTGGCCTCTACCGCGTCTCGCAGCTCCTTGTCGAGCCGCTTGAACTCCTGCCGCGCGCTCTCGGCCGCCTGCTCGGCCATGCGCCGCTCCCCGTCGAGCGACAACGTCCGCTCGCGCCGCGCCACCCACTCGTTCCAGCGGGGCTCTTCCCTCGTGTGCGCCTCCTGAGCCACCGCCCGCGTCCCTTCCACGCGCTGGGCCGTCGCGCGGACCGCCGCGAGGCGCTCCTCCGCCAGCCGTCGGACGCGCCCGAGCTCGGTCGTGTCGGGGAGCCCCGCCTCCATCCCGCGCAGCTCGGCGCTCAGCGTATTCTTCACCTCCCGCGCCCGCTCCTGCGCCAGCCGTAGCCGCTCGTGGCCGAGCACCTGGGCCAGGAATGCGGCGCGCTCGCCGGGCTTCTTCGATGCCAGCACGCTCAACTGCTTCTGGCCGGCGAAGAAGGTGCTGGAGAACTCCTCGTAGGTCATGCTGATGACCTGCTCGAGGCGCTCGGTCACCGCGCGCAGCGAATTGGCTACGCGCTGGCCGTCTTGGAGCAATTCCGCGTCGTGCAGACGGCGCAGCACGCGGTATTCGTGACCGCCCAGCCGAAACTCGAGGTCCACCTCGACGTTCGCGCGACCCTTAGCCGCGAGCCGCCGGATGGAGTCGCGGTCGCCGCGCGCCGCCTGCGCCCCGTAGATCGCCCACGCCATCGCCTCCAACAAGGTGGTTTTGCCCGAGCCGTTCGGCCCGAAGATCCCTGTGATGCCGGGGCCGAACTCGATGTCGGTGGACTCGTGCTGGCGGAAGTTCGTCAGGCGCAGGCGCCGCAGCTCCATCAGGTCGCTCCCTCGCGTCCGGCCTGCTCGACATACTCGACCCCCAGACGGACGAACGCCTCACGGTCCAAATCCGCGTCGAGCGGGCGGCGTGTGAGGAACTCGCGCACGACCTCGGGCAGCGTGCGGCGGCGGCCAGGCGCTCCCGACGCCTCAACCCGGGGCGCTTCGGGGCGCCGCAGATCGAGCAGGAAGTTGAGCGCGCGGGCTTTGTAGGCGCGGATCGCCGCGTGGTCCAAGTCTCGCCCCACCGCACGCGGTACGTCCCACACGAGCAGCCGCACGATCTGGTCGTCGATCGCCGGCTTCGCTTTGACCACCGCTTCGGCGATGCGCGCGTCGAGTTCCTTGGCGGACAGTCCGCTGCCGCCGATCGGCGGCAGTTCCATGTGGGACCGCACCGGGGTGACCGGCCGGAAGGTGACGCGGGCCCCGGGGAGTTCGACCAGGAGATAGCCCTTGCCCCGCCGCTGGCGGTCGGCCTCGTCCTGCAACTGCCCCCAGGGATTGGGGGCGAGGTACTCCAGGCTGCCCGCATACCACGCGTTGGGCGCGACCTCGTGCGCCACGTGGTAGTGGCCCAGCGCGGTGTAGTCCCACTTCTCGGGCGCCAGGGTCTCGCGGGACAGGAGCGCGCCCCCGTAATCATCGGTCCCCCGCCCCTCACCGACGCCAGGGTACTTCCCGTGCGTGACGAGCACGTTGATCGTCGGTCCTCCCCGCTCGGGCCGGAGTGCCGGCCGCTCCGCCTGGGCCAGCGCCTGGTGCGGAACCGCGAGGACGGCGCAATCGAGCGCGGGAAACACCAGGCGTCGCGGCGTCTCCACCGCGACATGCACGCCCAGCGCCTCGTAGAGTCGCAGGATCGTGCCGGTCTCGAGGGAGCGCGGGGTATCGTGGTCTCCGGCGACAAGCACGACGGGCGCGTCGGGCAGACCGACGCGGACCCGCTGCAGCTGCTGGAAGAAAAAGAGGATCGCCGAGTTCGTCGGCCGCACCGAGTGGAACACGTCGCCCGCGATCACGATCAGGTCGGGGCGCTGCACCAACAGGTCGTCCACCGCGCGCCGGAAAACCTCCGCGACGTCGGCCTCGCGCTGGTTGCCGCCGCGCGGGGTCTGCCGGTCGAACTGCCGGAATCCGAGGTGCAGGTCGGCCAGATGGGCGAGCTTCATCGTCACGGCGCGGCGACCGCCATCTTCATCTGCTCGTCCAGTGCATAGCGATGCGGCGTATTCGCTTTGGGGTGATAGCGGAGCAGCACCTTCCCGTTGCCGCACGCGAGGGCGGCGCTGGCGAGCGGCACGGCCAGGGCGAGTCTGCGGACAATGTGACCCATGGCATCCCACCCCCCCCACCCCCGGGGTCAGTAGGGCTCCTCCGAGATTGGGTTGAGCGGCGGAACGACGGGACGGGCTCGCGGCGCGTCGACGGCGACGCGGCTGCCGAGCGCCTTCCGGAGGTAGGCGGTCACGTCGTCGGGGCGGGCGCGGCGCACCGCGGCGAGCGCGCGCCGCACGTCCACCTCATCCCGATCGGCGATCAGGTCCTTCACCAGGTTGGGCCGCACGCCCCGGTCGAGCCGCACCAGCTGGCGCACGACCGCCTCAGCGAACGGTAGGTCGGCGGCCGGCGGGAAGCGCTCCACGCCGTCCCGCCCCCGCAGCGCGGCGGGGCGGGGAAACCGCACGAAGATCGGCTGGGTGAAGTGCGGATGGCGGATCATCAGCTCGCCGATCGGCAGGGTGGCCAGCTTGATCTTGGTGGCGGGCGAGAGCACCTGGTAGCCGGGCGTGGCCAGCTCGTCCATGTCCATCCGCCCGAACACCTGAGTCCCCGCGTTTCCCACCACGCGGCGGTGGACCTGGGAGCGGAACTGCTCGGCGGCGAACAGCACCAGCCCGAGGTAGCGGCCCCGCTCGGAGATGTCGAGCAGCATCTTCTTCACGTAGGTGTCGGGTCCGTCCGCCGGCGCGTACTTGTTCAGCTCGTCCACGAACACCACCACGGCTTCCACGCCGAGGTCCCGGCGCTCCAGGTGCTCGCGCAGCTTCGAGACGACGCGCGCGAACACCAGGTCCTGACCCAGCGGGTCCACATTGGCGAGGTCCACGATGTAGGCCGTGCGGTCCGCGAACGCGCCCCAGGGCAGGTCGCTCGACTGGCCGTCGTCGGCCACGAGCCCCTTGCAGCGGGTGGAGATGTTGGACAGCCGGTTGCGGACCTTGCGGATCGTGGCGATGTGATGCGTGCGCCACATGTCGCTCCGTCCGGCGTCCTCGAGCCCGCCAATGATGGCGCGGAACAGCCGGTCCAGGTCGGCGAAGGACTGCACGCGGTGCGTGCCCCCAAAGCCGTCCTCAAAATCGCGGTTCAGCACGCGGTCGGACAGAAAATCGATGAACGCGTCGGCCTTGGCGTCGATGTCGTCGCGGTTGAGCAGCACCTCGGCGTAGTCGAGCACCTCCGCGAGGCCCCACACGAGCGGCTCCACGGTCGGGGCGAGATCGGGATGTGTCCGCAGGGTGTTGAGGTTCACCCCGTCGGCCTTGAAGGGGGCGTAGTAGCGCACCCGCTCGAACGCGCGCGGCGCCACCCCGAGGCGCTCGTAGCGACGGCGGTCCTCGTCGCTCAGCGTTCCGGCCTGATCGAGGAAACAGAGGTCCGGCCCTTTCACGTTGAAGCACACAGCCGCGATCTTGCCCTTGTGCACCGGGAAGTGTTGGAAGATCGACGCAAGCAGGAATTCCACCGCGCTCGTCTTGGTGGCGAGCCCGGAAACGCCTGAGATGTTGAGGTGGGCCGCCTCGGGACCGAGCAGGAAGTCGGCGTCGAGGTACACCGGCGACTCGAGTCCGCCCGAGGTATAGAGACCGATGGGGATGCCGGTTGGCGCGGCACCGGTCAGGTAAGCGTCCATGCGCAGCGCCTGGGCCACGTCGGCGTCACTGGCGACGAGCACTCGCCCCAGCGGCACCGGCTGCAGCGGCTCCTCGGGGATCTGGCGCAGCACGGCCGCTGTCCAGAGCCGGATCTCCTGGCGCACCGTCGGCGCCTCGGCGGCGCGCGCCGGATCGCCCTCGGCACCAATCACGTCGTGCAACGGGGTTGCAAGGTCGGAGTACGCGAAGGCGTCGGTCACTACACCGTACACCACCCTCCCCCCTTCCCCATTCCCCTTGCTCTGCTCTTCCACGCGCACGATCGCTCCGATCCCGACGGTCGTTTCCTGCGCCGTCCAGAAGTGGAACTGGTAGGGCGTGGCCGGCTTCAGCTCGGTCGCGACGACGCGGCCGACGGGAGGTGAGGCGGGACTCGCTCGGTCGATCACGTTCCGGTCTTCGGGAGACGGGAGCCGGCCGTGAGGAGCAGGTCCCGGGGCGCGCGGCTCCGCAGATAGGTCTCCACGTCATGTATAGGATACAGCAACCGATCGAACCGCGCGTCGGGGGTGGCGAGCGGCGCGCGCTCGGCCAGCAGCCAGCTGCTCACCCCTGTCGCGGTCGCCACGGTGCCCGCATGCGCACGCGCCTCAATCCGCAGCAGACCGAAGAGCAGATCGTTTCCCTCCCACGGCCAGAGCCGCAGGTACCAGGAGTAGACCTCGTGGCGGGCCCGCCCCCGCGGCCGGAACACCGACGTGCGCGTCCCGCCGGGACAGGTGAGCGCCGTTTGCAGATCGGCTCCCTCGAAGTACTGGGCGCTGTGGCTCTTGATGACCCCCAGCGCGCGCGGATGGCCGGCGAGTTTCGCGGACTCGGACAGCAGCCCGTCCACCACCAGCCACTCCTCCGCCCCCAGACGGGCCGCGACTGCCTCGGCCACCTCGGTCTCGACGCGCACCCGCTCGGCGTTCACCGCCTGCTGTGCGGCGACCAGCAGCCGGCCCGGCTGACCGGCGGCCTCGGCGCCGAGATCGATCACCGCGGCGCCGCTCTCCTCGAGCGCGCGGCGCACGCCCGCCCGTAACAGGGCGAGCGGCGCGACTGCGAGCTCCCGCGCCGCCTCGCGCGCGACGCGCAGGCGGCGGTCGGCACCCCGGCGCCGCGCCGCCGCCGCCACGTAGCCGCGCACGATCGGCACCACCCCGTCGTAGCCGACCACCGCCCACCGCTGGATGCCGTCGAGGAAGCTGACCGTCGCCGGACCGCCGCCCGGCGCGACGGCGTGCACCGCGACCCGCTCCTCCTCCACGAGCTCCGCACCCGCGATCTCCTCTACGTCGCTGCGGCCGCCGCTCGCCGCGGGCACGAACGCCGCGGGCACCGCCCCCGCGTCTACGATCCGCTCGGTCCAGGCCGCCTTGCCCCTCATCCCTTCCGCGCCCAGCCGAGGTAGGTCACGCTCAGGTCGTCGGTGAGGAGACGGTGGCCGCTGCCGTCCGGGGCGCGCCCCAGCCCTCGCAGCTCCTGTACCGCGAGGCCCTGGCGGGCCAGGCCCTCCGTCAGGTCGCCGGGGGTGATGAACCGCTGGAACTCATGGAAGCCTTCGGGCATGGTGTGATCCACGTACTCTTCGCCCCAGATGAGTTGGAGAAACGCGGCCGGCGTGCGGTTGTGCGTGAGGAAGCCCAAGGCGCGGCCGGGTGCGAGCAGCCGCGCGATGGCGGCCAGGCTGCGCTCCAGATCGTCCACGTGCTCCAGCACGTCGACCGCGAAGACGAGATCGAACGTTCCCGCGAAGCCGGCGGCTGAGAGATCCTCGGCCGTGCCGGGGCGGTAGTCGATGGTGAGTCGGGATCGGGCGGCGTGAGCCCGCGCCGCCGCCAGCGATTTCTCCGACGGATCGACCCCCGTCACGCGCGCGCCTTCGCGCGCGAGCGCTTCCGCCAGGATCCCGCCGCCGCAGCCCACGTCCAGCACGCGCTTGCCCTCGAAGCCTCCGAACACGCCGCGGAAATAGTCGACCCGGACGAGGTTGAGCTGGTGCAGCCCCAGGAACGGGCCCCGGTCGCTCCACCACACGTCGGGGTCCCGCTCGACCAGGCGCTCGTACTTGTCGGGCTCGGGCAGTCCTTCGACCCGAGGCAGAACATCGCTCATCCCGCAACCTTCACGCCGACCACCAGTCCGTCGCGGATCGGGATCACCGTCGAGACCACGCGCGAGTCGGTCGCGGCGAGGCGATTGAAGGCGCGCACCCCCTCTGCCGAGGCCGACCGGTCGTCCGGATCGATGACGACGCCGTGGAAGAACGCGTTGTCGCAGAGCAGCAGCCCGCCGGGGCGCAGCAACCGCACACTCCACTCGAAGTAGTCCGCCAGCGGCTCCTTGTCGGCATCCACGAACACGGCGTCGAAGCCCGGCGGCAGGGTCGGCAGCACGTCGAGCGCCGCGCCCTCGATCAACCGCACGCGGTCCAGGAGGCCGGCCTCGGCGTACGCCTGCCGCGCGAGCGCTGCGTGGCGGGCGACCTTCTCGATCGTCGTCAGCCGCCCACGCGGTGGAGGCGGCAGGGCCCGAGCGAGCCAGATGCCGCTGTAGCCGCCCAGCGCGCCAAGCTCCAGCACGGTGGCGGCGCCGATGGCATGCAGCAGCACGAGGAGCAGCTTGCCTTCCGCGGGGGAGATGTGGATCGCGGGGAGGCCCGCCTCGGCGTGGCGAGCGCGGACACGGGCGAGAACCGGATCTTCGACGGCGAACAGCTCGGCGACGTAGCGTTCCAGCCGCTCGTCCACGATCAGGCGGTCGCCTCCACGTTCGGGAACGGCGGCACCTCGAGCAGCCACAGCCCCGCCAGGCGCGACTGCTTGTCCAGCTCGACCAGCAGGTAGTCGGCGACGCGCACCACCGACGCGGTTCGTCCCCGCCCCACGCGGATGTGGAACACCGACTCGCCCGGATTCTTCTCCACGGTGAGCGCGGTGTCCACCTCGACCGCGGCCACGCCCGGCTGCGAGCGGCGGCTCGGGAACACCACGCGGGCCTCCTTGTCCGGCGCCGGGGCCGCGAGCGCGTCCACGGTGCGCACATCGTCGGGCCACGTGACCACGTCGAGGCCGCGCAGCGTGCCGCCGGCCACGTCGAGCACGACGAACGACCCGTCGTGGCCCTCGAGGTCGACGGTGCCGTTCAGACCCGTCGCCTTGCCGCCGCCCTTGCAAGCCACCGAAAGGATGTCCGTCTCCGGATCCCAGTGGTAGCTCACCTTGGGGAGCTTGCCGTCGAGTGGCTCGATCCGCGCCTCGAAGTGCATCGCCTGCCTTCCGACTCGTCCGTGGGGCGGGTAATATAGCGCGAGTCCAAAGTGGAGCCAGCCGATGGAGCGACGCGAGTTCGTCGCCGCCGCAGGGGCAGCCCTAATGATGGGCCGGACAGTCGGACGGTCGGACCGTCTGACGGGGAGAGGGGGGGACAGTCCGACGGTCCGACTGTCCGACCGTCAGACGCCTCTCCTAGGGCCTGACGTCTTCGCCCGGCGACAGGAGCGGCTGCGCCAGGAGCTGATCACCCGCAAGCTCGACCTCTTCATCGCGGCGCCGAGCACCAACTTCCAGTACTTCGCGGGCTACAACCCGGGCCGGAGTGAGCGGCTGATCGCGGTATTCGTGCCGGCCAAGGGCGGGTCGGTCATCGTCTGCCCGTCCTTCGAGGTGGAGCGCCTCACGCGCAACGCGGCCGTGCAGGATATTCGCGGCTGGGAGGAGCAAGAGGACCCGTGGAGGCTGGTGCGCACGGCCCTGGGCGAGATGAAGCCCCAGCACGGGCGCGCCGAGCTCGCGCTCGAGCACACGTTCGACTACGCCTCCTACCTGCGACTGGCCGGCGTCGGAGGGGACTGGCACATCCAGACGGCCCAGCCGGTCAGCGAGCGGCTCCGGATCATCAAGTATCCCGAGGAGATCGCCTTGATCCGGCAGGCGATCGCCATCACGGAGGCGTCGATCGCCGCCACGTTCGCCGCGCTCCAGGTCGGCATGACCGAGCGAGAGGTGGCGGGGCGGCTCTCCGAGGAAATGCGGTCCCGCGGCGCCCCGGGCGGCGGGCTGGTGCAGTTCGGCCCCTCCAGCGCCTTGCCCCACGGGGGCCCCGGCGGGCCGAAGCTCGCGCGGGAGATGGTCGTGCTGATCGACGCCGGCTCGCCGGTGGAGGGGTACGCCTCCGACATCACCCGCACCATCTGGTGGGGCGACGCACCGTCGGAGGAGTTCAAGAGAGTCTTTAACACGGTCCACGACGCGCAGACCGCGGCGATGCAGTTCGGCAAGCCGTTCACGACGCGGTGCCAGGAGATGGACCGCACGGCCCGCAAGGTGATCGCCGACGCCGGCTACGGCCTGTTCTTCACGCACCGCCTGGGCCACGGCATGGGCATGGACGGGCACGAGGTGCCCTACTTGGTCGAGGGCAACGAAACCCGGCTCGAGCCGGGGATGGTCTTCACGGTCGAGCCGGGGATCTATCAGATCGGCAAGTTCGGCGTGCGGATCGAGGACGATTGTCTCATGACCGAGACCGGACTCGAGGTGTTATCACACCGGGTCGCGAAACTCTAACGGGGAATGGGGACTGGGGAATGGGGAATGGTGAGGCCATTCCCCAGTCCCCATTCCCGAGTCCCCGCTCAGTCTGCCAGTTTTTTCGCGAAGTCGACGATGCGATCGAGGGCGCGGGTGATGTCCGGGGTGGCCGTGGCGTAGGACAGGCGCACCCAACGGTCGTCCCCGAACGCGGCGCCCGGTACCAGCGCCACGCCGTACTCGCCGACCAACCGCGTGCAGAACCGGGTCCCGCTGATCCCGCCGAAGGAGTCCACCCGGAAGAAGAAGTAGAAGGCACCCAGGGGGTCGACGAACTCGACGCCCGGCAGGGCCTGCCGGAACCGCCCCACGACGATGTCGCGCCGTCGGCGGAACTCGGCCACCATGCGGGCGACGTCCTGCTCGACGCGCTCGTCGTCGAGCGCGGCCGCGGCGGCGTATTGCGCGATGTGGTTCGCACCGGTGGTAGTGTGCGACTGCAGGGCAGCCATAGCCTTGGCCACCGCGGCAGGGGCGAGTGCGAGCCCGATGCGCCAGCCGGTCATCGCGTACGCTTTGCTCACCCCGTAGATGACCACGACGCGCGCGAGCAGCTCGTCCGGCAGGTCGAGGAAAGACGGCGCCGGCCCCGTGCCGTAATGGATGCGGCGATAGATCTCGTCGGTGATCACCCAGACGTTGCGCTCCCGGGCCCACTGCGCGATCGCCTTGAGCTCCGCGTGCGTGTAGACCGAGCCCGTGGGGTTGCAGGGCGAGCACAGCAGCAGCCCGGTGGCCGCCGGCAGCATGCGCGCCAGCTCCCGCACGCTCACCTTGAGGCCCCACTCCGGGTCGCCCGGGACCAGCACGGGCCGCGCTCGCGTCAGATGCACGATTTGGGGATACGACACCCACGCCGGCGCGGGGATCGCGACCACGTCGCCCGGTCCGAACAGGCTGAAGCAGGCGTTGAAAAGCGACTGCTTGGACCCGTTGGAGACCACGAAGTGGTCGGCGTTCACGGGCCGGCCACCCGAGAGCAGGGAGAGGTGCTTCGCCGCGGCGACGCGCAGCTCGAGGATGCCTTCGTTGGCCGGGTAATGCGTCTTGCCGTCGCGGATCGCCTTGATCCCGGCGTCGGCGGGGATGGGCGGCGTCGGGAAGTCGGGCTCCCCGGCGCCGAGGTCGATCACATCCTCGCCGGCGGCCTGGCGGCGCTTGGCTTCCTGCGAGATCGCGACGGTCACCGACGGCTCGAGGTGCTGCAGATTGGGCGAGAGGCCCTCGCTCATGGCCGGAAGGCTCCGTGGCGTTTGAGAATGGCGACGGTGGAATCGAGCGGCAGCGCCGGCGCCGTGCCACGATAGCCCCGCACCGTCTCTGCGCGCAACAGCGAATTGTACACGGCCTCCTCGGCCGCCTCGATCACCGCCTCGAACAACGGGCTCATGGCATCGTTGGTGACGACCTCGACGGAGTCGGTCAGGCGGACGGGCGGTCGGGCGGACGGCAAGACTCCCGACCGCCTGGTCGCGAACGCGACGACATAATCCCCACTCCCGTTGCTCATGCTGCTCCCCGTACGCGCGAGCCCCGCGAGAGCACGCCGCCCGAGGCGCTCGAGCTGGCGGTGGTCGAGCGGGGCGTCGGTCGCCACGACGAGAATGACGGAACCGCCAGCCGTGATCCGTTCTCCGTGGTCCGTGGTCCGTGCGACCATCCCCTTGAGGTAGTACTGCCCCAGCTCCTGGCCCACCGGGGCGCCGTTGATCGTCAGCACCCCGCCGAAGTTCGATTGCACCAGCACCCCGACGGTCCAGCCGCCGAGCCGTCCCGGCAGCCGCCGACTGGCAGTGCCGATGCCGCCCTTCCACCCGAAGGCGACCGTGCCCCGCCCCGCCCCCACGGCGCCCTCGGGCACCGGCCCGCCCCGGGCGTCGCGGATCGCGCGCAGCACGTTCTCCTCGGTGATCGGCCGGGCGCGGATGTCGCTCAGGAAACCGTCGTTCGTCTCGGCGACGACGGGGTTGGCCGAGCGGACGTCCTCGTTCCCCGGCACGCCGAGCAGGTAGGTGAGCACGGCGTCCGCGGCACGCGGCACGCACAGCGTGCAGGTCAACACGATCGGCGACTCGAGCTCGCCCAGCTCATTCACCTGCGTCGCGCCCATCAGCTTGCCGAAGCCGTTGCCCACCACGATCGCAGCGGGGACCCGCTCGCGGAAGACATTCCCCTCGTGCGGGAGAATCGCGGTGACGCCCGTGTTGATCGAGTCGCCCTGCGCGATGGTGACGTGGCCCACGCGCACGCCGGCGACGTCGGTGATCGCGTCGAGCGGCCCCGACGGCAGCACGCCGACGACGATGCCCAAGTCGCGCGCTCGGGGACGCGGTGCCTGGGCGAGGAGCGGGGCGGTGGTGAGGCTGAGGAGCAGGAGAATGCGGAGTGCGGAATGCGGAATCCGGAATTCCAAGGCGAGTCCGAGCCAGGAAACGCCGCGCCGCGACGGACCAGCGTCCGATCGATTCCGCATTCCGCACTCCGTATTCGGTATTCGTGTCGCACCATTGCGCGGCCGCTCACCGCAAGCTAGCATGCCATCCGAGATCCCGCCCTTTGACAACCGAGGCTTGTGTGAAGAGTGAGCGCAGTCGGCACATGGTGCTGGTCACGCCGCCCGCCGTGGATCACGCGGGGGAAGTGTGGGCGCTCGCGCCAGGGCCGACGCTGATCGTTTGCGCGGACGCCGACGCCGCTCTCGAGTGGGTCGCCGCCGCCCCTGCCGACCGGCGGTTCCACGCGGTCACAAGCCTCAGCCGCAGCGCCGCCGTGCTGCGCAGCCAGCCCGCTTCCTCCCCCCCGGACGTACTCGCCGGCACCCCACAGGACCTGGCCGCTCTCCTGGCGCGCGCCGCGCTCAAGCTGGACCCCATCCGCAGCATCGTGCTCGCCTGGCCCGAGCTGCTGCTCGCGGGCGAGCAGCCCGCTATGCTCGATACCCTGCTCGCCGAGTTGCGCGACGTGCCGCGCATCGTCCTCAGCTGGAACCCCTCTGCGCTCGGGGATTTTCTCGAACGACATGCGCGGCGCGCTGAAGTCGTGGGCGCCCTCCCGGTGGATGCCGACGGCCGACCGCTGCCGCCCATCGGGCCGGCCCGATACGTCGTCATCCCGCCGTTCCGCCGGCCCCTCGCCATCGCCGACTGGCGCGACGCCGTCGAAGCAAAGCACCCGTACGTCTGGGGCGGCGGGGCGATCGGGGGGGGGGAGCGGGCCGCGCCGTGCGACGCTGTGCTCTCCACCCGGCTACCGACGCGTGAGGAATTCCGGGCGCTCGCGGCGTTGGGGCCGGTGACCCTGTTCGCGAGCGCCGGCCAGCTACCCTACCTGCGCACGCTCGCGGCGCCGCTCGCGCCGCTATCGCTGCCCGGCGCGGCCGACCGGGCCCAGGACCGCGCCGAAGCGCTGCGCGCGCAGGTGGCGTCGCTGCTCGAGACTGGGAGCGTCGACGCCGAGCTGATGTTGCTCGCGCCGCTGTTCCAGCAGTTCGAGCCGGCGGAGGTCGCGGCGGCGCTCCTCAAAATGAGCCGTCAGCCAACAGCCGTCAGCGATCAGGCTGACATGCCGCCAGTCCCACCAGGACGCGTGAAGATCTTCGTCAATATCGGGAAGAAGGACAACGTCGGGCCGAAGGACCTGGTCGGCGCGCTGATCCGCGAAGTCGGGCTCGACAAGAGCGCGATCGGCAAGATCGAGGTGCGCGAGACGTTCAGCGTGGTGGAGGTCGCCGCGGGCGAGGTCGGGCAGGCCATGCGCGGCTTGACAGACGGCGGGGT
>QHUY01000006.1:19675-67898 GCA_003223415.1 Gemmatimonadota bacterium
CGCTGAAGCGCAGACGGGCCGCCCGCCGGCACGGCCCGTAACTCCCTGTCCTGCGCGCTTCGCTCCGTCACCACCAACGGCAGTGACGGGCCAAACCTAGGCCGTCTCGTCACCACAACGTCAACAGAGGGGGCCCCGGATTCACTATTGCCGCAGCTTCACCCTGTCCTTCTGGATATACCCTTCCTTGCCACCCAGCAGCTTGACGCGAAACCAGTCGCCCTCCTCGCGAACGACTTGGAAGGTGACGCCACCCGGTACGGAGGCCACCACCTCGCTGTGCTCATCGGGCTGTGCCCGAATGGGGATGCGATCCTCCCCGCCACCGCGGATCTCCACCAGCTTCGCGGTCGCCCGGGCCACGTCTTCCGCGGCGGCGGCGAACGTGTGCTCCTGGATCACCACGCCCAGCTGAGCGAGCGCGTCGCGGAAGCTCAGGCTTTTCGTCATCCGGTCGAGGCCGCGCTTGTAGTCGTCACTCTTCTTGAGCTGAAACGCCTGATCGTAAAACTCCTTGGCTTGACGCCAATTACCGACTACCTCATTGAGGATCGCGAGGTCGACCAGCACTTCGGGGCTGTAAGGATCTTGATCGTGGATCGACTTGTAGATGGCGTAGGCCTCGTCGACTCTCAACGCCTCCGCGAACTCGGCGGCCCTCTCTCCCAAGCCTTCGAACTGCTTGCTCCGGATCTTCTCGAGCTCGAATTCCCGAAGCTCGAAATGCGGTGCCAGGTAGTTCGCGATGGCCTCTGCCAGATCATGCGACGACGCTTCCGCCACCGCCTGCGGCGTCGGGAGGCTCTCGTTATCATCCTGACAGTGCTTCCCAGTGATGGGGACGGGTCGGTCCACGCTCCCCAAGACTTGGCCGCTCTCGGTACTCACGACGCTCGTATGGGCCTTCATGAGACCCTGTCGCTGCACGCAACTCACGTACCGCGTGTACTGCCGCCGGTTCTGCGTATACGAGCGCTCCTCCCGGAGCGGGCGATCTGTTAACGTGAAGCTCACGGTACCTACCACGATGGCGTCAACGCCGAGGATCTTACCGACCTGCGCCGCCTGCGCCACGTCGAGCAGGCCCGACTGTGCGAGCCGCTGCTCCTGCAGGACCTGCGCCAGCCGGTTTCGCTCGATGAGCGCAAACACGTCCGTGAACGCTCCCTGCTGCAGGGTCTGTCCCTCCTGCGAGCGACTGCGGATGCCAAACAAGCCCGTTGTGCGGATGTCCTGGATCCCGCGCTGCTTCTCAAACAGCCTCGAAGTGAGAACGTCGGCGAAGGAACGCCCGTCGGCCCCTTGGCCGGCGAAGTCCAGAACCGCCAGCTTTTTCACGCCGGGAAGGATCTGGTCCGGTGGGATGAGGACGAAGACGCGCATCTTCTTGTACACAACGGTCGGCGGGTCAGCGATCAGCACAGCGGCCGTAAGCAACGCGACTATGTTGGCGGCCAACATAGACACCTCCGGGTCGGGCCCCTAGGCGGCGTCTCGACGCCGGGGCCAGCTGGGCGCCCTCGGCTCCCTGGCCCTAGTTTCGCAGTGTGAATCTGGTGCCCGACGAGTGGCCCCGCCACCCTCCGGACTCGCTGGCCCCCAGAACGCCGACGGGCCGCCCAGCGGGGCGGCCCGTGACGCAGGTTCGGACAGCCTAGGCAGCTCATGCCTTCTTGTTCACCGCCATCTTCAGCTGCTTGCCGGCGCGGAACGCTGGGGCGATCGACGCCTTGATCTGGATCACGCCGCCCGTCTTGGGGTTGCGGCCCATGCGCGCAGCGCGCTTGCGTGCCTCGAAGTTCCCGAAACCGGTGATCTGCACCTTCGCGCCCTTCTTCAGCTCGACGGCGATGATGCCCTTGTCGTCGAACAGGGCTTCGATCGTGCGAGACGCGTCGGCTTTGGACATCTTGGTGCGCATCGCCAGCGCTGAGGTCAGCTCGGCCTTGTTCACGGCGGTCTCCTTTTGAGGGACGAGGACTGAGACAACCCTTGAGATTCCGCCCCTTTCGCGGGGGGGCGCACGAAAACCCGCATGAAACCGGCACTATTATGGGGTATCCCCAGGAAATCCGCAAGTTGTGGGCGTTTTCTCATGTCAAGATGCTAAGACGCTAAGAGGCCAAGCGGGGAACAGGTGGGAGGGGGCGGGACCTTCCTCCCCCCTATAGACTTGGAACCGCTTGGCGTCTTAGCGTTTTGGCGTCTTCCCTGGCACCCGACACCTGACACCTACGACTCCGATGTTCCACGGCACCCGCCCCGGCTGGATCGAGGTCATATCCGGCGTGATGTTCTCCGGCAAGAGCGAGGAGCTGATCCGGCGGGTCCGCCGGGCGGTCATCGCCCGCAAGCAAGTCCAGGTCTTCAAGTCCCACCTCGACGCCCGCTACGCCGGCCTCTACAACGTCACGACCCACGACGGCTTGACCGTGGAAGCCGAGCCGGTGGACAGTGCGGAGGAGATCATGCGGCGCCGGCGGGCCGGCACCGAGGTGGTCGCCGTGGACGAGGTTCAGTTCCTGGACGACGGGATCGTCGAGGTCTCCAACGCCATGGCCGACCGCGGGGTCCGGATCATCCTGGCCGGGACGGATGTGGACTTCCGCGGCCTCCCGTTCGGGGCAATGCCGACCCTGATGTGCATCGCCGAAGTGGTGGACAAGTTCCACGCCATCTGCGTCGTGTGCGGCGGGCCGGCGACGAGGAACCAACGGTTGGTCAACGGCAAACCGGCCACGTGGGAGAGCCCCGTGATCATGGTGGGCGGGCGGGAGTCCTATGAGGCGCGGTGCCGGCACTGCCACAAGGTGCCGAGGCAGGATGAGGACCAAACCGCACTGCTGTGACGGCGATTTCCGTTATCCGTTATCCATGGGTTGCAACACGGATGACGGAAAACGGATTACGGAGAACGCCGTTGCTTAATGTGGCCCTCACCGGCAACATCGCCGCCGGCAAGTCCACCGTGGTCGAGCTGTTCCGGAAGTGGGGCGCCACGATCATCGACGCCGACCAGCTGGCGCGGGAGGCCGAGACGCCGGGCACCGAGGTGCTGGCGGCGATCGTGCGGCGTTTCGGCAGCGATGTCCTGGACCCGGACGGCGGGCTGGACCGGGCCGCGCTGCGCGCCAAGGTGATGGGGGATGACGCGGCACTGGCGGCCCTCAATGCCATCGTGCATCCCGCGGTTCAGCGGCGGCGGGAGGAGCTGCTGGCCGCGGCGCGCGCGCGCGGCGACGCGGTCGTGATCAATGACATCCCGCTCCTGTTCGAGGCGCTCGACCCGGAGCAGTTCGACGTCGTGGTGCTGGTGGATGCGCCGGCCGCCCTGCGGCACACCCGACTGCACGCCCTGCGGGGACTCAGCGACGAGGAAGCCGACCGCATGATCGCCGCGCAGATGCCGGCCGAGCGCAAGCGGGGGCGCAGCCGGTTCGTAGTCGAGAACGTCGGCACGGTGCAGGAGCTCGAGCGCGCGGCGAAGGCTGTCTACAAGGAGTTGCGTCGCTTGGCCAAGGTCCAACCCTCGCCTTGACAGGGGTTTCCGGCCCCGGTAACCTTCGCCCCGACCTCACCGCCGTCCGAGACCGGCCTCCGCATGTCGAACATCCCGAAGGACCTCCGCTACACGAAGGAACACGAGTACGTAAAGCCGACCGCCGACAAGGCGGTCGTCCAGATCGGGATCACCGACTACGCGCAAGGCGAGTTGGGCGACGTCGTGTACGTGGACCTGCCCAAGCCGGGCGCCGCATTTGGCCACATGGACGTGTTCGGCACGATCGAGGCTGTCAAGGCAGTCTCGGAGCTGTTCTGCCCTGTGACCGGCACGGTGGTGGAGGTCAACGGGGCCCTGGAGAGCGACCCCGCGCTCGTGAACAAGGACCCGTACGGCGCCGGCTGGATGATCAAGCTCCGCGTGAAGGACTCGGGCGAGATGGCGACGCTGTTGGACAGCGCCGCCTACGCGAAGCACATCGGAGAATGAGCCGTCGGCCATCAGCCGTCAGCCGTCAGAGGTCTCCGATGCCAAACCCGTCGACACTGACGGCTGAGAGCTGATGGCTGAATGCTTACTTTGACGTTCCACGGCCACGCCTGCTTTCTCATCGAGGCGGACGACCGCCGCATTCTCATCGACCCCTTCCTCACCGGCAACCCGGCGGCCGACATCGGGCCGGACAAGCTGCCCAAGATCGACGCGGTGCTGCTGTCCCACGGGCACGGCGACCACCTTGGCGACGCGGTAGCGATCGCCACGAAGCACGGCGCCACCGTCGTCGCGACGTACGAGCTCGCCCAGTTCTGTAACGACCAAGGCGCAACGGTCCACAGCATGCACATCGGTGGGGCGCATCGGTTCCCCTGGGGTACGGTGAAGCTCGTGCCCGCCTTTCACGGCGGCGCCGTGGAGGGCGATCTCACGGGCAAGTACACCACCAACCCGTGCGGCCTCGTCGTGACCGCCGGCGGCAAGACGGTGTACCACACCGGCGACACCGCCCTCACCGTGGAGATGCGGCTGCTCGAAGGGCGGGTGGACGTGATGCTGGTGCCGATCGGCGACAACTACACCATGGGGATCGACGACGCCGTGCGCGCGATCGAGTTCGTGAAGCCGCAGATCGCGATTCCGATGCACTACAACACCTTCGACGTGATCAAAGCCGACCCGCAGGAGTTCCGGCGCAAGGTCGGCAACCGGGCGGACGTCGTGATCCTGAGGCCCGGCGAGTCCCTCAAACACTCCTGAGACGTCTCCACATGCCGGCTGCCGATCCCCTCACCCACCCTGATGTGTTCGCCGCACGGCACCTCGGCCCCGGCCCGGGCGACGTCCGAGCGATGCTGGAGACGGTGGGCTACGCCTCGCTCGATGCCCTCATCGATGCGGTCGTGCCCGCCGACATTCGGCTGCGGCACCCGCTCGACCTGCCGCCCGCCCGCACCGAGCAGGAGGCGCTCGCCGAGTTGCGCCGCCTCGCCGCTCAGAATCAGGTGTTCCGGTCCTACATCGGCATGGGCTACCACGACTGCATCACGCCGCCGGTGATCCTGCGGAACGTGCTGGAGAACCCCGGCTGGTACACGGCCTACACGCCCTATCAGGCGGAGATCGCCCAGGGCCGGCTCGAGGCGCTGCTCACCTTCCAGACGATGGTGTCGGACCTGACGGGGCTCGAGATCGCCAACGCCTCGTTGCTCGATGAGGGAACGGCCGCCGCCGAGGCGATGCATCTGACCGACGCTGTCGCGGCCCACGATGGGCCGCGCGTCTATGCGATCGACCACAACTGCCATCCGCAGACGATCGCGGTCGTGCACACCCGCGCCGAAGCGCGGGGCGTGGAGGTCGTGGTGGCCGACCCGGCGACCTTCAAGTTCGGCGGCGGTGTGATCGGCGCGCTGCTGCAGTACCCGGCCACCGACGGCGCCATTCCCGACTACCGCTCGTTATGCGAGGCCGCCCACGCGGCCGGCGCCCTCGTCACGGTCGCGACCGACCTCCTGGCGCTGACGCTGCTCGCGCCCCCGGGCGAGTGGGGCGCCGACGTCGCGGTCGGCAACTCCCAGCGCTTCGGCGTGCCGCTCGGCTACGGTGGCCCGCACGCGGCGTTCTTCGCGACACGCGACCAGTACAAGCGCCACCTGCCCGGCCGGATCATCGGCGTCTCCCGCGACAAGGCCGGGCGGCCGGGGCTGCGGATGGCCCTGCAGACTCGAGAGCAGCACATCCGCCGGGACAAGGCGACGAGCAACGTGTGCACCGCGCAGGTGCTGCTCGCCGTCGTCGCCGCGATGTACGCCGTCTACCACGGTCCCGATGGGCTGCGGCGCATCGCCGAGCGGGCGCACGCCCACACAACGATCCTCGCGGACGCCTTGCAGCGCCTCGGCTACCGCCTCGCCTACGCCGCGTTCTTCGATACCCTGGCGGTGGAGGTGGACGCGGCGGTGCAACCGAAGATCTTGGACGCCGCGCGCACGCACGGCATCAACCTCCGCTCCCTCTCGGCAACGCGGATCGGCGTCGCGCTCGACGAGACCACCGCCGTGGCGGACGTGGCCGACGTGGTCGAGGCATTCGCCCTCGGCAAGCCCCTCGCCTTCAAGGTCGAGACCCTCGCCAAGACCCCCAAGCGGGCAATCCCGAAGGCGCTGGCCCGCACCTCGCTGTTCTGCACGCATCCGGTCTTCAACACGCACCACTCCGAGACCGCAATGCTGCGGTACTTAAAGAAGCTCGAGGACCGTGACCTCTCGCTCACCTCGGCGATGATCCCGCTCGGCTCCTGCACCATGAAGCTCAACGCCACGGCCGAGATGATCCCGGTGACCTGGCCCCAGTTCGACCGCCTGCACCCGTTCGCGCCGCGGGAGCAAACCCTGGGGTACGCCGAGCTGTTTCGCCAGCTCGAGGCGTGGCTGGCCGAGATCACCGGATTCGCAAGGGTGTCGCTCCAGCCCAACGCCGGCTCACAAGGCGAGTTCGCCGGCCTGCTGGTGATTCGCGCCTACCACCGCGCCCGCGGCCAGGGCCACCGGACCACGTGCCTGATTCCTCAGTCCGCGCACGGCACCAACCCCGCCAGCGCGGTGATGGCCGGGATGCAGGTGGTGGCGGTGAAGACCGATGAGCACGGCAACATCGACGTCGCCGACCTCGGGGCGAAGGCCGCCCAGTACGCGAACACCCTCGCCGCGCTGATGGTGACCTACCCGTCCACGCACGGCGTGTTCGAGGCGTCGATCAAGGAGGTCTGTCGCCTCGTGCACGCGCGCGGCGGCCAGGTCTACATGGACGGCGCCAACATGAACGCGCAGGTCGGCCTGTGTCGGCCGGGTGACATCGGCGCGGACGTATGCCATCTCAACCTGCACAAGACGTTCTGCATCCCCCACGGCGGCGGCGGGCCCGGCATGGGACCGATCGGCGTGGCGGCGCACCTCGTGCCGTTCCTCCCCAGCCACCCGGTCGTGGACCTCGGCATCCCGCAGAGCTGTGGCACGGTGTCGTCGGCGCCGTGGGGCAGCCCCTCCATCCTGCCGATCTCCTGGGCCTACATCGCGATGATGGGTCGCGAGCACCTCGCCGCAGCGACCACGATCGCGATCCTCAACGCGAACTACGTCGCCAAGCGGCTCGAGGACCACATCGGCCTGCTGTACGCGGGCCAGCACGGCCTCATCGCGCACGAGTGCATCCTCGACACGCGACCCTTCAAAGCATCGGCGGGCGTCGAGGTCGAGGACATCGCCAAGCGGCTGATCGACTACGGGTTCCACCCGCCCACGGTCTCCTTCCCCGTGGCGGGGACGCTGATGGTCGAGCCGACCGAGAGCGAGTCGAAGGAGGAGCTGGACCGCTTCTGCGACGCGCTGATCGCGATCCGCGGAGAGATCCGCGAGATCGAGCGCGGCGAGGCCGACCGCGAGAACAACCTGCTCACCAACGCCCCGCACCCGCTCGCCGACCTGCTGGCGGACGCGTGGGACCGACCCTACTCGCGCGAGCGCGCGGCGCTCCCCACGCCCGCCACCCGGGAGCACAAAATCTGGCCGCCCGTGGGCCGCATCGACGGCGCGTACGGGGACCGGAACCTGGTGTGTACGTGGCCGCCGATCGAGGAGTACGTCACCACGTGATTGTCTGGCACCTCCTGCTCGACTCCTTGAGCCGCAGCGGGGCGGAGAACATGGCAATCGACCAGGCCCTGCTGGAGGAGGCGGACCGCACGGGTAGGGCGGTCCTCCGCCTGTACCGCTGGGACCCGCCCTGTCTCTCCTTTGGGCGCAACGAGCCGGCGCTGGCGCGCTACGACCGCGCCGCGATCGCGCGCCTCGGGCTCGACGTCGTGCGCCGCCCGACCGGAGGCCGCGCCGTGTGGCATGAGCACGAGGTTACTTATGCCGTCGTCGCGCCGATCGCCGCGTTCGGGTCGCTGCGCGAGAGCTATCACGGGATCCACGAGCGGCTGGCGGCGGGGCTGCGGGCCCTGGGCGTGGAGGCCACCCTCGCCTCGGACCAC
Source organism: Gemmatimonadota bacterium (assembly GCA_003223415.1). GTDB lineage: Bacteria > Gemmatimonadota > Gemmatimonadetes > Gemmatimonadales > GWC2-71-9 > 13-1-40CM-70-15. Next base: position 27,709 of record QHUY01000006.1, read on the forward strand.
CCCACCGCCCGACCGCATGACCGCCCCCCCCCGGGAGCGTGCTTCTCGTCCCCAGTCGGTGGCGAGATCCTCGCTGCCGGGCGCAAGGTGATCGGGTCCGCGCAGGTGCGGCACGGCAGGGCCTTCCTGCAGCACGGCTCGATCCTCCTCGATGGGTCGCAGGACGTCATTCGAGCCATCAGCCGTCAGCCGTCAGCCGTCGGTGGGGAAACCACTCTTGCGGCCGTCCTCGGCCGGTCGGTCTCCTTCGAGGAGGTCGCCGCAGCCGTTGTGGCGGCTTGGGACGGGCCGCTTGCCCCGTGCGGCCGTCCGACCGTCCGACCGTCCGATTACGGCGAGGCCTGGACCTGGCGCCGCTAGCTCGGCGGTGAAATCTTTGGCGACATGCGCGCGCCCACAAAGCCCCCCCCCCCGTCGCTGATCGGATTAGCCGCCCTCGTCGCCCTCACTGCCTGCACTCGCCCGAGCACCTGTCGCGGCGACTACTGCGGCACACTGGTGTTCGCGGCCGCCGGCCAGCCCGACATCTTGTTGCCACCGGTCAGTGTGCAGGGCCTGGCCCGGGACGTGTACCAGCAGATCTTCCTCAAGCTCGCGGACATCGGGCCGTCGATGAACACGCTGGGCGACCATGACTTCCAGCCGCAGCTGTCGCAGCGCTGGGAATGGGAGACGCCGACCAGGCTGGTGTTCCATCTGGATCCGCGGGCGCGCTGGCAGGACGGGCCGCCCGTCACCGCGGCCGACGTCGCGTTCACCTTCCAGGCCTACACGGATTCCCAGGTGCACGCCGAGTCGCGCCCCCTGCTCGGGGGCATCGTGTCAGTGACCGCTCGGGACTCGCTCACGGCCGTGTTCGCTTACCGCGAGCGCTACCCGGAGATGTTCTACGCCGCCGTGTACCACATGTACATCCTGCCCCGGCACCTGTTGGACACCGTGCCGAGGCCGCGCTGGGCAACGGCCGCGTTCGGTCGGGTGCCGGTGGGTGACGGCCCTTATCGCTTCGTTTCTTGGACGCCCGGCCAGAGCGTCGAGCTGGGTGCCGACTCGACGTTCTTTCTGGGTCGGCCGCACATCCGCCGCCTGATTTGGCAGTTCGTCGGCGACCAGCAGGCGGCGATCACCCAGCTCGTGGCCGGGCAGGGCGATGCCCTCGAGTTCCTCGGCCCCCTGGACAATCTGCGGCGGGTCCAGCAGGTGCCGCAGCTCGCCACCTATCCCTACAAGAGCTCCGCGTACGGCTACATGCTGTTCAACGTCGCCGCGCCGCTGTTCAGCGACCGCGCAGTGCGGCGAGCGCTGGTGCTGGCGCTGGACCGGGACCGTATGAACCAGAGCGTGTGGGCGGGGCAGGCCAAGGTGCCCCCCGGACCGATGCCACAGCTCTGGTCGGTGTGGGACCCGGCGATCCGGAGCCTGCCCTACGACACGGCGGCGGCCGCCCGGCTGCTGGCACAGCGCGGGTGGCGCGCCGTCGGCGGGGGAGGGAGCGCGCGGACGCGCGGGGGGCAGAAGCTCGCCTTCGAGCTGCTGGTGCCGACGACGAGCGCCGTGCGGCGGCAGTACGCCCGCCTGATTCAGGCACAGTTACTGACCGTGGGCGTCGACGTGAAGCTCGTCGAAATCGAGCCGAACGTCATGCAGGACCGGCTGGCCAAGGGCAACTTCGAGGCCGCGATCCTCTCCTATCAGGCGGACCCCTCGCCGACGGCAGGCGTGACCCAGCACTGGGGCCGCGGCGCCCCCGGCAACTTCGGCCATTACGCCAACCCCGCCTTCCAGCGCGCGCTCGAGGCCGCGGGCCATGGGGCGAACCGACCCGAAGAGGCGGCGCGCGCTTGGCGCGAGGCGTTCAGCATCCTCAACGACGACGCGCCGGCCGCCTGGCTGTACGCCCCGAACCTCGTCGCCGCGGTCCACCGGCGCGTGGCCGACGTCCAGGTTCGCCCCGATTCCTGGTGGGCGCTGGTCCGAACCTGGCGCATCCCCGCCGACCGGCTGATCGATCGAGATCGCGTGGAGCGCTAGGTGACGGCGTGGCTGGTGCGGCGCTGCGCCGCCGCGATCGCCATCGTCTTCGCGGTCGTCACCCTCACCTTCCTGCTCATCCACCTCGCGCCCGGCACGCCGTTCGTGCCGAGCGACGAGCGCGTCCTCGATCCCGCCGTCGTCGACGGGCTACGTCGGCAGTTCGGGCTCGACCGCCCGCTCGGGGTACAGTACGTCAGGTACGTGGTCGCCCTGCTGCACGGTGATCCGGGGTATTCCTTCAGTCTGCGGCGCCCCATCGGCGAGGTGCTCGCTACCACAGTTCCCAACACCTTGTTGCTGTCGGGCGCCGCACTCGCCATCGACTTCCTGCTCGGCGCCGCCATCGGCCTCTATCAGGCCGCCCGCGCCCGTCATCGCGCCGACGTTGTCCTTGGCAACGCCACCCTGTTTCTCTACTCCGTCCCCACCTTCTGGCTCGGCCTGGTGCTCGTGCTTGTGTTCGGCCAGCACCTCGCCTGGTTCCCTGTCGGCGGTGACCGCAATCCCGTGCTGTATCCGTCGCTCTCGCTGCTCGGGCGGCTCGGTGACCGGGCCTGGCACCTCGCGCTCCCGGCCTTGACGCTCGGGTTGGTGGGCGCCGGCGGTACGGCCCGATTCCAGCGGGCCGCGCTGCTGGAGGTCGCGGGCCAGGACTTCATCCGCACGGCGCGGGCCAAGGGGCTCCACGAGCGGCGCATCTGGCTGGTCCACACGCTGCGCAACGCGCTGCTCCCGCTCATCACGCTGTTCGGCCTCGCCCTCCCATTCCTGCTGACCGGCGCCGTCCTGATCGAGACGGTGTTCTCCTGGCCCGGGATGGGCAAGCTCGCCGCGGACGCGATCTTCACCCGGGACTATCCCGTCGTGACCGCCGCCGCCTTGCTCGCGTCCGTGATGGTCGTGCTGGGCAGTCTGGTCGCCGACGTGCTGTATTCCGTGGCCGATCCGCGCATCCGTCTCGGCAAGGGCGGGGCACGCGCGTGACGCCCCGTCACTGGGCGGTCTTGCTCGCCCTCCTCGCCGCCGCGGCGATCGGGGCGTTGGGCCTGCGCGCCGGCACGGCCGGCAGCGACGCGGCACGGCGTTTCTTCCGGCACCCCACCGCCGCCTTCGCGGTGGGCGTGCTGCTCTTCTTCGTCCTCATCGCAGTGTGCGCGCCGCTCGTCGCGCCCTACGACCCCTCCGCGCAGCTGGAGATCGTGCAGCTGCAGAACCGCCCGCCGTCGTGGATGCATCCGCTCGGCACGGACCTCTACAGCCGCGACCTGCTGAGCCGTCTGGTGTTCGGCGCCCGAGTCTCGCTGGCCGTCGGCACGCTCGCGATGCTGGTCGCCGTCTCCCTGGGCGCGGTGGTCGGCCTGCTGGCGGGCTACTTCCACCGGTGGATGGACGGCGTGCTCATGCGTCTGGTTGACGTCGGCCTCGCGGTCCCGCGGATCTTCCTTCTGCTGATCGCCGTGTCGCTATGGAGCCAGCTGCCGCTGGCGATCCTGGTGCTGACGATCGGGCTGACGGGCTGGTTCGCGACCAGCCGGCTGGTGCGGGCCGAAGTGCTGTCGCGGCGGGAGCTCGCCTACGTGGACGCCGCGCGGGCGCTGGGCGCGCCGCCGGCCCGCGTAATCCTCCGCCATGTCCTCCCCAACGCCGTGGCGCCGCTCATCGTCTCCGCCGCACTCGGGATCGGGAGCGTGATGCTGCTCGAGGCGTCGCTCTCGTTCCTCGGTATCGGGGTGGCGCCGCCGACGCCGAGCTGGGGCAACATGATCGCCGACGGCAAGGAGCAGATCGCCACCGCTCCCTGGACCACTTTGTCCCCGGGCCTCGCCATCGTGCTCGTCGTGATGGCCCTGAACGCCGTCGGCGACGCGCTCCGCGACGCCCTCGATCCGCGCCGGGAGGCGACGTGAAGGAGCCGTTGCTCCGGGTGCGCGATCTGAAGACGTACTTCGTGACGGAGCGGGGCCGTGGCACCGCGCGCGCCGTGGACGGCGTCTCTTTCGACCTGTATCCCGGCGAGACGCTGGGCATCGTGGGGGAGTCGGGGTGCGGCAAGACGGTCACCTCCCTCTCCATCCTCCGCCTGATCCCTGAGCCGCCGGGCCACATCCGCCCCGGCAGCTTCATCGAGTTCGAGGGCCGCAACCTGCTCACGCTGTCCCCGCCCGAGCTGCGCGCCGTGCGCGGCAACCGGATCGCCATGATCTTCCAGGAGCCGATGACGTCGCTCAACCCCGTCTTCACGGTCGGCGACCAGATCGCCGAGGCGGCCATCGTGCACCAGCGGCTGTCGCGCCGCGCGGCCCGCGCACGCGCGCTCGAAATGCTGCGCCTCGTCGGGATCCCGGACCCCGAGGCGCGCCTCGACGACTACCCGCACCAGCTCTCGGGCGGCATCTGCCAGCGGGTGATGATCGCGATGGCGCTCGTCTGCCACCCCCAGGTGCTGATCGCCGACGAGCCGACGACCGCGCTCGACGTCACCATCCAGGCGCAGATCCTCGAGCTGCTGGAGCGCCTGCAGGCCGAGCTCGGCATGGCGATCATGCTCATCACCCACGACTTGGGCATCGTCGCGGGGAGCGCCGACCGCGTCGTGGTGATGTACGCGGGCCAGGTGGTGGAGACCGCGCCGACGCCGGAGCTGTTTACGCGGGCGCAGCATCCGTACACCGAGGGGCTGATGGCCTCGGTACCGCGGCTCGACCGTCCCCCCGCGGCGCGGCTGCACAGCATCCCCGGCAACGTCCCGGCCGCCACCGATTGGCCGAGCGGGTGCCGCTTCCATCCCCGCTGCCCGTACGCTTGGGACAAGTGCCGGGCCGAGGAGCCGCCGCTCCTGGAGACGGGCGGCGCCGGGCACACCGCCCGCTGCTGGCTCGTCGCCGAACCGCAGCGCCGGATGCGGCGGTCGTGAGCGCCCCGCTCGTCGACGTCCGGAATCTGGTCAAGCACTATCCTGGTGAGCGCGCCTGGCTCGGGCTGGGCCGGCCGCGCCGCGTGGTGCGCGCGGTGGACGGCGTATCATTCGCGATCACGCCCGGACAAACGCTGGGGCTCGTGGGCGAGTCGGGGTGCGGCAAGTCCACGGTCGGCAGGACGATCCTGCGGCTGCAGGAGCCCACGGCCGGGCAGGTCGTGATCGACGGCCGGGAGGTCTTCACCCTCGGGGCGCGGGAGCTGCGCGCGCTGCGGCGCCGCATGCAGATCGTGTTCCAGGACCCGTACAGCTCGCTCAACCCGCGCATGACCGTGCGCCAGACGCTGCGCGAGCCGCTCGCCATCCACCGCCTCGCGGCCGGCGCCGGGGCCGACGCCAAAGTGGCGGCGCTGCTTGAGGAGGTCGGGCTCGACTCCCGCCTCGCCCGCAGCTACCCGCACGAGCTCTCGGGCGGCCAGCGCCAGCGGGTGGGGATCGCCCGCGCGCTGTCGGTCGAGCCCGCGTTCCTCGTGTGTGACGAGCCGGTCTCCGCGCTCGACGTCTCGGTGCAGGCGCAGGTCCTGAACCTGCTCATGGACCTGCAGCAGCAGCGGCGGCTCACCTATCTCTTCATCGCCCACGACCTCGCGGTGGTGAAGCACATCGCCGAGCAGGTCGCGGTGATGTACCTCGGCAAGATCGTGGAGCTCGCCCCGGCCGCCGAGCTGTACCTTGCGCCGCGGCACCCGTACACGCGCTCGCTGCTCTCGGCCGTGCCGGTGCCAGATCCCGCCGCCCAGAAGCAGCGCATCGTGCTGACGGGCGACGTCCCTTCGCCCGCCAGCCCGCCGCCCGGCTGCCCGTTCCATCCGCGCTGCCCGCACCCCAAGAAGAACCAGCGCTGCCGCACCGAGGTCCCCGCGCTGCGGGCCGTCGTCCCAGGGCAGCTCGCCGCCTGTCACTTCGCCGAGGAGCCGATGTGAGCACCGGTGCGCTGCTCGCCCTGCAGGTGCTCACGAACCTAGCGATCGTCCCGGCGAGCGCGGGCGTCCCTCGAGGGTGGACGCTCCAGCGTGTGCGCGACGTGGAAGCACCACAATTCCAGGTGACCGGGGGCCACGCCCTTCGGGTCGAGGCGCGCCGCGCCGCGGGAGGCGCAAGCTACCGGCTGCGCGCGCCGCTGCACCCACCGACGGGACACGCCGGTACCCTCAAGTGGCGCTGGCGTACCGACACCCCGATCCGTGGGGCGTCCCTCCGCGTGCGGGCGCGCGACGATACGCCGGTGCGCGTGGTCGTCACCTTCGACGACGGACGGAGCATCGCCTACAGCTGGGGAAACTCCGAAGGGCGGGGCGAAAGCTTGCTCAGCGGGGCGCGTGCCGTCGTCGTGCTCGAGCGCGCCGACGACGCGGACGGGTCCTGGCATGTGGAGCGCCGGGACCCGTTCGCCGACTACCGCCGGCTGTTCAGCCGGGCGCCGCACCCGATCGTGGCCGTCGGCGTGAGCGCCGACACCGACCGGTTGGGCGGCCGGGCGGTGGCCGAAGCAGGCGATTTCGAGTGGGAGCCGTAGTAGGTTCTGCCATCATGATCTCCCACCTCCGTTCTCTCGCCGTCGTCGCGACTGCTGCGCTAGCGCCGACCACACTGCCCGCCCAGCAGCCCGCCTTCACCCTCGAGCAGGCGCTGTCCGCGTCGTTCCCCGAAGAGCTCGTCGCCGCGCCGACCGGCGGCGCCGTCGCCTGGGTGTTCAACGACCGCGGCGCGCGCAACATCTGGATCGCCGCGCCACCCGACTACCAGGGGAAACCGGTCACAACCTACACCGGCGACGACGGCCAGGAGATTGGGGAGCTCCAGTGGACGCCCGACGCAAAGGCGATCGTCTACGTCCGCGGCGGCGGACCCAACGGCCGCGGCGAGACGCCCAACCCGCATAGCCTCCCCGAGGGCGTCGAGCAGGACGTCTGGGTCGTGGCGGTCTCAGGCGGTGCCCTCCGGCGCCTGGGTGAGGGGTCGAGCCCCGCCGTCTCGCCCAAAGGGGATCGGGTGGCCTTCCTCCGCCGCGGTCAGATCTGGTGGGTCTCGCTCGCCGACTCGGCGGCTCCGCAGCAGCCGATCCACGCGCGGGGTCGCGCCGGCGCGCTGCGCTGGTCTCCCGACGCCGCCGCGCTCGCTTTCGTGAGCCGCCGCGACGACCATGCGTTCATCGGCATCTACGACGTCGCCGCCAAGACGCTTCGCTTCGTCGACCCCAGCGTGGATTCGGACGTCGATCCCGTCTGGGCGCCGGACGGCAAGCGGCTTGCGTTCGTCCGCATTCCCGCGGCCACCGGCACCCTGCCGTTCACGCCCGAGCGCGCGGCGCAGCCCTGGTCCATCCGGGTGGTGGACGTGGCGAGCGGCGCGGGACGGGAGGTTTGGAAGGCCGACACCGGTCGCGGCAGCGCCTTCCAGGGCGTCGTCACCGCGAATCAGCTGCTCTGGACGGCGGGCGATCGCCTCGTGTTCCCCTGGGAGAAGGATGGGTGGACGCACCTGTACGCGGTGCCGGTGGCCGGCGGAGCGGCCGCGCTGCTCACGCGGGGGGCGTTCGAAGTCGAGTACGTCGCGCTCGGCGCGGACGGGAGCTCGATCGTTTACAACTCGAACCAGGACGACATCGACCGCCGGCACGTGTGGAGAGTCGCGGTAGCCGGCGGAGCGCCCGTCGCGCTGACGCGGGGCACGGGACTCGAGTGGGCGCCGGTGATAACCAGCGACGGCAAGGCCGTCGCGTTCTTCCACGCGGACGCCCGTCAGCCGCCGCGTCCGGCGATCCTCCTCGGCGCGGCCGCGCCGCGGGACATTGCGCCGGCGGCCATCCCCGCCGACTTTCCCGCAGCGGCGCTGCTCGAGCCACAGCAGGTGCTCTTCTCGGCGGCGGATGGCGTGACGATTCACGGGCAGCTGTTCCTGCCGAAGAACCTGAAGCCCGGCGAGCGGCGCCCGGCGGTGGTGTTCTTCCACGGCGGTTCCCGCCGCCAGATGCTGCTCGGCTGGCACTACCTCTACTATTACCGCAACGCCTACGCCCTGAATGAGTACCTGGCCAGCCAGGGCTACGTCGTCCTATCGGTGAACTACCGCAGCGGCATCGGCTACGGGATCGAGTTCCGCGAGGCCCTGCACTACGGGGCCCAAGGGGCGAGCGAGTTCAACGACGTGTTGGGCGCGGGGGTGTACCTCCGCAGTCGCGCCGACGTCGATGCGGCGCGCATCGGCCTGTGGGGCGGCTCCTACGGCGGGTTCCTGACGGCGATGGGCCTCGCGCGGGCTTCCGACCTGTTCGCGGCGGGGGTGGACCTACACGGGGTGCACGACTGGAACATCGAGATCCGCAACTGGGTCGAGAGCTACGATCCCGCCAAGCAGACCGACGCCGCGAAGCTCGCCTACGAATCCTCGCCGATCGCCTACGTGAAGGATTGGCGCTCGCCGGTATTACTGATTCACGGCGACGACGACCGCAACGTGCAATTCAGCCAGACGGTGGAGCTCGCCGAGGCGCTGCGGCACCAGGGCGTGGTCGTCGAGCAGCTGATTTTCCCGGATGAGATCCACGACTTCCTGACGCATGCGCATTGGCTCGCGGTGTACCACGCGGCGGCGGAGTTCTTCGAGCGGCGTTTGCGGCGATAAGGCGTTTTCCGTTAACGCCTTTCGCTCCTAGTGCACCCCCCCCATCAGGTTCCGCACCGGCTTGATCAGGAGGAACATGACGAGCGCGGCGGTCAGCATCGCGGCCGCGGTCGCGCCGAACAGCGACGCCAGCGGCATCCTGCTGATGAATCCTGCCGCCCACCCGGCGAGCTTGTTCCCGGCGGCATTGGATAGGAACCACACGCCCATCATCAGGCCGACGACCCGCGTCGGGGCAAGCTTCGTCACGACCGAGAGCCCAACGGGGCTGAGGCTCAACTCCCCCAGCTCCTCGATGAAGTAGGCGCCCACCAACCACAGCGGGCTCACCTTCACCCCACCTTGGGCGACGCTTCCGGCCGGCATGAGGAGGAGGAACGCGAGTCCCATGAACAGAAGCGCCCAGGCGAACTTCGCGGGCGAGGACGGCTGGCGCGAGCCGAGCCGCACCCACAGCCACGCGAAGATCGGCGCGAGAATGATCACGAACAGGGCCTGGATCGAGACGAACCACGACGCGTAGAGCTTGAGGCCGAACAGAGTGAGGTCGACGTACCGGTCGGCGAACAGGTTGAGCGTCGAGCCCGCCTGCTCGTATCCGGCCCAGAACAGTGTCGCGAACGCGAAGAACACCACCACCGCAGCCATGCGCTTCCAGTCAGCGGCCGTGAACCCCCCCCACCCCCCCCCCCTGGTCGCGTCGGCGGGGGCGGTCGGGGCAGGCGTAGGTCGCGCCGCGAGCCGGGCCACACCCGGCGCGAGCCGCTGGCGCCCGACGATGTACTGCACCAGCCCGAGCAGTCGACCTGCTGCGCGAGGTATCCGGCGATGAGCGGCCCGAGGAACGCGCCGAGGTTGATCCCCATGTAGAAGATCGAGAACCCCGCGTCGCGGCGTTCGTCTCCCTGCTCGTACAGCGAGCCGACCAGGGTGCTCACGTTGGGCTTGAGGAGACCGGTTCCGATCACGATGCACGACAGGCCGGCGTAGAAGAACGGTAGCGCGTGGAGGGCGAGCGTGAAGTGACCGAGGGCGATGATGATCCCCCCGACGAGGACGCTCCGGTAGTGGCCCAGCCAGCGGTCGGCGATGATGCCGCCGAAAATCGCGGCGAACCAAACGCTCCCGGTGTACGTCCCATACACCGACCCCGCGTGAGGGTCGTCGAAGCCAAGCGCGTGCACCATGTACAGGATGAGGAACGCCCGCATCCCGTAGTAGCTGAAGCGCTCCCACATCTCGGTGAAGAACAGCGTGGACAGGCCGCGTGGATGGCCCGCCCAACCCGAGGTGTCGCGCCCGCCGACCGCGCTCCCGTCAGCAGCCGTCATGAGGCTCTTCCGAGAGGAATCAGGTGAACAGGTCGTCCTGCCCGGCCGGCTCGATCACCGGGGCCGGGCGCAGCAGCTCGCTCAGATGCAGCTCCCATTTCTCCACGTCGAAATGGTGCTCGTGTTGCAGCGCGCGCCGCAGCACCGGCGAGAACTCGTGAAATGCCTCCAGCAGCTCTCGGGTCGCCTCCCGCAGCGCCTGGGTCTGGAAGCTATCGTCGCTCGCGCCCATGTCCTCGAGGATGCTCTCTTCGGTGCGCGACGCCACGATCGGGTCGGCGCGGCCCTCGACGAAGACGTTGGTGCGCTGGCCGGGCCCGCGACCCTCCTCGATCGGCATCAGCCCGAGGATCCGGTCGGAACGCCAATACTTCCCATAGCCCAAAAAGACCATGCGGTCGCGCTTGATGTCCATGGAGCCTCCACGAGAGCCGTCAGCCGTCAGCGATCAGCCCTCAGTCACACCCTGATGGCCGATGGCTGATGGCTATTTCTTCCGCCGCCGCGCCAGAATGTCGTCTAACGCCACTCGATCGATCTTCCCGTCCATCCGAACCCGCACGTCGTAATTCTCCCAGTACATGAAGTTGGCCAGCGCCTCGAGGAACCTCTGGGTCGCGGTCCCCTGCGGCGCGTCGAGCCACTTCTGCGGCTGGCCGAGCGGCTCGCGCAGCAGGATCGGCTCGAGCTGCTTCACGACGTCCAGGGTGAGGGGGACCAGGTCCTCGGGGCGGCTCTGGAAAAAGTAGAGCTGATGCAGGCGGTAGAGTCGCTGCAGCTCGCGGATCGGTTGGCTGTCGTCGTAGATGCGCAGGTCGATGTAGCGGTCGTTGCCGCCCAGGTAGCCGGCCCCCGCGCGCACCACGAGCAGGGCCGCCGACTCCATCCCGCGTTTGTCGCCTCCCCCCGCCTGCCCCGCCTGGAGGGCCGCCATCAGCCGATCGGCGAGAGCGCCGGCGGCGTGCTGGAAGGCATTCGCCATGTTCTTCACCGTCTGGTCGGAGACCATGATGTTCGCCTGGGCTGCGAAATACCGGCCAACGATGATCTGACCCTTCCCCGCGGCGATAATGTCGCCCGCGGGTGTCATGGTGCGCCCCCCAGCCCAGTCGAAGCAGGAGTCTCCCGTCCAGCTGGCGGTGTTGCCGCGCGCGTCCACCATGCCGACCTGACGCTGCGCGCGGCGCGGATCGCTGCGCATCACGATCCGCAATACTTCCGGTGCGGACGCGCCCAGCGCCATCAGCTCGAGACCGCGCTCGCCGTAGGCGGTGTTGCCGAGCGACTGCGTCGCCACCGCCCCCACTCCCGCCTTCGCCCACGGCACGATCCCGCCCACATTAGGGAACTTGGACTGCACCGCGACGCCCAAGTCCCCCGTCGCGGAGTCCCAGGCGACGATGCTGTAGGTATGGGCGCGCTTCTGTAGATCGGTGGGGGCGGGTTGCTGCAGGAGCACGGCAAGCACGACGGAGAACATGCTCAGTCCTTTCGCAATTTCTTCTTCATCTCCTCGAGCTGCCTCTCCGCCGCGGCCTCTCGCGCCGCCCGATCCATCTCCGACTTCAGCAGCTCGTCGCGCAGGTCCACACCGGGACGCTCGCCGCCCGCCGCCTGCAGATCGCGCCACGCCTGCTCGGTGCTTCGCTCGCCGCCCCCTTGAGGCCGGTCCAGCTCGGCCTTGTGCAGCTGCGCCTGCATCTCCGTCAGGTCGCGCTCGGCGAGGGCCAGCTCGTCCTGCTGCGCGGCGCGCTTGCGCTCGAGCACGCCCACCCGCTCCCGGTGCTTCGCCGTGAACCGCTGGGCCACCTCCACCGTTTCCCCGTCCTGGATCTCGGCGGCGAGGCGGCCCCGCCGCTCAGCATCGGCAAGCCGCTGGCGCTCTGCGGCGACCTCAACGTCGGTGCGCGCCAGGGCTTGGCGCATCTCCTGCACCGCCACCTTGGCGTCCACGACCGCCTCGTGCATCTGGCGCACCAGCTCCCGCAGATCCCCGGTGGGCGTCGCCGCGTCCAGGGCGGCCCGCAGTGCATCCCGCAGACGCTCGAACATGTCCGCCCCCCCCGGTCCTCCCGCCGTCAGCTCTTGCGGACCGTCTTGGCGAAGAACGACGAGAGCACCGGCTGCACCGCCTTCGATTTGCAGTTGGGGCAGGTGGGGTGCCGCCGGCCGTGCTGGCTGATCGGTTGCTGTTGGCTGAAGCGCTTCCGGCACTTGGTACAGCGATACTCGTAAATGGGCATAGTGGGGAATGAAAGTGCGCTCGCCGGAAACGATGGTCAAGTTGACGGCCCGCACGGCAAGGTCGAGTTTGCTGCATGCTGCCGCACCCCCCGTCCGCCAGGCTGCTACTGCCGATCGCGATCGCCATCCTGGCGTTCGCCTGCAATGAGGGGCTGCGGCCCGTTCGCGTGCCCACGACCTGCCCGCATGGCGTTGTCGGGATTTGCGGGACGGTGCGGTTCCGTGGGGCGTTGCCCGACTCGACCGAGGCAGTCTACCTGGTGGCGTACCCCACGTTTCCCCAGAGCCGGAACGATCTCTTCAACTTCGTGCCGTTCCCGCCCCAGTCGATCCCCACCGCGGACTCGAGCTACTTCTACACCTTGGGCATCCTCAACGGTCGCTACGAATGGGTGGTCGCGGTGTGGAAGAAGCTCGGGAGTTTCAATCCCGACTTTTCCAACGCCGACTCGCTGCTGCGTGAGGCGGGTTACTACCGGGACCGGAGCGACCCCACGAGGCCGGGGGTCGTGGTGGTGAACGGATCTGGGACGGACTCGATCAATATTGTGGTGGATTTCGCGAACATGCATCCGATCTCGTATTACTTCCCGGCGGCAGCGAAGCAATGAGAATCCTCGCCATCGCTCCGTTCGTTCTCGCTTCGACGCTGGCGGCACAGGGGACCAGTGAGGTATACGGAACGGTCCGGGACAGTACCGGCAAGCCGATCCCCGCCGCCAGGGTGTCCGTGCAGGGTATGCTCCTGAGCGTCAACACCGACAGCCGCGGAGAGTATCGGCTGTCCGGCGTTCCGGCCGGCACGGTCATTCTGAGCGCCGGGCACGTGATCGGCTACCTCGCGGTATTCGACACGGTGTCGATCACTGCGAGCACGCCCCTGCGACACGACTTCGTACTCCGATCGCAGGTCATGTCGCTGCGTCCCATCGTCGTCACCGCCGCCAAGCGCCCGCAAAGCCTCGAGGACGTGGTGGCGAGTGTGGCCCTTCTGTCCGACTCCGACATCGCCAAGCGCGCCGTCAACACAATCGACGAAGCCGTAGACAAGGCGCCCGGCGTCCAGTTCCTCTCCGGCCAGGTGAACATCCGCGGGTCGAGCGGTTTCGTGCAGGGCCTGGGCAGCCGCGTGCTGTTGCTCGTGGACGGCGTTCCCGCCAACCAGGGTGACCGCGGCGGCATCAGCTGGGATCTGCTCCCCGTGGACGACGTCGAGCGCGTCGAGGTCGTCAAGGGCGCCGGATCGGCCTTGTACGGATCCGCCGCCTTCGGCGGCGTGGTGAACCTCATCACGCGCGAGGTCCCCGTCGGCGTCCACGCCCGCCTGAGGGCCACCGGCGGGGCGTACGCCAATCCGCCCTACGCCGAGTGGCGTTTCCGCGACTTCACCGGCATGCACGGCGGCGCCGAGCTCACTTCGAGCTACGGACGTGAGGATCTGCGCGGCGCCGTCACTGTCGGCGGCTGGCGGTCCGACGGCTACCGCCAGCAAGACCATCAGGACCACTGGCAGCTCGCCGGCAAGGGCGATTGGCGGGCGAGCCCGTACACGCGGCTCACCGTCTCCGGTTCGTGGGCGAGCGACCAGTACCAGGTGCCGCTCGCCTGGTGCGAGCGCGGCGGCTGCGACGACCGCGGCCAGGCCTACCAGCCGTTCCTTATCGACACGTCAGGTCTGGGCAGCCACACCCGCTCCGACAAGGGTTATCTCACGGCGGTGCTGGCGCGCACGCCCAGCGAGCGTGTCCACTGGCAGGCGCGCGCCTCGTGGCTACGCACGCACTTCACCGATTTCCAGCCCACGAGCCGCGACGACTACGGCGTTGCCGACCGCTTCGGCGGCGAGCTGCGCGGCGAGTTCCGCCCCGACGGCGGAGGCAGCGTGGTCACCGTCGGCGCCGAGACCGGCCTCTCGGACATTACGAGCAACATCTTCGGCGGCTCCCACCATCAGGGGGAGTACGCGGCGTATGGCGAAGGGGAGCGGCCGCTGGGAGGGGGGGGGAGCCCGGCCCACCTCACGGCCGGGGCGCGCATCGATTTCCTCACGATCGACGGCGGCGCGCTCAGCGCCGTCGTCAGCCCCCGGGTCGGCGCGGTTCTGCCCACCGGCGCGGGGATCTGGCGCGCATCGGCCGGTCGCGGGTTCCGGGCCCCGTCCCTCGCGGAGCGGTTCGTGTCCACCGTCGTGAGCGGGTTCACCGTGGATTCAAATCCCAACCTGAAGCCGGAGAAGGCGTGGACGTTCGAGGTCGGTCACGCGCGGCCCATCGCGGGCTCGGCGCGCGTGGACGCCGCGCTGTTCTGGACCGAGGCGAGCCAGCTGATCGAGCCAACCGTCAACACAACGGTCCTGAAGATCCAGTTCCAGAACGTGGCGCGCGCCCGCCTCGCGGGACTCGACCTCGCCGTGAGCGCGAATCCGCTCACACCGCGTCTCGCGACCACGCTCGGCTACACCTTCCTGTACGCCCGCGAGCTCTCCCACGACACGGTGCCGCAGCGCCCGCTCGCCTTCCGCCCGCGCCACCTGCTCACCCTCGGCGCCGACTACACCGCGGGCGGGCTCGGCGTCGGCGCAGAGTTCCGCTACAGTAGTCGATTCGAGCGCGTCGAGCTCACGCCGCCCTCCGATCCCCGGGTCGCCGTCAAAGTCCTGGACCTCCGGGTAGGCTGGGCGCGCGGCCCGGCGAGCGTTCGCGTGCTCGTCGCCAACGCGCTCAACTATCTCTACAATTACGCGCCCCGTGCGCTCGAGCCGGTGCGCACCGTGTCGGTCACTTTCGTCTTCATCTATTAGATTCTCCGCATGCGTCATGCTCTCGTCTCTCTCTCCAGCCTCGCGCTCGTCACGGCCGCCTGCGGGGGCGACCGCGGTCGCTCCCCGGTGTGCGGCTTCGCGCAGGTGGCGGGGCCCGCGCTCATCCAAGACCGGCTGCGCAACGCGCGCGCCCTGCTCACGGACGCGCCCCGCGGCCTGCCCGGCCGGCTCCCGGCCCGCGTCGTCGGCCAGCAACAGCAGGACGAGGTGCAGGTCGGCTACACCGAGCAAAGCGCCAGCGGCCAGCTGGTGCTGAGCTATCAAGGGCCCGGCTTCCAGGCGCGCGCCGCCAACGACACGATGACCTACGCCGTGCTGGTCGTGGACGACACCTCCGAGCGGGCGATGGGCATCCTCGTCTACGAGACGCGCCGCCCGCCGCCCGACTACCCCCAGCTCGGCACCATGGAGGGTGGAGGGAAAATGGTGCCGGTCTACGGCGTGCGCGTGAACTGGGCCGGGACGAGCAACCCCCGCTGCCCCCTCCTCGGCCCGACGCCCGCCGCCGACAGGAAACCGTGACGCCGGTCGTCGCCGTCTCCGCCCCGCGCCGCACCGACGCCGGGCGCGAGCGGGTCGCCCTCAACACCGCGTACGTCAGCGCGCTCACCCGCGCCGGGCTCCTGCCCCTCGTCGTCCCGCCGCTCATCGACCCCGCCGACGCGGGTGCGGTCGTGGACGCCACACGCGGGCTGGTGCTCACGGGGGGGGAGGACGTGGACCCCACCCGCTACGGCGCGGCCCCCCATCCCCGGCTCGAGGAGACCGACCACGGGCGCGATGCGCTCGAGCTCGAGCTGATCCGCTCCGCACGCGCCCGGCACCGCCCCATCCTGGCGATCTGCCGCGGCATCCAGATCCTCAATGTGGCCCTCGGTGGTACCCTCTATCAGGACCTGCAAAGCGAGCGCCCCGGGCCGATCGACCACCAGGACAAGACGGGTTGTCACGCGATCCGCGTCGCACCCGACTCGCTGCTGCACCGCACGCTCCGCACCGCCGCCGCGACCGTCAACAGCCGCCACCATCAGGCCGTGCGCGACCTCGCGCCCGGCCTGCGGGCGACCGCGTGGGCCGAAGACGGCCTCGTCGAGGCCGTCGAGTGGGACGCGCCGTGGATGCTCGCGGTGCAGTGGCATCCCGAGGACTTCACCGAGATGGCGCTGTTCGCCGGCTTCGCGCAGGCGGTGCGGTGCGGTGAGGACTGACGGCTGATGGGGGAAGGCTGACGGCTACAGATTCCGAATCACCTTGTCCGCTGTAAACACGTTCGGGAAGAACACCCGGTCGCTGAGCCGGTTGAAGGCAGCCCGCAGTGCCGGGAAGCGCCCGGCGGCTTCCCGGTAGATCCCCGCCACCCCAAACCGTTCGGCCAGCACGTGCCGTGAAGCGAGGTCGTAGCCCTGCCGGCCAAGCTCATCGTAGTAGAGCAGGTCGGGCCCGCCGGCCCGCAGCCGCCGCGCCGCGATGTAGTCGGGGAAGAGCCCGGCGAGCCACAGGCTGTAGTTCCCCAGGTGCGCCTGCAGCAAGAAGCCCCGCTCGGCGCCCTCCGGCTCCTGCGACAGGTCGCTGACGATATCCACCAGATAATTGTAGGTTTGGTCGTCGGAGACCCCCCCGCCTCCGCCGATTCGCGCGTGGCGGTTGTGCTGACCGAACTCCAGCAGCAGGGCGGCGAGGTAATCGGCCAGGTCGCGGTCGTCGACGCCGGCGGCGAGCAGCGTATGCCGCACCGCCACGTAAGTGAACAGCGGGGGCGAGGGGACGACCAGGGAGCGCAAGGCGAGGAGCCCTTCGAGCAAGCCGGGCTCGTCGAGCAGCGCGTCCGGGCCCTCGGCCAGGAGTCGGCGCTCGGCGCGCGCGGCGACCGCCGGGTCGCCCCGCGCCAGGGCCAGGACCACCAACCGGAAGTCGGCACCGCGCAGCCGACCCCGCACATTGGCGAGGATCATGAGTAAGCCTCCAGCCAAACGACCTACGCCTCGAGGGGCGACGCAGGTACTGGAGCGCCTCACGGCGCTGTCCCAGGAACTGGCCGGCGCCTACCGGCCGGCGACCGTCGTGGAGATCATGGCCCGGGCCCTCAGTGACAGCCTCGCACCCGAGCGGCTCTCCATCTCGCTCCTCGACATCGATGCCAACCGGCTCGTCGTCTCCTACGACAGCGGCGCCGAGCCAGTGCCGACCGACGATCCACTGCTGCAGCTCGCTCTGGGGCGCGGCCCGCTGGTGTTCAAGCGGGACGTCGCGGCGGAGGCCGCGAAACTGGGGGCGACTGTGCGCGACGCGCCGCCGTCGTGGCTGGGCGCCCCCATCGCCGCCACCGGCCGTACCATCGGCGCCGTGTCGGTCTCCGGCGCGCGCACTGGAGCGTACGGACCGCGCGAGCTTGAGGTCGTCAAGGCGATCGCCGCCCAGGCAGCGATCGCGCTCGAAAACGCGCGGCTCGTCGAGCTCCTCTCGAGCGGCAAGCGACAGTGGGAGCTCACCGTGGACGCGATCACGCAGGCCATCTGCATCGTCGACGCCCGGGGCGTCGTTCGGCGCGCCAACCGCGTCTTCGCCGGACTGATTCAGGTCCCCGTCACCGCACTCGCGGGCCGCCCCTGGATGGAGCTGCTGCCGACCGCCTGGGCTGAGGTCGTCGCCCACGCGCTGGGCCAGCCCGGCTCGCCCCCCACGGAGGTGCGCTCCGGAGACCGCATCTTCCTCGTCAGCGCCGTGCCGATCGCCGGCGACCAGGGTGGCGCGGCGGTGCTGCTGTTCGAGGACCAGACGGACAAGCGGCGCCTGCAGGACCAGCTCATACAGTCTGAGAAAATGTCCGCGATTGGTCAACTCATCGCTGGGGTTGCCCACGATTTGAACAACCCGCTGGCCTCGGTGGTGGGTTTCAGCGACTTCCTGGCGGAGGCCGGGGAGGTGCCCCCGAACCTCGCCGAGCCGCTGCAGGTGATCCGCCAGGAAGCCGAGCGGGCCGCCAACATCGTTAAAAACCTGCTCAACTTCGCCCGAAAGCAGGAAGCCGAGCGACGCCACCACCCCATCCGGCCGGTGCTCGAGTCGACCCTGGCATTGCTGCGCAACCAGCTGATGGCCCTCAAGGTTGAGGCCGCGCTCCACGTGGAGCCGGGCGTGCCGGACGTGGAAATGATCCCCAACCAGATCGCCCAGGTGTTCGTGAACCTGGTGAACAACGCCGCCCAGGCGATCGCGACCACCGGGCGGAGCGGCCATGTCCGGATCACGGCCCGCAAGTGGCTCGACGGCGTTGCCGTGACCGTGTCGGACGACGGGCCGGGCATCTCCGAAGAGATCGCCGCCCGCATCTTCGAGCCCTTCTTCACGACCAAGTCCGAGGGCGAGGGGACAGGGCTTGGCCTCTCGATCTGCCAGGGCATCGTGACGGAGCATGGGGGTCGCATCACCTTCGAATCGAGCCCCGGCGCGGGCGCCAGGTTCACCGTGGAGCTCCCCGGCGCGCCGCACCAGGCCAAGTCCCAGGAGTCGCCGGAGGCACTGGCGCCGGGCACGCCCCTGCGAATCCTCATCGTCGACGACGAGCCTCACATCCTGCACTACATGCGCGCCACGCTCGAGAGCTGGGGCCACCACGTCGACGTCGCGACCGACGGAGGCCAGGCCCTGACCCGCGCCCTCACCCAGCCGTTCGACGTGATCATCTGCGACCTGCGCATGCCGCGGCTCGGCGGCCGGGAGATGTTCCAGAACCTCGTCCGGATGCACCCCCAGGTGGCCGAGCGGATCATCTTCGCCACCGGCGACACCGTGCGCGGCGACACGCTGCAGTTTCTCGAAAGCCTCGGCCGGCCCTACCTCCACAAGCCGTTCACCCTCGCCGAGCTGCGCAGCGTGCTCGGCCGCGTCACCCCCGCCAACTGACCGACCCCCCCCCCCCCCCCCTGCGCGTCCTTCAGGTCGACTCCGGCCGCGAGTGGCGGGGTGGCCAGAACCAAGTGCGGCTACTCTGCCGGGAGCTGGCGCGGGAACGAGACGTGGAGCTACGACTCGCGACGAAACCCGGCAGCGAGCTGATGCAACGGTGCTTGGCCGCAGGGGTGCTCGTGCACGGCGTCCCCTGGGGAATCAGCCTTGACCCTCGCGCGTGGTGGTATCTCCGCAGATTCCTTTGGAGCTTTCGCCCCGACGTCGTTCATGTCCACGACAGCCACGCCCTGACGCTCGTTCGGGCCGCCCTGTGGGATATGACCCGGCCCGCGCTCCCGGGACCCGGGCGCTGGGATCCGCTGCGCCGCTGGCGCGCCCGACTCACCGCACCGTGGCGTCACGCGGACTGGAACCCTCCGGCGCTGGTGGCGCACCGGCGCGTCGACTTTCGCCTGCGGCGGCCCGGTCAATGGCTCCGCGCCGATCGCGTGATCGCCGTTTCTGAAGCGGTCAAGCGCGTCCTGATCTCCGATGGGGTGAGCCCTCGCAACGTCACCGTCGTCCCCGACGGCATCGACCTCGACGAGGTCCACCGCGCCGCCGCCGCCCCTCTTGGGATCCACGGGCGGTTGGGTCTGCCGCCCGGTGCGCCGGTCGCCGTCAACGTTGCCGCGCTGGTTGGCCACAAGGACCAGCGCACGCTGATCCGCGCCGCCCGCGCCGCCCGCGACCTTGCCCCCGACCTGCACTGGGTCGTTGCGGGCGAGGGCGAGTTGCGTTCCTCCCTCGAGCGCGAGATCGCCGACCTCGGCGTCGGGGACCGCGTGCACTTGCTGGGATTTGTGTCGGCGGTCGACGCACTCCTCCGGGAGGGGGATGTCTTGGTGATGTCCTCGAAGCAAGAGGGACTCGGCAGCGTGGTGCTACACGCCCTCGCGCTCGGCAAACCCGTGGTCGCGACCCGGGCCGGCGGGCTGCCGGAGATCGTCCCGACCGAATGGCTCGTGCCGGTCGGAGACCCCGCGGAGCTGGCGCGCAGGGTGGTCGACGCGCTGGGCCACCATCCCCCGGTCCCCTTTCCCCAGCAGTGCACGGCCGTTGCGATGGCGCAGGCCGTGTTGGCCTGCTATCGCTCGCTGGCCTAGCTAGATTGCAAGGCCATGATCTACGTCTGCGTTCCGGTGCACAACGAGGCCAGGACGGCCGGTCTGGTGCTCTGGAAGGTGCGGCAGGTCTTCACGGCCTTCCAACGCGAGTATCAGCTGCTGGTGTGCGACGACGGGTCCACCGACGGCACCGCCGCGGTGCTCGCCACCTACGCTCGTGTGTTGCCGATGACGGTCGTGACCCACGGGGAGCGGGCGGGCTACGCCCGGAGCCTCGAGGAGCTGCTCCGGCTCGCCCTGCAGCGGACCGACCGGCCCAAGCGCGACTGCGCCATCGTCATCCACGGCGACTTCGCGCACGCGCCGGAGGCGATGGAGGAGATGGTGAAGAAGCTGGAGTCGGGCGCGGACCTGGTGGTCGCCGAGCAGCTGCGCGAGATCGGCCCAACGCCGTGGAGCCTGCGCGTGGCGCGCCGGCTGACGCCGCGCCTGCTCCCCATCGCCGGCGTGCGGGACACGGTCTCCGGGTACCTCGCATTGCGCCTCACGGTGCTCCGGCAAGCGACCCGCGGCGACGCACCGCCCGGCCATTCACTGCTCAGCACCGACGGCTGGTGCGCCAACGCCGAGCTGCTCGCCCGACTGGCGCCGCACGCGCGTCGTGTCGAGACCGTGAGCGCGGCCGCCCGCTACGACCTGCACCAGCGGCCCTCTCGTGTGCGGCCCTGGCAGGAGCTGGTCGCCGCCTGGCGCGCCCGCTCCGTGATCCGCGCCGTCCGAGCGGCCACGGCCGCCACCACGGTCACGCTGGTGCTTCTGGCGGCGCCGCTGCGCGGTCAAAACGATTCCTCCCGCGCCTCGGCCGGGCTGCCGATCGGGGCGGTCGTCGAGGTCCCGCCTCCGCCCCCGAGTCCCGTCCCGTTCAGAGTGGGGGAGCGGCTCCGCTACCAGGCCAAGTACGGGATCTTCAACGTCGGCACCGCTACTATGGAGGTCGCCGGCCTCGACACACTGCGGGGCGTCGAAACGGTCCATTTCGTGTTCCGTATCGTCGGCGGCGCGCTGTGGTACCACCTCGACCAGACGATGGAGTCGTGGGTCGGCAAGCGCGATTTTCGCTCCCGCCGCTTCCTGCAGGACACGGACGAGCGCGGCAGGCAGTGGCACCGCGGCTACGAGATCTTCCCCGACTCGGGGTTCTACCGCGAGGAGGGGAAGGACTCCACCTTCCCCACCGTGGCGGAGCCACTCGACGACGCCGCTTTCCTGTACTGGATCCGCACAGTGCCGCTGGACCAGGGCAAGCGCTACGAGTACCGCCGCTACTTCCGGCCCGACCGCAATCCGGTCATCGTGACGGTCGTGGGCCACGAGCGCGTGAGCGTCGCGGGACACAAGTGGAACGCCATTGTCGTCCGCCCGGCGATTCCCAACGGGCGCGGCATCTTCGCCGAGAAGGCAGACGCGCGGATGTGGCTCTCCGATGACGATCGCCGCATCATGCTGGCGTTGCAGTCCAAATTCTCGTTCGGCCAGGTCACGCTGAAGCTCAAGGAGTACGCAGTCCCGGAGCAGCCATGACCGACTACCGCGAGGCGGACTTCAGCCACCTCAAGACCGTCCCCATCGCCCAGCGTTCCAACCGAGTCGAACCCGCCCTCCTCGCCCATCCCCCCGGCCCGGACCGCAGCTTCGCCGCCTTCTGGAGCGCCCTCCCCGACATCCTCGCCGCCCGCGACCTGCGTCTCGTGGTCGACCAGACCGCGCAGGCGGCCGGCCGTCGCGCCGTCGTGACCATGCTCGGCGGCCACGTGATCAAGGTCGGTCTGGGACCGCTGCTCATCGAGCTGCTGCGGCGCAAGGTCATCACCCATGTGGCGATGAACGGCAGCGCGGCGATCCACGATTTCGAGCTTGCCGCCTACGGCGGCACCAGCGAAGACGTGGCCGCCGGCCTGGTCGACGGAACGTTCGGCATGGCCGAAGAGACCGGCCGGGAGATGAACGCCGCGGTAGCCGCCGGCGCCCGCGAGCAGCGCGGCATGGGCGAGGCGCTCGCCCGCTGTCTGCAGCAGCGGAAGGGGCTCCCCGGACGCGCCGTGTCCGTGCTCGTCGCGTGCGAGGACCTCGGCGTGCCGGTCACGGTACACGCGGCGGTCGGCGCGGAGATCATCCACCAGCACCCCACCGCCGACGGCGCGGCACTCGGCGCCACGAGCCACCGCGACTTCAAGCGGCTCGCCGCGGCACTCCCCGACCTCGACGGAGGGGGGGTAGTACTCAATCTGGGCAGCGCGGTGGTGATGCCCGAGGTGTTCCTCAAAGCGCTCACCGTCGCTCGCAACCTGCACGCCGGCCGGCCCACGGACTTCACGGCCTGCGACTGCGACATGCAGCGGCACTACCGCCCGCGCGTCAACGTGGTGGAGCGACCGACCCAGCAGGGCGGCCGGGGGGTCATGCTGACCGGTCACCATGAGATCCTGTTTCCCCTGCTCTGCTGGGGAGTGCTCCAACGGCTGGATGGGCACTAAGCGCCCAGGCGCCGTCTTGCTGGCGGCCCTGCTCCTCGCCGCCTGCACGACCTCGCGGCAGCGTATGCCGCGTGTCGCCCCGCAGACGGCCCGGGCGACGCCCGAGCGTATTCAGGAGATGGTACGGCAGGCGATCCAGCTCGACGTGGCCGCGGACCGCGCCGCGGACACACTGTACGCGCCGGAGGCGCTAGTAGTCGCGAACGCCCGCGTGCGGTTCGCCGCGCCGCGGTTCGCCGGGGTCGGATACGGCGGCAGAGTCACCATCACGGCCGCGACGGTGACCCTCGAAGGGCGCTTTGCCTGGGTGATGGTGGACTACCGGTGGTTCAACCTCGAGCGCAACCAGGCCGAAGCAGGACGGGCCACCTTCGTATGCGAAGAGCAACCCAGCGGCTGGAAAATCGTCCACGTCCACTCGAGTCAGGTGTTGCCCTGGGACCGCTAGGACTCGGCGCGACGCCCCTTGATCATGTCCCGGAGCTTGTCGGCCGTGCTCGGGCTGATCACTCGCAACACGACGTAGAAGAGGAAGCCGAGCGCCGCCAGCCACAGAATCGTGCCCGCGATGGCGATCAGCCCACCGAGCAGCCCGAACAGGATCTTCAGGCCCAGCCAAGCGACGACCGCGAATATGGCGAAACCGAGTATGCTCCGAAGCATGGTGTCCTCCGCGTGGTCCGGCCGTCCTGACGGCCGTACGCCGGCATAATGGCCAAGGTTTCGGCGTACCAGGTCGCCGTGATCGGCGGCGGGGTGATCGGCACCGCCTGCGCCCGCGCCGCCGCGCTACGGCAGCTCCATACCGTCATTCTGGAGCCGGGCCCCGACCCCGCGGCGGCCTCCCCCGCGTCGGCCGGGATGCTCGCGGCGCAGATCGAGCCGAGCGACGACCTCATGCTGGGGCTGTGCGTCCGCGGGCGCGACGTCTACGAACACCTCGCCGCCACTCTGAAAGATACCACCGGCATCGACATCGCGTTCTGGCGCGGCGGCATCGCCGCGGCGGCCTTCGACGAGCCGCAGGCCGACGGGCTGCGCGAGGCCGCGGCGCTCCAGCGCCAAGCCGGGCTCCGCTGCGACTGGCTCTCCGGCGACGAAGTGCGCGAGCGCTGGCCGGGCGCCGCCCCGGACGCCACCGGCGCGCTGCTCGCCTCGGAGGACGGCGCCGTGGATCCGCAGGCATTGACGCGCGCCCTGCTCGCCGATGCCCGCCGCCTGGGGGCGAGCCTCCTGCCGCGCCAAGCCGATCGGATCATCATCACCGGGGACCGCGTCACGGGAATCGTGGTGGGGGGCGAGACCGTCGCCGTCGAGCAGGTCGTGCTCGCCGCCGGCGCCTGGTCACCGCTGCTCGAGGGGCTGCCGCGGCCGCTCGCCGTGACACCGGTCCGCGGCCAGATGGCCGCCACGCCGTGGCCCGGCGAGACGCCGCCCGCCATCCTGTATTACGATCACGGGTACGTTCTCACGCGGGGCGCGGAGGCAGTGCTCGGCAGCACGATGGAGCACGCCGGGTTCGACTGCCGGGTGACCAACGAGGGACTGGCCCAGATCTTCCGCTGCGCGGTGCGCCTGCTCCCCGCCGTGGCGCGGCTCCCCGTGCTACGGACGTGGGCGGGACTGCGGCCCGTGACTCCCGACGGCCGGCCAATCGTCGGTCCCGACCCCGACGTCCGCGGCTTGTTCTACGCGACGGGCCACGGTCGCAATGGAGTGCTGCTCGCGGCCTTGACCGGCGACACCATCGGCGACCTCTTGTCGAAGGGGTCGACGGACCTGGACCTGACGCCATTCCGCCCGAACCGCTGATGTACACCACCTGCGCCTTCTGCAACGGCAAGTTCGACGGCGACGGCGGCCCGTCGGGCCTCGGCGTCGGGCGGCGGCTTGCATTCGACGAATGGCGCGGCCGGCTGTGGGTGATCTGCCCCAAATGCGCCCGCTGGAACCTCACCCCACTCGACGACCGGTTGGAGCGCATCGACGCACTGGCGCGCACCGCGCGCGCCGGGCATCTCGTCGCCTCGACCGACCAGGTGGCCCTCCTCCGCTGGCAACGCTACGACCTCGTCCGTGTCGGCAAACCGCCCCGAGTCGAACTCGCCCCGTGGCGCTACGGCGAGCGGCTGCGGGCGCGCCAGCGGGAACGCGCCAGGGTCGTGATTCCGCTCACGCTTGCGGCCGTCGGACTCGGCATCGCGGCGAACGTGGCAGCCGGCGGCTCGCTCGGCGTGTTCGCCTGGAATCTGCACGCGGTCGCGGACTGGACCTATTTGCAAATCGTGGGCAACCGCAAAGTCGTCTTTGCCGAGCCGCCGATCTGCGAGCGGTGCGGCAGCCTCATGCAGCTGCGGGCCAAGCATGTGCAGCATGCCCGGCTCGTTCCCGACGCCCGGGCCGACCTGGCAGTACTAGTGAGCTGCCCGACTTGCCACCACGAGGGCGCGCTGCTCACGGGCCACCAGGCCGCGCTGGCGCTGCGGCAAGGCCTGACCTACCTCAACGTGCGGCGCAGCAGCCGACGGCGCGCGGAGGACGCGGCCCGGGTGGTGGACCAGAGCGGCGGCCCGGACCGGCTGATTCAAGACATCGCGCGGCGGGAGCTCACACTGCGCTCGCTCCGCGCCGAGCGACAGCTGGCGCTCGAAATGGCGGTGGACGAGCAGGCCGAAATCCGCGAGCTCGAGCGGCAATGGCGCGAAGCTGAGGAGATCGCCGAGATCGCGGACGGAACTCTGAGCAGCTCTGCGCAGTTGGAGGAAGAGCTCCGCCGCCTGAAGGGGAAGGAGGGGGATCAACCGGGCGGTTGATTTCTGTAATCAAACCCTATCCCCACCCGCCGACGGCGGCTATGTTCACACACTTCCGAGCACAAAGGACCATGGCCGCTCCCCTCGTCCAGATCGCCTCCCGCAGCCCCGCACCCACCCCCTCGGAGCGCAAGCCGGCGTGGCTCAAGGTGAAGGCCCCCGGTGGCCCCAATTACCTCGCCCTCAAGCAGATGATGCGGGGCCTGAAACTCCATACGGTCTGCGAGGAGGCCCACTGCCCCAACATCGGTGAGTGCTGGGAGCACAAAGCGGCAACCTTCATGATCCTGGGCGATGTGTGCACCCGCAATTGCGCCTACTGCGCGGTGGCACACGGCACGCCGGCGCCGCTCGACCAGGACGAGCCGGTCCGCCTCGCCGCAGCGGTCGCCGAAATGGGACTCCGGCACGTCGTAATCACCAGCGTGGACCGCGACGACCTGCCCAACGGCGGCGCCGAGGTCTTCGCCGGGTGCATCACCGAGATCCGTCGGCAGCTCCCCGGCGCCTCGATCGAGGTGCTGATCCCCGATTTCAAGGGCAACCCGCAGGCGCTGCGCTTGGTGATTGACGCTCGGCCCGACATTCTGAACCACAACCTCGAGACCATCGAGCGGCTCTACCGCATCGCCCGGCCGGGCGGCCGCTACGCGCGCGCCCTCGAGCTGTTCCGACGCACCCGGGCGGTCGCGCCCGATCTGCTCACCAAGTCGGGGATCATCTGCGGTCTCGGCGAGGAGTGGGACGAGCTGCTGCTCGCGATGCGCGACCTGCGCGCCCAGGACGTCGACATTCTCACGCTGGGTCAGTACCTGCGCCCCTCTGCGGACTACCTGCCGATCGCACGCTGGTACACGCCCGACGAGTTCGCCGAGCTGAAGCGGCTGGGGCTGGGAATGGGATTCCGGCATGTGGAGGCTGGCCCGCTGGTGCGCTCGAGCTACCATGCCTGGGAGCAGGCCGCGAGCGCGGCGGCGACCAGGTAACCCGAGGACGAGAACATGGCGACGGCGACCGCCCCCCCCCAATCCCAGGACCAGTCTCAGACCGAGTTGCATCGCCAGATGCTGCGGCAGATGCTGCTGATCCGCCGCTTCGAGGAGAAAGCGGCCGAAGCGTATGCGCTGGGCAAGATCGGCGGCTTCTGCCACCTGTACATCGGCCAGGAGGCCGTCGCAGTCGGCTCGCTCACCGTGCTGCGCGACGACGACTACGTGATCTGCTCCTACCGCGAGCACGGGCAGGCGCTGGTGCGCGGCATCCCGGCCAACGCCGTGATGGCAGAGCTGTTCGGCAAGGCAACGGGCTGTTCCCGAGGCAAGGGCGGCTCGATGCACCTGTTCGACGTCGACAAGCGGTTCATGGGCGGACACGCGATCGTGGGTGGGCACCTCCCGCTCGCCGCCGGGATCGGTTTCGCCATCAGGTACCGTGGGGGCGACCAGATCTGCCTCTGCTATTTCGGAGAGGCGGCCGTCAACATCGGCGCCTTCCACGAGGCGTTGAACATGTCCTCCGTCTGGAAACTCCCCGTCATCTTCCTCTGCGAGAACAACCGCTACGGCATGGGCACCGCGTTTGAGCGGGTTGCCGCCATCACCGACGTGGCCGAGCACGCCTGCAGCTACGACATGCAGGCCGAGACGGTGAACGGGATGGACGTGCTGGCGGTGTACGAGGCCACCCAGCGCGCGGTGCAGCGGGCCCGCAAGGGTGGCCACCCCACGCTGCTCGAGGTTCGCACGTACCGCTTCATGGGCCATTCCATGTCCGACCCGCTGCACGGTGTGTACCGGACCAAGGAGGAGGTCGAAGAGCAGAAGAAGCGGGATCCGATCACCCAGCTTGCCCACAAGTTGAAGGACGATGGGGTCCTGGGGCAGGAGGGTCTCGACGCGATCGACGCCGAGGTGCATGCCGAAGTGGATGCGGCGGTCCGGTTCGCCGACGAGAGCCCCGACCCCGCGCCGGACGAGCTGTACACGCACGTGCTGGCGGACTGAGCGATGCCGACCCTGACCTACCGCGACGCACTGAACCAGGCGTTGCGTGAGGAGATGCAGCGCGACCCCAACGTCTTCCTCATGGGCGAGGAAGTGGGGGTCTATCAGGGGGCGTACAAGGTGAGCCGCGGCCTGCTGGAGGAATTCGGGCCCCGGCGCGTGGTGGACACGCCGATCGCCGAGCTCGGCTTCGCCGGGATCGGCATCGGTGCCGCGATGGCAGGCCTGCGACCGGTGATCGAATTCATGACCTGGAACTTCGCGCTGCTGGCGCTCGACCAGATCGTGAATTCGGCCGCGAAGATGCTGTACATGTCGGGCGGGCAGATCCCGATGCCGATCGTGTTCCGGGGGCCGAACGGCGCCGCCCTACAGCTGTCGTCCCAACATTCCCAGGCCTGGGAGGCATGGCTCGCCCACATCCCCGGTCTCAAGGTCGTGGCTCCGGCGACGCCGGCCGACGCCAAGGGGCTGCTCAAGTCCGCCATCCGCGACAACAACCCCGTCATCGTGCTGGAGGGCGAGATCCTCTACAACACCAAGGGCGAGGTGCCCGAGGGCGAGTATATGGTGTCGATCGGCAAGGCGGACCTGAAGCGCGAAGGGCGGGACGTCACGCTGATCTGCCACTCCAAGACCGTGACGATCACCCTCAAAGCCGCGGACGCGCTCCAGGAGCAGGGCGTCGCGGCCGACGTGCTCGACCTGCGCTCCCTACGGCCGCTCGACGAGGCGGCGATTCTCGCGTCGGTGGCCAAGACCAACCGCGCCGTCGTGGTCGAGGAAGGCTGGCCGCGCTGCGGCGTTGGTGCGCAGGTGGTGGACGTGATCCAGCGCGACGCCTTCGACCAGCTCGACGCGCCGGTGCTCCGCATCACGCAGGCGGACACGCCGATGCCCTACAACAAGCAGCTCGAGCGGGCCGCCAAGCCCTCACCCGAGAAGATCGTCGCGGCCGCGCGGCGCGTCCTCTACCTCGAGTAGCCTCCCCCCCCCCCCCCCCCCCCCCCCCCCCCCAGACCCCGATGAACTGGTCAAGTGGATCAAGCAGGCAGGGGACGCGGTGAAGACGGGCGAGACCCTCGCCGAAGTGGAGACCGACAAAGCAGTGATGGAGCTGGTTGCCCGGGCGGACGGGCAGCTGCTGCAGATCGCGGCGGCGGAGGGCAGCACGGTGCCCGTGGGCAACGTGGTAGCGTACATCGGGGCGCCGGGGGAGAAGATCGACGCGTCGGCCGCCGCGCCGCAGCCGTCAGCCGTCAGCCGTCAGCCCTCAGTGAACCCTCCGCCGTCGGCGGGCCCTCAGCCGTCAGCCGTCAGCCGTCAGCCGGTTCCCGTCGCCGCTCCGATCGAGTCCGGGCGCGTGAGGGCCTCTCCCCTCGCCAGACGGATCGCGAAGGACTCCGGCCTCGACTTGAGACTCTTGACGGGCTCTGGACCGGGTGGACGGGTCGTCAAGAAGGACTTGGAGGAGGCAGTAGCTCGGCCGGCGACCGCGGCTATGCCTGCTGTGCTGCGGAGCGTACCACTCCCCACTCCCCACGTCACGACCGTTCCCTACGAGGACGTCCCTCTCACCCAGATCCGCAAGACCATCGCGAAGCGGCTGTCCGCGTCTCTCGGGCCCATCCCGCACTTCTTCCTCACAACCGAGGTCGACATGGAGCGGGCGGCAGAGGCCCGCGCGGCGCTCAATGCGCAGCTCGGCGACCGAGGCAAGATCGGCTTCAACGACATCATCCTCCAGGCAGTCGCCCTCGCGCTCGCCAAACATCGCGCCTGCAATGCGTGGTTCCAGGACGACCACATCCGCTACTGGAACGACGTACACCTGGGGATGGCGGTGGCGGTGGAGGACGGGCTGATCACCCCCGTGATCCGGAACGCCGATCTGAAATCGCTCACCCAGATCGGCGCGGAGGCGCGGGAGCTGGCGCAGCGCGCGCGCGCCCGGCGACTCAAGCCCGAGGAGTATACCGGCGCCACCTTCAGCGTCTCCAACCTCGGCATGTACGACATCGATCAGTTCACCGCCGTGATCAACCCGCCGGAGGCGGGCATCGTGGCCATCGGGACGATCACGGAACGGCCCGTGGTGGTGGGAGGTCAGGTGGCGCCGCGCAAACGGCTGCGGCTCACGATGAGCTGCGACCACCGCGTGATCGACGGCGCGACCGGGGCAACGTTCCTGCAGACCCTCAGACAGATGCTGGAGAACCCTCTCGCCATGCTCTTGTGAAAGGGGATCCACTTGGCAAGCTTCGACGTCATCATCGTGGGGGGTGGACCCGCCGGCTACGTCTGCGCCATCCGCTGCGCCCAGCTCGGCCTGACCGCCGCCGTCGTCGAGAAGGAAAAGCTCGGCGGGGTGTGCGTGAATATCGGCTGCATCCCCACGAAGGCGCTGCTGCACTCGGCCTATATCGCCAACCTCCTGCGGGAGGCCAAGGACTTCGGGGTCGACGCCGCCAGCGTGAAGACGGACTACGGGGTCGCCATGAAGCGCTCCCGCCGCGTGAGCGACCAGAATTCCAAGGGCGTCGAATTCCTGATGAAGAAGCACAAGATCACGGTCGTCAAAGGGAGCGGCGTCCTCCAGCCAGGCAAGAAGGTGAAAGTCGGCGGCGACGTCTACGAGGCCAAGAAAGCGGTGGTCGTCGCCTCCGGCTCGCGGGTGAAAGGGATCCCGCAGATCGGTCTCGAGATCAACAAGACCACGGTGATCTCCTCGGACGAGGCGCTGCTGCTCGAGCAGGCGCCCCCCTCCCTGATCGTCGTGGGCGCGGGGGCGGTCGGGATGGAGTTCGCCGACATCTTCAACGCCTTCGGCGTGCCGATCACGCTCATCGAGGCCCTGCCCCGCATTCTGCCGCTCGAGGATGCGGAGGCCTCGGACACGCTCGCCAAGAGCTACAAGAAACGCGGCATCGAGGTGATCGCCGGCGCCAAGGTCGCCAAGGCGACCGCGGGCAAAGACAAGGTCGTCCTGGACGTCGAGGCGGGCGGCGAACGGAAGCAGGTCGCGGCGGCCGCCGTGCTGATGGCGGCGGGCCGCGCCGTGAACACCGAGAACCTCGGGCTCAAGGAGTGCGGCATCCAGCTCACCGAGCGCGGGTTCATCAAGATCGACCAGCGTCTCCAGACCACGGCTCCGGGCTACTACGCGATCGGCGATGTCGCGGGGCCACCGATGCTGGCGCACAAGGGGTTTCGCGAGGGCGTCGTGGTGGCCGAGCTGTTGGCGGGCCAGCAGCCGCATCCCATCAAGTACGACAACGTGCCGAGCGTGACGTACTGCCACCCCGAGGTCGCGAGCATCGGACTCACCGAGGAGCAGTGCAAGGAGCAGAAGCGCGACTATGTGGCGGGGCGCTTCCCCTTCTCGGCCAACGGCCGCGCGCGCGGCACCGGTGAGACCGAGGGTTTCGTGAAAATCCTCCGGGACAAGCAGTACGGCGAGATTCTCGG
The DNA here is from genome assembly GCA_003223415.1 of Gemmatimonadota bacterium. Classification (GTDB taxonomy): domain Bacteria; phylum Gemmatimonadota; class Gemmatimonadetes; order Gemmatimonadales; family GWC2-71-9; genus 13-1-40CM-70-15. Next base: position 58,573 of record QHUY01000006.1, read on the forward strand.
CGCCCACATCGTAGGCGCGCACGCGTCGGAGATGATCCACGAGCTCGCCGTGGCACGCGAGAACGAGTACACCGTGGAAGAGGTCGACCTCGCCATCCACGCGCATCCCACGATGTCCGAAGCCATCGACGAGGCGAGCCTCGACTCGCTCGGACGGGTGCTGCACCTGTGACCGAGCCCGCGCAGAAGGATCCGCTCGCCATCGGGCTGGGCGCCCTCACCGCGGGAGTGGGCCTCGGCGCCGCCTGCATCACGGTCGTGCTCCTCCTGGTACGGCTGCTGCAGCGCACCGCACAGGCCACCGGCGACCCCGCCACCGACGTGACCGGCGACCTGCTGATCGCCGGCCTGATCGCCGGCATCGCGATCGCGGCGCTCTTCGGCTGGCGCCGCAGCGACGGGATCGAGAACCTGTGGCAGCGCGGCGTGGTGGGCGTCCTCTCGGTATTCGGGGCGCTGATGGTCGCGTTCTTCCTGACCATCCCCGCCCGTCAGCTCTTCGGCACGGTCGGGCTCGTCCTGCTCGCCGTAGCCATGGCGCTCATCGGTGTGGCCGGCAGCCGATGGGCGATTCGTGGTAGCGGCGAACGGGGCGCGGGAACCGCGATATGAGCGAGCGCATACTCGAGGTCGTCCAAGCCGGTCGCGTCCCGTACGGGGAGGCGCTCGGGTGGCAGCGTCGCCTCGCGCAGGCGCGCATCGCGGGCCGGCAACCGCACGACCTGCTGCTGCTCCTCGAGCATCCGCCAGTCGTCACGCTCGGCCGCAACTCCCACCACGCGCACCTGCTGCGCACCGACGGCATCGAGGTGTTCGAGGTGGAGCGGGGAGGGGACGTCACCTACCACGGCCTCGGCCAGCTCGTGGGCTATCCCATCCTCGATCTCATGCAGCACCGGCCAGACCTGCACTGGTACCTGCGCACCCTGGAGCAGGCGCTGATCGACGCTCTGGCCGAGCTCGGTATCCCGGCCGAGCGCGATCCGGGCTACACCGGCGTGTGGACGCGGAGGCGGAAAATCGCGAGCATCGGAATCCACGTGAAGCAGTGGGTCACCTGGCACGGCTTCGCCCTCAACGTCACGACCGACCTGGGGTCTTTCGAGCGGATCGTGCCGTGCGGAATCCCCGGGGTGGTCATGACCTCCGTCGAGCGCGAAGTCCCGGTGCCCGCGAGAATGGGGAATGGGGAAAAGGGAATGGTGACACACTCCACCGCGTTATGGGACGATACGGTGGCGGCGGTGGTGCGGGGGTTTGAGGGGGCGTTCGCCCTAACTGCCAAATACGTCGAGGAAAGGCGTCGAGGAGAAACGTCGAGGGAACCCGTCACAAACCCGCGCGCTGCGAGTCGGTACGATGTTCCTTGACGATGTTCCTTGACGTCTTCCCTCGACGGTTTTCATATGCGTGATCGCGTCCCCCCCGGCCAGGTCGTCACCACCAAGTGGCCCGTCCTCCACTACGGCAACGTGCCCAGCGTGGCCCGCACCACCTGGACCTTCACCGTGTCCGGGCTCGTGGAGCGGCCGATCTCCCTCTCTTATGACGAGCTGCTCCAGCTGCCGGCGGAGACCGTCGTCTGCGACATCCATTGCGTCACGACGTGGAGCCGGCTCGACAACACGTTCGAGGGCGTGCCGGTGCAGCTGCTGCTGGAGCGAGCGCGGGTCAAACCGGAGGCGAAGTACTGCCTGGTGTTCGCCGAGCAGGGCTTCACCACCAACCTCCCGCTCAGCGACCTCGACCGGCCGGACAACTTGATTGCGCTCAAGTGGAGCGGCGAGTGGCTCACACCGGAGCACGGCGGGCCGGCGCGGCTGCTGGTGCCGCACCTCTATTTCTGGAAGAGCGCCAAGTGGGTGCGCGGGTTCGAGCTGCTAGAGGACGACCTCCCCGGCTTCTGGGAGCAGAACGGCTACCATATGCGCGGCGACCCGTGGGCGGAGGAGCGGTACGGGGGGCGCGGGCTGACGCAGCACGAGATCAATGCGTTTCGGAATGCCAGTAAGAAACACGTCTAGGAAAAACGTCGAGGAAAAACGTCGAGGAGAGGCGTCGAGGAACACCGTACCCGACGATTCTCCTCGACGTCTCTCCTAGACGCCGTTCCTGGACGACGTTTTCCCAAGGAGTTCGTAGAACCGCTGGAAAACGCGGATCCCATCCCACAGCTGCTGCAAGTCGAGCTTCTCATCCGGCGCGTGCAGTCGGTCGTCGGGAAGGCCGATGCCGGTGAGGATGACCGGGGCGCCCGACTTGCGCAGCGCCGGGATGACGGGGATCGAGCCCCCCGCGCGCGCCGCGACCGTGCCCCGCCCCACGACCTCCGTGAAGGCCCGATCGAGCAGCGCGAACGGCGGGTGGTTCACCTCGATGACGGCCGGATCGGCGCCGTGCAGGAAGTGCACCGTCGCGGTGACGTACTTGGGGACGAGCCGCTGCACCGCCGCGGCCAGCTGGCGTTCCACCGTCAGCAGCGTCTGGTGCGGCACGAGCCGCAGGCTCACCTTCGCCGTCGCCTCGGCCGGAATCACCGTCTTGGCGCCGTTGCCCGTGAATCCTCCGGTGATGCCGTGGATCTCGAACGTCGGCAACGCCCACAGCCGCTCCAGCACGGAATACTTCTTCATGCCGACCAGGGCTTTGGCCTGCACGCGCCGCGTAAGAAATTCCCGCTCCTTGAACGGGAGCTGCTTCCAGAGGGCGCGCTCGGCTTTGCTGGGCGGCTGCACCGACCGGTAGAGGCCGGGGACGTTGATCTTGCCGTCCGGCCCCTTGAGCCGGCCGAGCAGGCGGCACAGCTCCTCGTGGGCGTTCGGCGCCGCCCCGCCGTATTCGCCGGAGTGCAGATCGGACTTGGCGGTGCGGACGGTGATCTCCGCGTAGGCGATTCCGCGCAACGCGGTGTAGACTGCCGGCCAGCCGGGCGCGACGTAGGCCATGTCCGCCACCAGCACCGCATCGGCCTGGGTGCGCCGGGGCTCCCGGCGCAGCACGTCGAACAGGACCTTGCTGCCGTACTCCTCTTCGCCTTCGATCAGGAAGCGGAAGTTCACAGGGGGCCGGCCGCACGACTCGATCGCCTTGAGGAGGCAGAAGACCTGACCCTTGTCGTCGGCGGCGCCGCGGGCGAACAGCTGGCCGTCGCGGACCGTCGGCGCGAACGGCGGCGCGGTCCACTCCTCGAGGGGATCCGGCGGCTGCACATCGTAATGGCCATAGAGCAGCAGCGTCGGCGCGCCCGGGACCTGGGGGCCGACGCCCCAGACCACCGGATGAGTGTCGCTACCGAGAAACTGCACGTCGCGGCATCCGACGTGGCGCAGCTCGGCAGCCACCCACTCGGCGGCGCGACGGCAATCGGAGTTGTGCGCGGGAAGAGTGGAGACTGACGGAATCCGGAGGAACTCCGTCAGCTCCCGCAGAAGTCGGTCGGAATCCATCGTGCGCCCAAATGTAGACGGTCGAGGCTCGCCTAGCCAGCGTGTCGGCGGCGGGTAGATTCCCCGGGATGCGAACGACGGCGTCCTACGATCTGTTCCCGGACGCGCCCAGCGAGCGGGCGATGGCTCGCGCGCGGTGGCTGGCGCGCGAAGGGCGCGTGGCCGACGCCGAATCGGCCTACCGTGGCGTACTCGCCACGCATCCGGACCTGAAGCCCTGCTGGGCGGAGTACTTCGAGTTGCTGCGCACTGCGGGCCGCCCCGAGGACGCCCTGCGTCTCGCCGAGGGCGCCGCGGTGCAATTCGGCGACGGAGCCTTCCCCCTGGCGCTCAAGGGTGCGGCGTTGATCGAGCTCGCGCGATTCCCCGACGCCTTGGCGGTGCTGGAGCGTGCCGTCGAAGCCGACCCCGACCTCGCGCTCGTGTGGCACGAGCTCGGCTACGCGGCCTACCGACTGGGCAACCCCGACCGCGCGCTGCTGGCCCTCGACCGTGCGTTCGCGCTCGAGCCGCACACGGAGACGTTGAAGCTGCGGGGCCGGATCCTGCGCGAGGCCGGACGCTACGCGGCCGCCGAGGTCGCGTTCGAGGCGGCAGCGCAGGCGGCGGAGCATCGCGAGCAGCGCGAAGAGGCGGAGCGCGAGATCCTGGCCACGCGGCGCTACGCCTTCTGGGCGCCACGCCGGCCAGACGACCTGCAGCCCGCGGAGCGGTGGTTCGCCGAGACCGGCGCGGTCGTGCTGGCGCCGGTCCCGGGCCCGGTCCCGCCGAGTGACGAGGCACTCGCCAAGGCGTTCGCGGAGCTGGCGCAGGATTCGGGGTGGCGCTTCGGGCAGGTGGTGGCCGTGGGCCCGAGCCTGCCCGTGTGGGCGCCGCTCGCCGAGGCGCTGGGCGCGCCCCTGGTCGGGCGCGACGGGGTCGACCCGCCCGCGGTGCCGCTCGTGGCGGCTCTGCGGCCGCTCGCACCGGAGGCGGGATGGTCGGCGCTCACCGCAGCCATCACCGAGGCGGGGGCGGGGTTGGTGTTCGTGCTCGAGCACCCGGCAGAAACGCCCAGCGCCGTGGGTGCCGACGTGATCGGCGTTCTCACCGACGCTGGCCAGCGGCGCTCCCGGATGCCACAGCCCGCGCACGCCCTGGCGGTGGCCCAGCACCCCGGCGCCCGCCTCGCGGGCCGCCGCCTGCAGATTCCCTAGCCAGGAACTGGGAGGCTCGCGTGACCGCTCCCGCCCGCCCGACGATGTCGGGGAAGGCCATCACCCAGAGCCAGTTCGACCGGGCCGCCGATCTGATCAATCTGGAGAGCTACATGCGTCGTATCCTCACCTCGCCGTTCCGCGAGGTGCAGGTGGAAGTCCCGGTCCGCTTGGACGACGGCCGCATCGAGGTGTTCACCGGGTACCGCATCCAGCACAACGGCGCTCGCGGGCCCTGCAAGGGCGGCATCCGCTTCCACCCCAGCGCGGACCACGACGAGATCCTCGGCCTGGCCACGATCATGACGTGGAAGACGGCCCTCATGGACATCCCGTTCGGCGGTGCCAAGGGCGGCGTGACCGTGGACCCGAAGCGGCTGTCCCGGCTCGAGCTCGAGCGGCTGACGCGGCGCTTCACGCAACGCATCGCCATCGTCCTCGGCCCCTACCGCGACATCCCTGCGCCGGACGTGAACACCAACGCGCAAGTCATGGCCTGGATCCTGGACGAGTACTCCAGCCGGCAGGGGTACACCCCGGCGGTCGTGACCGGCAAGCCCGTCTCGTTGGGCGGCTCGCTGGGGCGCGAGGAGGCGACGGGCCGGGGAATCATGTACGTGATGGCCGAGTTCGCACGCGACTTCGGCGTCCCGCTGAAGGGCGGCCGGGTGGTGATTCAGGGGTTCGGCAACGTGGGTAGCCACTTGGCCCGGCTGCTCGACGCCGAGGCGGGCGCCAAAGTGATCGCCGTGAGCGACGTCCAGGGCGGGATTCTCAACGACAAGGGGCTCAACCTGCCCGGGCTACTCGCCCATGTCGCCGACAACAAGCCGGTCTCAGCCTGGAAGGGCGGCAAAGCGATCACCAACGACGAGCTGTGGGCAGTGCCGTGTGACTGGCTGGTGCCCGCCGCGCTGGGCAGTGTAATCACCAAGGAAGCCAATGCGCGCACCATCGACTGCAAGGTCCTGGTGGAAGGGGCCAACGCGCCGACGACCCCGACGGCGGATCTCATCCTCGAGGAGCGCGGCATTCCGGTCCTTCCCGATTTCCTGGCCAACGCTGGCGGCGTGACGGTCAGCTATTACGAGTGGGCGCAGAACCTGCAGCAGTACCGCTGGACGCACGAGCAAGTGAACCGCGAGCTCCAGGCGACGATCACGAAGGCCTACGTCGCCGTGCGCGACCTGGCCAAGCAGAAGGCCGTGACGTTGCGGACGGCCGCGTACGCGATCGCGCTGCAACGCGTCGCGGAGGCGGAGCGGTTGCGGGGGAACTAGGGGCGGAGCGGCGTCCGCCCGACCGCCTTACTCGTCCGCCGGCACCCCCGGCCGGGAGTACAGGGCCCGGTACGGGTCCTGATCCGGTTGCGTGAACACGCGGATCTGGATCGCGCGGATCGCCTCCGCAATGTCGGCGTTGCTCTGCACGTAGATCTCGTCGAACAGGTTGAGGTTCATCCGGTAGAGGCGCTGGGCGATCACCACGGCATTGTTGAGCGGTACCCGGCTGAGCCACCGCCAATCGTAGGTCTCGAGCCCCTGCCCCACCCCGCCAGCCAGCTGCGCGCCGGCCCAACGGAAGATCGTCTCCCGCGCGTGCGCGAGCCGCACCGCGCTGAGGGTATCGGCGTACGCTGAATCGAGCCGCCGCGCCAGCTCCGCGTAGAAGACGTCCAGCGTGCGCTCGTCCCGCCAGCGCGCCGCCGCCCGCCTCGCATCGAGCGTGTCGCCGCGCGAGCGGAAGAACCGCTCCGCCCCGCGATACCCCACGAAGCTCGCGAAGCTCTCGTTGAACGGCGTCTGGCTCTTCAGGTACAGGGTGTTGTGGGCCAGCTCGTGGAGGACGGTCGCGACCAGCTCCATCGTGTCCCGGTCCACCGCGGTGGAGAACAGCGGATCGCTGAAGTAGCCCAGCGTCGAGAACGCCCCCGAGGGCCGCAGGTAGACGTCGTACCCCTCCCGGTCGAGCTCGGCCGCCTCGGACTGGGCGCGGCGGGCGTCGAAGAACCCCTTGTAGGGCACGTCCCCCACGATCGGAAAGCTCCAGGTGAACTGCCGCAGCTTGTTGCGGGGGCTGGCCGACAGGACGAGCAGCAGCGTGTCGCGGCCGACGTTTACGTAGGTCGTATAGGTCTCGCCCGCCGCGAGGCGCAGCGAATCGGCGGCGAACTGCCGCGCGACGAGCACGAGCTTGAGCCGCTGCGCCAGCGGCGCGGGAGTGGTCGGGTCGACAAGCAATTTGGCGATCGACCGGCGCTTGAGGAGAATCCGCATCTCCTCGAGTCCGGCGCGGGCCACGTAGCGGGCGTCGCCGCTGACGACCAACAGCAGCCCGGCCGCCGCGACGAGGCCGACCAGCGCGCCAAGCGCGAGCCGCCGTAGGATCCGCCCCCAGCGGGGGCGGCGGCGCACGGTCAGGGTGTCCACCGCAACCCGACGCGGTGCGTCCCGCCGCCCAGGACCGCGAAGCCCTGGTAAGCGTAGTCGAAATGCAGCCGACCCAGCTCCACGCCGCCCCCCACCGTGAAGCGGGAGGCGTCGCTCGTGGGCGAGCGCGTGGCGTAACCCAGCCGTCCCACCAGCCCGACGCCCCCCGTCACCACACCGCCCTCCACACCCTGGACGAGGATCGCCGGCTGCCCGGGGGTCCACTGCCCTTCGAGCGTGCTGAGCAACCGCATCGTGCCCTGGGGGTCGACATAGTTCAGGGTGACGCCAGCGCGAGTGCGCCGCGGCAGCCGGGCGCCGCCGCCGAAGTCCCCACCGATGTTCTGCACGCTCGCCCCAAGCGCGAAGATATCGAAGACGGCAATCGCAAGCCCCGCGTCGCCCGCCCAGGCGTCGGCCGCATAGCCGCCGATCTGCTGCCGGGCGTACTTACCCGAGACGCCCAGCGCGATCAGGCCGCGCCGGTAGACGAAGGAGGAGACGGCGAGCAGGTCGGCGGCCGTGAAGGTGCCGCCCGTCGGCATCCCGCGACGACCGCCGGTGGACGGATCCGGCACGATGATCTGCTCGGAGCCGTAGTCGAGCGCCTGGGCGCCCGCCCCCCAGGTGAGTCGCCCCACCCGGACCGCGATGGCGGCCGTCGAATAGACCGTCCCCACGAGATACGGCTCGTAGGAGCCTTCTATGGCGACGTGCCGGATGGTGGCGAGGCCGGCGGGGTTCGCGAACATCGCGCCGGCGTCACCCACGAGCGCCGCCCCCGCACCGCCCAGCCCCGCCGATCGGGTCGAGCCCGGCAGGCTGCTCAGCACGCTCCCCTCCGATTGTCCCGCCAGCAGCGTTACGACGAAGACGTCGAGGAACAGCGTCAAGGAGCAACGTCGAGGAAAAACGTGACGACCTACCTGGACGTTTCCCCTCGACGGTGTTCCTCGACGCCGTTGCATTTCTATCGTATCCGAATGATCTCGAGCCGCGACCGGACACTCGGTGGCAGCGGAGCGATCCCGGGAATGTGCACGAACGCCTCGGGGGCGCCGTACAGCAACGTAAAGCCCGCCGCACCCGGCGCCTGGAGGACCCGGTGGAAGACGCCTGAGCCCGCCCGCAGCGTCCCCCCCACGTTCACCGCCTCGCCGGCGCTGACCGTCGGCACGAGGGGAAACACCTTGGGGAAGGTGCCGGGGCTTTGATTGTGCAGCGACGCATAGGTCGTCCGGAACCGCCACGAGGTGTACTTGAGCACGGCTGGCGGCGTGAAGCCCGGCACGGTGTCGAGATCGGAGACGAAGTTGGCGAGCGCCCAGCGCGTGGCGAGGGTGTCGAAGCCCACCCCGGTCTGGGCGACGACGTTGGCCGCCCCCGTCAGGCTCGTCTGTTCCAGCTTACGCGTAACCGCAGCCGTAGCGGCGAGCGTGGTGTCGAAGGGGCTTTTGACCTGGTCCACCAGATAGCGGACGAACAGCCACATGGCCCCCCGCTCCGCCAGCGTGCCGATGCCTTCCGTGGCCAGCAGGAAGTGATCCCCCGGGGCGTCGAGGTATTGGTAGGCGTTGAACACGTCGCCGATCGCGAAATCGCTGAATTGCGAAGTCCCGAGCCCGAACGAGCGCCCCCCGAGCTCCTCGGCAAGGTGCGACATCCCCTCGTTCAGCCACAGCACCTCCGCCTCCTGGCCGCGCAGGAGGACATGCTGATTGAAGCTGATCATGTGCTGGAACTCGTGGATGAACGTGACCGGCACGAGCCGCTTGATCGCGCTCGCGTTGTGCGGGCAGCTCAGCGTGCCGTTCGGGTCCGCGACGAGCGAGTAGAACACCTCGCCGTGGTTGTAGTTGCTGTTGTTGGCGGTCGCCGGGTCGAGGTCGGCGCCAAAGAAGAACCCGGCAACGAAACCCGATGTCTGGCAGGTCGAAGCCGTGACCAGCTTGTTCACAGCGGGCGTCATCAGCACGGCCACGACCTGGTTGTCGTCGATGTCCGACTCGCGCCCGAACGCCGTGGTATCGATCGCGTACAACCTGCTGTTGAACATGTCGGCGATGGAGTCGAGGTCCGTCTGGGGGAGCCCCGGGCTCGGGGCCGCGTTGTCCACGTAGAGCGCGATGTGGCCCCGCACCACCAGGGCTGTGGCCGTCACTTTCGTGAACGACGAGCAGTCGAGCTTCGCGCACACACTGAACAGGCGCGTGCTGCCACTGTCGGGCGGCACGCCCGCGAGCAGGGAAGCGGCA
>QHUY01000006.1:68087-89830 GCA_003223415.1 Gemmatimonadota bacterium
GACTGCGCGACGAGGAGAAACTCGACCGAGTTGGTACCTGAGGGGTTGCCCGAGAATACAACGCACCCCGAATCGGGGATCGGGTCAACTGAGGCGTACTCCCCCACCGCGAGATTGATCGCCTGACCGCGACTGACCGTGCAGGGAGAGAGCGGCGGCAGGATCACGACGTCGCTGCTACAGGCCGCCGCGAGCAGCAACGACGGCAGACCCATCCCCGTGAGAATTCGCCGCAACATGTTCTCCCTCCGTCACTTCGCCCACTTGTACGAGCGCCGCTCGAAACCAGAGCGGGCCCACCACCTCATGTACCCCAATCATCGCGACAATCAGGGCCTCCAGCGAGACCCCCCATTCGGGGAAAGCCCGGCGGGCGATCTGGGCGAGTCCGAGCACCGTCCCGGCTTGAGACACTAGGCCCCTCCAGCCGTAGCGCGCTAGGTCGCCCGTCACCAGCGGGTGCCGGCCCGCCCAGCGCCAGCCGGCGCGGAGACTCGAGACTCGGAGCCCGACGAGGAGGAGGATCCAGGGCCACAGCTCCCCCAACACTTGCAGGCGCAGCCCGGCGCCGGCGATGGCGAAGAACACCACCTCTACCGGAAGCAAGCTCCGCTGCAGCTCGGCGCGCAGCCGCTCACCCTCGGCGCGCGAGAAGTTCTCCAGGGTGCAGCCCGCCGCGAGCCCGATGAGCATGGTCTCGAGGCCGGTCCCCCTCGCCACCGCCGCGGTCAGGAATCCGGCCGCGATCAGGAACAGCGTGGTGCCTCCACTGATCAGCCGGAGGTACGTCCCAAGCAGCACCCCGACGACCAGCCCGACGGCCACGGAGCCGAACAGGTGCACGGCCGCGGTCCCCGCGAGCGTGAGGTTCAGCGCGCCGGGGCCGGCCACCGCCTTGCCGAGCGCCAGGACGAGCGCGAGCAGGAGGACCACCGCCACATCTTGGACGATGGTGACGCCGAGGACGGCGCGGGTGAACGGGCCGCGGGCGCCCATTTCGCCGATCAGCGCCACCGTGACCGCGGGTGACGCCGCGGCGGCGAGCGTCCCCAGCACCAGCGCCACCGCGACTCCATCACCGAACGACTGGTGCACAGTGAGCGGGAACCACGGGGAGACCGACAGGATCACCGCCGAGACGGCGAGAAACGGGAAGCCGATCGCTCCGGTCGCGAGTCGCGTGAGCGCGACGCGGCTCTCCCGCAGCACTTCGAGCCGCAGCTCGGCGCCCGCAGCCAGGGCGAGCAGCGCCAGCGCCGCGTCGGCGATGAACCGCAGGGCGGCGACCTCGTCTTCACGGACGAGGCCGAGCCAGGCCGGGCCGACGCAGAAGCCGACCAGCAGGAACCCCGTGAGGCGCGGCAGGCGCCAGCGGCGGCTGAGGTCGCCGGCCAGCAGCGCGGCCAGCAGCAGAAAGCCGAGAGCGAGCGCGGCGCGCGCCTCGAGCGGCCCGGCTTCGGTGAGACGATGGAACAGGGCCATCGTCAGGGCCAGGACGAAGAGGCTTGCGAACCAACGCATGACGCACAAATCTCAACGTCACCACGGCTTTTGACAACGCGTGGAGGCCCCGGTAATATGCGCGATACACGCCATGGCCTTCGTCCACCTCCACACCCACAGCGAGTACTCCCTCCTCGACGGCGCCAACCGCATCCCCGACCTGTTGGACCGGGTCCAGGCGCTCGGCATGGACTCGCTGGCCGTCACCGACCACGGGAACCTGCACTGCGCCTGGACCTTCTACGAGGAGGCCAAGGCGCGAAAGATCCGGCCGATCCTGGGGTTCGAAGCCTACCTGGCGTTCGGCAGCCGGAAGCTGCGGGAGCGGCCCGTGGACGCGCCGGCGGCGTACTCGCACCTCGTGCTTCTCGCCCGTAACCGCACGGGGTACAAGAACCTCGTCAAGCTCTCCTCCATCGGCTTTCTCGAGGGATATTACCGCCGGCCGCGCATCGACAAGGAAGTCCTGGAGCAGCACAAGGACGGGCTGATCTGCCTCGCGGCATGCCTCTCGGGAGAGATCTCGCTCTACCTCCGCCAGGGAAACTACGAGGCGGCCAAGGTGAGCGCCCAGTGGTTCGCCCGCACCTTCGGGCCCGACGGGTTCTGGCTCGAAGTGCAGGAGCACGGCATCCCGGACGAGAAGGTCGTCGCCGCGGGGATGTTCCGGCTCGCGGCGGAGCTGGGCATCCCCGTCGCGGCGACCAACGACGCGCATTACCTGATGAAGGAGGACGCCGAGGCGCACGACGTGCTGCTGGCCATCGGCACGGGCAAGGACCTCGACGACCCGAAGCGGTTCCGCTTCATGGGCCGCGAGAGCTACGTGAAATCCGAGCAGGAGATGCGCGCGCTATTCCCGGAGCGCCCCGACGCGATCGCGGAGACGCAGCGCATCGCCGATCGGTGCGAGTTCGATTTTGAGAAGCGCTACTTCCTGCCGCAATACCCGCGACCGGCGGAGTTCGCGAGCGATAACGACCTGCTCGTGCACCTGGCGCGCGCCGGCGCGGCGGAACGCTACGGCGCCCCACTCCCCCCCGCGGCGGAGGAGCGTCTCGCCTACGAGCTGGACGTCATCCAGCGCACCGGGTACGCCGGGTATTTCCTTATTGTGTACGACTTGATCAAGGCGGCGCGCGACCGCGGCATCCCCACGGGTCCGGGGCGGGGCTCGTCGGCGGGCTCGCTCGTCGCCTACGCACTGCGGATCACCGACGTCGACCCCCTCAAGTTCGATCTGCTGTTCGAGCGGTTCCTCAACCCCGAGCGCATCTCGATGCCGGACATCGACCTCGACTTCTGCTTCGAGCGCCGAGGTGAGGTGATCGAGTACGTGCGCGCGCGCTACGGCCGGGAGTCGGTGGGCCAGATCATCACCTTCGGGACTCTCAAGGCCCGCGCCGCGTTCCGCGACGTCGCCCGCACGCTGCGGGTCGAGATGGGGGACGTGGACCGCATCACGAAGCTCATCCCCTCCGGCCCGGCGTACGCGCTGACGCTGGGGGAGGCGGCCGAGAAGGTGCCGGAGGTGAAGGCCGCCGCCGCCCAGGACGACCGGATCCGCAAGGTGCTGGAGCTGGGTGCCCGCATCGAGGGATTGGCGCGCCACGCCTCGGTCCACGCGGCCGGTCTGGTGATCGCCCCGGGTCCCCTGGCCGATTACGTTCCCGTCTGCCTCGCGCCGCAGGGCGCGGACGCCATCATCACGCAGTACGACATGGTCTCGCTCGAGCACGTCGGCATGCTCAAGATCGACCTGCTCGGCCTCAAGACCCTGACCGTGATCCACGACGCGGTCCAGATGATCCGGGAGCGCCACGGCGTCACCCTCGACCCGGCGGCGCTGGACCTCGAGGACCCCGACGTCTACCGCCTCCTCCGCTCGGGCCGCACGGCCGGCGTGTTCCAGTTCGAGTCGCCGCTCGCCACCGACTGCCTGCGCAATATGAAGTGCGACCGGTTCGTCGATCTGGTCGCCACGAACGCCCTGCTCCGCCCCGGCCCGCTCGACGCCGGGATGCACCTCGTGTTCATCAACCGGAAGCTGGGTCGCGACAAGGTCCGCTACCCGCACCCCGACCTCGAGCAGATTCTCGCGCCGACCTACGGCGTCATCACCTATCAGGAGCAGGTGATGCGGATCGCGAACGTGCTCGCCGGCTACTCCCTCGCGGAAGCCGACGTGCTCCGGAAGGCGGTCGGCAAGAAGATCCAGAAGCTGATCGACGCCGAGCTGGAGCGGTTCGTGGAGCGCGCGGCGGCCCGCGGTCACGACCGCCGGGTGATCGTGGATATCGCCGCGCAGATCGCGACGTTCGGACGCTACGGCTTCCCCAAAGCGCACGCCGTCGCCTACTCGATTCTCTCCTACCAGACGGCGTGGCTCAAGACCCATTACCCCGCCGAGTTCATGGCGGCGTTGCTGTCGTCGGAAATCGGCAACACGGACCAGGTGGTGACCTACATCAACGAGGCCCGCGAGCTGGGCCTGGAGGTGCTGCCGCCGGACGTGAATGAGTCGGGCTTCAAGTTCACCGTCGTGGGCGACACGCGGATCCGGTTCGGCCTCGGTGCCGTGAAGAACGTCGGCGAGGGGGCGATCGCCTCCATCCTCGCCGGCCGCCGGGATGGCGGGCCCTATCGCTCGCTCGTGGAACTGTGCGACCACATTGACCTGCGGCTCTGCAACAAGCGCGTGCTCGAAGCGCTCATCGACGCCGGCGCTTGCGACTCGCTCGGCGGCCACCGGGCGCAATTCGTCGCCGCCCTCGAGCACGCCTTCGGCGAGGCTCAGGTGCGCCAGCAGGAGCGGGAGTCCGGCCAGCACGCCCTGTTCGGGGAGGAGACACCCGTTCCCCGCCCCCCCGCCCCCCTCCCGGAGGTCCTCCCGTGGACCGAGCACGACCGGCTGCAGCGTGAGAAGGCCGTGCTCGGGTTCTTCATCTCCGGCCACCCCCTCGCCAAGTACCGCCCGGAGGTGGAGCTTTTCGGGACCCGCACCACCGCTACCTTGGGGCAGTGGAGCGACCAGAAAGTCACTATCGTCGCCATCGTGACGGTCGTGAAGCGGCAGGTTTCGAAGAAGACCGGCGCCGAGTACGCCCGGCTGGTGCTCGAGGACTTTCACGGCGCTGCGGAAGCGCTGGTCTTCCCGGAGGCGTGGGCGCGGCTCAACGCGGTCATCCGGCCCGACAGCGCGCTGCTGCTCACCGGATCGCACAGCTCACGGGACCGTGCCGAAGAGCAGGCGCCGTTCATCGTGGAGGCCGTCCGCCCGCTCGACGAGCTGAGGTCGAGCGGCGCCATCGGCCTCGCGCTCACGTGGTCGGCCACGAGTCCACCGGAGCCGGACGCCGCGCGGGCGGTGGCGGCGCTGTGCGCTGCGCACCCCGGACCGGCGCCGGTCCTGGTCGAGTGGGCCGATGAGGGCGGCAACGGGGGTGGCAGCGTGCGGTCGATCGCGCGGTTGCGCAGCCGCACATACCGGGTCGAGCCGGCCGAGGATCTGCTGGCGGCGCTGCGGAGCATCCTGGGCGCCGAGCGCGTGCACCTGGTGAAAGCGAGCTGACCCGGCATGGCGACGCACACGCTGGATTTCGAACGCCCGCTGCTCGAGATCGAGCGCCAGATCGAGGAGCTCAAAAAGATGGGGGGGGCGGGGGGCGACGGCGCGAGCCGCAGCAGCGACCTGGCGCCGCTCGAGAAGCAGCTCGCCGAGCTGCGGGCCGAGATTTACCGCAAGCTGACCCCGATGCAACGGGTGCAGGTCGCCCGCCATCCGAAGCGGCCCTACCCGCTCGACTACATCCGGCTCGTGTTCACCGACTTCGTCGAGCTGCACGGCGACCGCCTGTTCGGCGACGACCCCGCGATCGTGGGCGGCTGGGCCCGGCTCGACGGCCAGACGGTCATGATCATCGGCACGCAGAAGGGCCGCGACACCAAAGAGAACCTGCGGCGCAACTTCGGCATGGCCCACCCGGAGGGCTACCGCAAGGCGCTGCGCCTGATGCAGCTGGCGGAGAAGTTCCATTCTCCGGTGCTCACCCTGATTGATATTGCCGGTGCGCATCCGGGGCTGGGCGCCGAGGAGCGCGGGCAGGCCGGGGCGATCGCCCGCAACCTGATCGAAATGGCCGCGCTGCGCACGCCGCTGATCGCGACGGTCACCGGCGAGGGTGGCTCGGGCGGCGCGCTCGCCATCGGCATGGCCGACCGCGTGCTGATGCTTGAGAACTCGGTCTACTCCGTGATCTCCCCCGAGGGGTGCGCGGCGATCCTGTGGAAGGACGCCACCCAGAAGGAGCGGGCGGCTGAAGCCCTCAAGCTCACGGCCCAGGATCAACTGACGCTCGGTGTCATCGACGAGATCATCCCCGAGCCTACCGGCGGCGCCCACGCCGACGCCGAAGCGGCCGCGGAGATCCTCGCCGAGGCGCTGAAGCGCCATCTCCGCGAGCTCATGAAGCTGAGGACCGCGAAGCTCCTCAAGCGGCGGGAAGAGAAGTACCTTTCGATAGGCGCTTTCACCGAGAAGTGAGTTGACTCATCCGGTCGTCGAGGTCCGGTTCAAGGGGAACCGGCTGGAGTATTTCACCTGGCAGTCCGCGGAACCGGTCGCCCCGCACGATCCCGTGATCGTGGAGGCGGAGCGGGGCCAGGACCTGGGCCGCGTGTCGGCGTTGGGGGACATCGCCCTCAAGAAATGTGGCCGCGGCTGTGCGGGTTGCTCCCTGCAGGACGCGGCCGACCAGAAGGCCACGCGTCGCATCCTGCGGCGCGCCACCCGCGAGGACGTGCAGGCCGCCGAGCAGCTCCGCCGCTCCGAGGACGACGTCCGGCGAAAGGTCCGGGACCGCGTCCGCGAGCACGGCCTGCCGATGAAGGTCTCCGACGCCGAATGGCAGTGGGACCGCCGCAAGCTCACCATCTACTTCACGGCCGAGCAGCGAGTGGACTTCCGGGCGTTGGTGCGTGACCTGGCGAGTATGTTCCGCACCCGCATCGAGCTGCGACAGATCGGCGCGCGCGACGAGGCTCGCCGCCTCTCGGGGGTGGGTCGCTGCGGCCGAGAGTACTGCAGCGCGAGCTGGCTCCCCGAGCTGCGGCCGGTGAGCCTGTCGGTGGCCAAAGACCAGCACCTCTCGCTCAACCCCGTCCAGATCTCGGGCCCCTGCGGCCGCCTGCTCTGCTGCCTGCACTACGAGCACGACTTCTATGTGCAGAGCCGCAAGCGCTTTCCCAAGGAAGGCAAGGTGCTGCGCACCAGCGTGGGCCTCGAGCGCGTGCTGGCGGTGGACATCTTTCGCGAACGCGTGACGCTGCGCGGGGAGGAGGGGAGCACGCGAATCGTGCCGCTCGGGCAGCTCAACACGGAGACCGGTGTCTAAGTTCTACCTCACTACCGCGATCGACTACTCCAACGGCGATCCCCATCTCGGCCACGCGCTCGAGAAGATCGGCGCCGACTGCATCGCGCGCTACCACCGCCTCCGCAATGACACCGTGCACTTCGTGATGGGGATGGACGAGCACAGCCAGTCGGTGATCCAGGCGTCGGCCCGCGCCGGCGAGACCCCCCAGGCCTGGGTGGACCAGATGGCGGGCACGTTCGCCGGATACTGGCGCCGGCTGCTGTGCAGCCACGACGACTGGATCCGCACCACGGAGCCCCGTCACGCGCGCGCGGTCACGGCGCTGCTGCAACGCATCCAGCAGCGCCGTCCCGACGATCTCTTCGTAGCGGAGTACGAGGGACTCTACTGCACCGGCTGCGAGGAGTTCAAGCAGGAATCGCAGATCCGGAACGGCCACTGCATCGAGCACCCCACCCTCGACCTCGTGCCGACCAGGGAGCGGAACCATTTCTTCCGGCTGCGCGCCTACCGCGACCCGGTGCTTGAGCGCATCCGGTCCGGCGCCTTCCGCGTCGAGCCGGCGATCCGCCGCAACGAGGTCGTGCGGCTGCTGGAGGACGGCCTCCAGGACATCTCCATCTCGCGGCAGCGGCAGCCCTGGGGCATTCCCTTCCCCGGCGACGCGGAGCAGACGGTGTACGTCTGGTTCGACGCCCTGATCAACTACCTCTCGGCCACCGGCTTCCCGGACGGCGGGTACGAGCGGCTCTGGCCCGCCGACCTGCACGTGATCGGCAAGGGTATCACGCGGTTCCACTGCATCATCTGGCCGGCGATGCTGCTGGCGGCCGACCTCGAGCTGCCGCGGCTCGTCTGGGCGCACGGCTATGTGCAATGGGAGGGCGCCAAGATGAGCAAGACCGCCGGAACCGCCGTGGACCTCGGCGGGGCGATCGCCCGCTACGGCCCGGACGCATTGCGGTATTTCCTGCTGCGCGAGATCGGGTTCGAGAACGACGGCAACTTCACCTGGGAGCGCTACGACGCGCGCTACACCTCCGAGCTTGCGGACACTTTCGGGAACCTGGTGTCGCGCACGCTGTCGCTGGTGCTCCGCCACCGCGGCGGCGCCGTGCCGCGCGACCCGAACGGGTACCGCACGCCGCTCGAGGAGGCGGGCCTGCAGACGCTGCGCGAGTACGCCGCGGCGATGGACGCGTTCGCGGTGGCGGACGGGGCAGCCCAGGTCATGGAGCTCGCCTCGCGCGCCAATCGCTACGTCGAAGAGACGGCGCCCTGGACGCTCGCGAAGACCGGCAAGGACGCCGAGCTCGACTCCGCCCTCGCCAACCTGGTGCGGACCGTGGCGCGGCTCGCCGTGCTGGCGGCCCCATTCATCCCGGTCAAGGCGGAGGTGATCTGGAACGTCCTCGGCACCGGGCGGCCCCTCGCGGGCGTTCGCCTCGCCGACTTGGCGGAGCCGCCGGTCGAGGGGCGGACGGTCACCAAACCTCCAATCCTATTTCCTAAGCCCCGCACGACTTAACCGGTTGCCGAAGAGTTCGTGACTTGGCTCACGCCGGGGCATGTTGACGGCCCCTTGACGGCGGCCTATGTTCGGGACTCCTAGCCGTACCAGCGACAGACGGAGCCCAATGCGGCACAAGGCGGAACGGAAGTGGACGGTGATGTTGGTGCCCCACGGCTCGGGCGCGTCCCGCGCCGTGGAGGTGTCGCAGACCGTCGTCAAAGCCCTCGCCGGATTCGGGAGCGCGCTGGCGCTCCTGTTCCTCGTGCTTGGGGGCGCCGCCTTGTCGCGCGGCATCAACATCACGCACAGCCGCGCGTTGGAGCACGAGAACCGATTGCTCGCCGACGAGATCCAGCGGCTGCGCGAGCGGATGGTCGGCCTGCGCGACACCCTGAACACCATCGGTCAGCGGGAGCAGGAGCTGCGGCTGCTCGCCGGCCTCAGCCCGACGGACGTCGCCGTGCAGCAGGCCGGGATCGGCGGGCCGGCAGGCACCTGGTCGGAGCGCGACAGTCTCTCCGCCTCCGGGCGGCTCGGCGCGCAGGCGCTGGCCGCGCGCACGGACGTGGACGCCCTGAGCCGTCGCGCCAACATCCTGGTGCGCTCCCTCACCGAGGCGTACGACTCGCTCTCGAGCCACCAGGCGCGGTTCGCGGCGACGCCTTCCATCATGCCGACCAAGGGCTGGCTCTCCAGCGCGTTCGCGGCCGAGCGCGTCCACCCGATCCTGCACTTGGCGCGACCGCACGAGGGCATCGACGTCTCCGCGCCGATGGGCGCCGAGATCGAGGCCCCCGCCGCCGGCATCGTGACCGATGTGAAGTGGGAAGAAGGCTACGGGAACATGCTCACGGTCGACCACGGATATGGCCTGGTCACCCGCTACGCGCATTGCTCCAAGATCCTCGTCGCGCGCGGCACGCGCGTGAAGCGCGGGCAGAAGGTCGCGCTCGTGGGCTCGACCGGCCTTTCCACCGGCCCGCATCTGCACTACGAGGTGTGGGTGAACGGCAAGCCGGTGAACCCGATGAAATACGTGCTGCCGGACGCGATCGTGGATTGAGACGTCGGACGGTCGGCATGGATGGACAGACGGAGGGGCACGTAGCGCGTCCACCCGATCCTGCACTTGGCGCGACCGCACGAGGGCATCGACGTCTCCGCGCCGATGGGCGCCGAGATCGAGGCCCCCGCCGCCGGCATCGTGACCGATGTGAAGTGGGAAGAAGGCTACGGGAACATGCTCACGGTCGACCACGGATATGGCCTGGTCACCCGCTACGCGCATTGCTCCAAGATCCTCGTCGCGCGCGGCACGCGCGTGAAGCGCGGGCAGAAGGTCGCGCTCGTGGGCTCGACCGGCCTTTCCACCGGCCCGCATCTGCACTACGAGGTGTGGGTGAACGGCAAGCCGGTGAACCCGATGAAATACGTGCTGCCGGACGCGATCGTGGATTGAGACGTCGGACGGTCGGCATGGATGGACAGACGGAGGGGCACGTGATCACCGTGCCCCTCCGTCTTTCTGCTTCCGAACTCGGAGATCAGTTCGAGAATCTGATCTTCGGCACCGTATCCGCCCCCGGCGTCTGTAGCTCGAAGTAGGGCCGCGGCCCCTTGCCGATCACCTTCGCCGTCAGCGCCTGCGGGAAGCGCCGGATGAAAGCGTTGTAGCGGTTCACCGCGTCGTTGTAGTCCTGCCGCGCCACGGCGATGCGGTTCTCCGTCCCCTCGAGTTGATCCTGCAAGGCGCGGAAGTTCTCGTTCGATTTGAGCTGCGGGTAATTCTCCGCGATCGCCAACAGGCGACCCAGCGGCGCCGTCAGGGCGGCGTTGGCGCTCGCCATCTGAGCGAGATCGCCCGATTGCACGGCGCCCGCCAGCTTAGCCCGGGCATTCGCGACTTCGATGAAGATCGTCTGCTCCTGCTTAGCGTAGCCCTTCACCACCTCCACCAGGTTCGGAATCAAGTCCGCCCGCCGCTGCAGCTGCACTTTGATCTGCGCCTGAGCGGCGCTCACCTGCTCGTCGTACGTCTGAATGGTGTTGTAGCCGCAGCCGCCCGCCGCTACCAGCACTACAAGCGTCACCGGCGTCCATCGCAAGGTCTTCACGTCGTCTCTCCTCGTCAGGTCAGTCGGTTCACGAACTCGGCCACGCGTGCCATCGCCGCGAGATAGGCCGCCGCGCGCGGGTCGGCGGCCGACAGCTGCAGCGTGCGTCCACGGGCCTGACCGAACAACTCCGCGAGCGGGTCGGGCGGCAGGCCCACCAGCGCGGCCGCCTCACGGACCAGCGCATCGGGCGCGGCCGGCGGGAGAGGTCTCCGTCCCGCAAGCCGGAGCGTCGTGCGTAACATGGTCAGGAATCCGGCCATGCTGCCGCTGATAACGGCTGCCAGCCGCTTGGGATCGTTGCGGAGCGCCGCGTAGGCCTGGCGCAGCCGCACCAGCTTGACCATCAGCTCCTGCTCGAGCTGGCGCCGCACGTCCGCGCGCTGCACCGTGACGCCCCCCCCCTCCCACGGATCGCGACCGGCGAGCAGGCGGTGCGCCTCGCGCATGTCCTCGTATTCGATGGCGAACACGTCCGCCGAATCCCGCCACTCGGCATCCGATAACAGGATCGGTGCCGGGTGCCCACCCTTGCTCCAAGCGGAGACCACCGGCTCGATCGCCGCGAACAGACCCTCGTCCACGGTATCCACGATGAGCAGGGTGTTCACATCCGACCGGCCCGTGACGTGCGTGCCGCGGGCGGTCGAGCCGTAGAGCAGAAACGCGACCAGCCGTGAGCCCAGCGTCTCCTTCAGGGCCGTCGCAAGCTCCTCTACCGTCTTGGATCTCGCCATCTCCGCTCCTTACGCTTGGTCAGAACTTCCCGCCGGCGCCACCGCCGGAGAAGCCACCGCCACCGCCGAAGCCGCCGAACCCCCCGAACCCCCCGCCCCCTCCCCCTCCCCATCCACCTCCACCGAAGCCACCACCGCCCCAGCCGCCACGGGAGCGCCCCAAACCACTGAACAGGAACGGCCACAAGAAGATCCGGCCGCGGGACAATAGCGCAACCAGCAGCAGCACCAGCAGCAGCAGCGGGACCGGCGGGCGGGACGGCGCGGGCTCCGGGGGTGGAAGAGTGACGGGCGCGCGGAGGGAGTCCAGCGCGACCCCGAATTCCTGAGCGAAGGCCTGCGCTACCAGGGCGACGCCCACCGCCAGCCCTTCCCCGTACCGCTCCTGCGCCAAATAGGGAATCATCGCATCGCGGATGCGGCCCACCCGCGCGTCGGGGAGAAATCCTTCGGCGCCACGGCCCGTGGAGACGAAAACATCCCCGGTGCCCGGACGATGATTCTTGCGGGGGACGAGCAGGATGACGACACCGAGGTTCTTCGCCGGATCTCCCGCCGCGCCCCGCGCCCCGACCCCCCACTGGCGGCCGATCTGCAGGGCGACGTCGCTCGCGGAGCGGCCCCCGATGTCCGCCAGCGTGACCACCGCGATCTCCCCCCGCGTCTTGGCGCGGAGCTCCGTGATGACGGCGGTCATGTGGGCGACGCTGGCCTGGTCCAAGACGGCGGCGAAGTCGTTGACGTAGCCCCGGGGCGGGGGCACGGCGATCTGGGCAAGTAGAAGGAGCGAGGCGAGTTGCATGGTCGGTCCTAAGCTACACCCTTTTGCAGACGGGACGACTGCTTGACGGGTTTCGGCGTGCATCATTATATGCAGGGAGGTCACTCTCTCGAGGCTCCCCATGCGCTGCTCGATCCTGCTCGGCAGCCTGCTCCTCGGCGCCTGCGGCCCGTCCGTCGCCAAGCGCCACATCGGCTCCGAGACGCGCCCGGGCCAGATCGTGATCGATCAGGACGCCATCGAGCGCTCAGGGGCCAACAACGCCTGGGAGGTCATCAAGCGGGCGGCGCCCCAGTTCTCCACCGCCGAGACTCGCAACGGCCAGCCGACTCGGCTGACTCGTCGGGGGCGCTCCAGCGTCTTGCTCAACGACGCGCCCCTCCTCTTCATCGACGGGATCCGCACGGTGGACTTCCGCGCCCTCGAGGACATTCCGGCCAGGACCATTTTCCGAATCGATATCCTGAACGGGATCGAGGGCACCACCTACTATGGCACGAACGCCGTGGGCGGGGTGATCCTGGTGCAGACCAAGAACGGCACCGAGTCCTAAAAAAAGCAAGGGGCCTCGCCAGGCCCCTCGCACGAACGGCGGATCACGCTACCGCTAGGGATTGCGGTCGATGCACTTAGCGAAGTTAGGGTTGTTCGTCTCGTCGAACGGGACCGGGAAGTTGTAGTCGGTTCCGTAGACGCCTCCCTTGAAGTACGGTCCCGACGGGAATACTGATTCGGGCGGCCGGTTGTACGGCGCCCGGGCGAGCCGGCGTAGGTCTCCCAGCCGATGAGCGGTTAGCCACAGCCAGAACTCGCGCTCCTTGAAGTGCAGGTCCTGCCTGCCCGCCACGCTCAGTGTATCGAATCTCGGGAGCGGCCCCATCGCGGCGATCGGGGGCACGGTCGGGTCGGGCGCGTTGAAGTACGTCGGCGCCTTCGCCCGGAGGGAGTCGTGCGTGGCGCGGAAGCCCACCGTATCCCCCGCCTGCAAGAACACCTCGGCCTCGATGAGCCTGGCCTCCGCCCCAGTGGCAAGCGGGATGGGCGATTTCCGGTCGCTGTAACGCCGCGGGTTCCATTGCGGGGTGATATTGTCGAATCCGTTCCCGTTCCCGGTGGCGGAGCGGATAAACGGCACCCGGGTGTCCCCGGCCGTCCGGTAAGCCAGACCGTTGATCCCTTCCCGGTCGGCCACGGAATATCGCTGGGAAACGACGGTGGCGACGAACACCCCGTTGTTCTCGCGCGTCGACGTCTCGGAATGCTGAATGGTATAGACGAAGCTCGTCGCGACACCACTCACCGCCGCTTGCGCGCCTGCGAAGTTCGCCTGGTTAAGCAGGGTCCGCCCCAGCCCGACCTTGGCGAGGCCGATCATTCGGGTCTTCGCGGCCGCCGCGCTTCCGGTCAGATTGAGGGCGTTGGCGGCGTTCAGCGCCTGGGTAAACCGGTTCGCCGCGGTGTCAAACATCTGTTGCGTGGTGAGCGGCTGGCCGTACGTCAGCGACCCGTCGGGATTGATCGTTGTGAAGGGCACGCCCGAGCACCAGTTCTCGGCAAACCACAGGTATGTGTACCCGGCCAGGCTCAGCATCTCGGAAAGGCCGGTATCAGTGGTGGTGTCGGCGAGCGCGCGGAACCGGCCGGCGGCGAACTCGGCCGAACGGCGTGCCCGGCTGACGGTCCGAAACCACCCGGCGAGCGTGCCGTTGGTCACCTGAGTAGAGCGGCGATCGATTTCGATGCGGGTGGGGAACGTTTCCGAATTGATGAACTCGTCCCCCAGCAGCCCGCCCATCGTGACGATGCCCTCGGTGCCGGAGGAACCGTCGGCGCCCGACTCCGCGTACGACAGCGCGAAGTCGCCGATCGCAGCCGCCCGGATAGTGGGCAGAGCGGAGGCGCCGCCGAGGTTGTCCGGCGTGATGATATCCGGATCGGTGACGTTCAGGTCGCAGCCCGTGAGCGGCAGCAGCAGCATTGCCGAGAGCAGCGACAAGGATGCACGTGTCATGGTCGTCGTCCTCGGCTAGAAGGTTACGTTGACCCGGGCAGTGAAGTACCGCACCGGGGGCTGGGTCAGGAAGTCGCGCTGCGAGAAGTTCGACTGGCCGATCTGACTCAGCTCGGGGTCGAAGCCGGTGTACTTGGTCCAGGTCCCGAGGTTCCGGCCGGAGACCGTGAAGCTGAGTGAGTTGGCACCCAGCCGCTGGGCCCACGTGGCCGGGGCGTAGTAGGTCACCGCGATCTCCCGCAGCTTCAGGAAATCGGCATCCTCGATGTAGGCGATGTTGTCGGCCTTGAACACGCTGGCCACGGCGTTGGCCTGGGCGGCGAGCGGCGTCTTCGGATCAGTGATGTCCCGGCACTCGTTCAGGCCGCACCGGAACTGGGCGGTCAGGTTGAAGTTCGACATCCCGGCACGGTAATCGAGCAAAGCCGAGACCCGAATCCGGTTGTGCCAGGTGATCCCGGTGCTGAGCGACGCGCCCTGGGTCGGGAACGGCGTCCCGACGTAGGAGTACTTCGGGTCGAGCTGAATCTCGTTAGCGGTGATGATGCCGTCTGGACCGCCGCCCGGCCGGCCGCCGGTGTCGGCGAAGCTGAGGATCCGCTGCTCCCAGTACCCGCCGAGCGGGTACCCCTCGACGTGCCGCTGATCGCCGAAGACGATCTGCTGAACCTTGTTGCCGAGCAAATCCTTGCCCAGGGAGATCAAGCGGTTCCGGTTGCCGAACGCCGAGAGGGCGAAGTCCCACGTCGTCGCCGGTGTGTTCAGGACGCTCCCGGTGAGGGTAAGCTCCACCCCTTTGTTGTTCACCTGACCCAGGTTGTAGAGCTGCGCCGTGGGCCCCCCCGCCGACGGTGGGATCGGCACGCTGATGAGCGCGTCGTGCGAGTGCTTGTCATAGTACGTGAGCTCGAGGTGGAAGCGCTCGCTCAGCAGGTCCGCGTCGAGGCCGAGCTCGGCCTCGGTCGTCCGTTCCGGCTTGAGCTTCGCGTTCCCCAAGTTGCCGGTGCCGAAGGTGAAGGCCGGCACGTCCGTGCCCGCGAGCGCGACCGCCGTCGGCGTGAAGAATTGCTGGGCGTCGAGCACGCCGGGCTGCAGGCCGGACTCGCCATAGGCGACGCGCAGCCGCAGCGAGCTGATGAGCGACGTCTGCGGGAAGAACGGCTCCTCGGAAATCACCCACGAGGCGCCCACCTTCGGGTACTTGATGTACCCGAAGTTCTTCCCGAACGCGGAGTTCTTGTCCAGGCGGAGAGCGGCATTCAGGAACAGCCGGTCCCGCAGGCCGACCTGCTCGTCTACGAAGAAGCCGAGCGTCTTGGCCTCGGCCTGGTCCTCACTGACAGAGGGCACGCCGATGCCTGCGAGCGAGCCGGTCCCTGCGGCGAGCTTGCGTCCGGAGGCGAAGATGGTGACGGACCGCTCGCGGAACCACTGCAGGCCCACCGTCGTGTTCGTGGAGACCGTCGGGCTCAACTGGCGCCGCGCCGAACCGCTGAAGTTGGCAGTGTAGTTGAATAGCTGCACAGGGTCAGCGGCGCGACTCCCGTCGATCGAGTTCTGGTTGAAGAAGACCGTGTTGGGCGCGATCGTGCGCGTTTCGAACCGGTTGGTGAAGTCGAGGCCGAGCACGGCGCGGGCCGACAGCCACGAGAACGGCTGTGCATTGGCGGTGAGCCCCCCAGTGAACCGCTCAATGCCCTGCCGCGAATCGATGGCGTTGACCTCCTGTGGGGTCAGGAAGCCCCAGCCGTCCGGCTTGGCGGCGTTCCCCAGCAGTCCGCTGCCCAGGTAGCCGAGCGCGTTGTTGTCGTTGTCCGGGAGGCGCAGCCTGCTGGACACGTAGCCCGTGTTGGCGTCCACCGTGAGCCCTTTGCGCGCCTGGTTATGGACATTCGCCCGCAGGTTCAGCCGGTTCAGCCAGTTGTTATTGTAGACGCCGTTTTCTCGCTCGAAGTCACTGGACACGAAGAACGTCGTCTGCTCATTGCCGCCCGAGAGCCCCATCCCGTAATGCTGGAGACTGCCGGTGCGGAAGGGACTCCGATTCATCAGGGGATTCTGGACGAACAGCCCCCCGCTCTGGCTGCACTGTCCGAGCGAGACACGCGGCAGGGAGCAGCCGAACCGAAACGGAGCCGAATCGGGGTTGCTCAGCGACTTCGTGGTGTCGAAGCCGAAGACGTTGTCCGGGAAGGTCGTGAAGTTCGACACGGTCCCGCCTTCGGAGTAGGCGGTCCACTGCGTCGGCCCTGGGCGGCCCCGCTTCGTGTGGATCTGAATGATGCCGTTGGCGGCCGCCGTGCCGTACAACGCCGCGGCCGAAGGCCCCTTGATGACTTCGATGGACTCGATGTCCTCCGGGCTGAGATCGTTGAGCCGAGACGGGACCTGCCCGCCGACACCGATGCTGTTCGAGCTCGGATCGGTGCTGATGCGCACCCCGTCGATGTAGTACACGGGTTCGTTGGACAGGGTCACACTGTTGGACCCGCGGACCCGGACGCGAGTGCCCCCCCCTGTCGTACCGCTGCTTTGCATCACCGTGACGCCCGCGGCCCGCGCATTGAGGAGGTCCGTGAGGTTGGTAATCGGCGCCTTCTCCACGTTGGCCGCGGCGATCTTCGTCACGGCGTTGGGGATCTGCCGGGCAGTCTGCTGCTCGCCGCTCGCCGTGACCACCAAGGCCTCGAGGCCGACCGGGTTCGAGGACAGCGCGAATTCCGCTGTCGCGGTCTCCCCCGGTACCACGGTCACGGTCAGGTATCCAATGGAGTAGCCGATGAAGCGGGCTCGCACTTCGAGCCGCCCCGCGGTAACGTTCTCGATCACGAAGCGGCCGTCGGCGTTGCTGAGCGCGCCGCGGGTCCCCGCGCTGATCGTCACCTGCACATTAGCCAGAGGCTGCCCGGTCGCCTTGTCGGTGACCCGACCGGTGATGGAGCCCTGCCCCTGTTGGGCGAACGCCGCCGGCGCCACAGCCAACGTGGCCAGCGCCAGGATGCCGGCTAACATGGTCCTACCACTGGTAAATCGCATAGTCCCTTTCCTCACGCTTGGAGTTGCCAAGTGCATCGTGAAGGCGGAAACGGCACAGTGCTGCCCGCCGATCGCAGGACCGGGTGGCCGCGCTGCCGAAGCGCGCGAGCGCCTAACGACTACATCGACCCGGGATAATGATGTTGCGCTGGAGACGTTGAACGCAGCGAACGGAAGGCTCACGCATGCCGTTCCTCCTCAGGTAACGTTTTCCCAATAGTGACGTCCATCGCTGGCGTCCGCAAGAGCGTCCCACCTCTTTCGGACACGCTGCGGCGGGGCCAATTTGCGACCGACTCCCCGGAGGAGGCTCCATGCGGACTGCCCTGTCGGTGCTGCTGATCGTGGTGCTCGCGGCGTGCAAGAACGACCTGCCCACCGGTCCCGCCGGCGGCACCGGCCGGCTGGCATTCTCCACCAACCGCAACTTCGGCGAGTGGGACATCTACCTCATGAATCCCAACGGCACCGGGGTGGCCCAGCTGGACCCCAGCCTGGCCAACGACCTCTGGCCCAGCTGGTCGCCGGACGGCCAGCGGATCGTCTACCAGTCGGATCGCATTTTCGTCGCGGGCGACACCATCCCCGATTACAACCTCTTCGTGATCAACGCGGACGGGACCGGCCTCACCCGGCTCACGACGGACACCGCCAACGAGATCCAGCCCGTGTGGTCGCCGGACGGCACCAAGATCGCGTTCGCGACCGACAGGGATGCGGAAGATTACGAGATCTACGTCATGAACGCCGACGGCACCAACCCGCTGCGGCTCACCAACAGCCTCGGCGCGGACGGGCAACCCGCCTGGTCCCCGGACGGCAGCAAGATCGCGTTCGTCTCGGTGCGCGACGGCAACGAGGAGGTTTATGTGATGAGCGCCGCGGACGGATCGGGGCTGGTCAACCTCACGGCCAACGCCGCGACCGACTTCGGCCCCGCCTGGTCTCCCGACGGCAAGAAGCTCGCTTTCTCGAGCGACCGCACCGGCAGCGGCGATTTCCAGATCTGGGTCATGAACGCCGACGGGACGAGCCCGCTGCGGCTGACCACCAGCAGCCACCCGGCCGAGTTCCCGTCCTGGTCGCCGGACGGCTCCAAGATCGCCTACGACGCGGACGGGCACATCTTCATCATGTACGCGGACGGGAGCCAGCCGACCCAGGTCACCAACAAGTTCTACTCGGACGTGCTCCCCCGGTGGCGGCCCTGAATCGTGTCCCGCCGTAGCCAAACACAACGCCGCCGCCCGAGGCCCGGGCGGCGGCGCGGAGTTTCGGGGGGCTTTGGCCGAACGCCTAGGGGCGCTTGTCCACCACGAACACGACTTGTGGCGTGACGAAGTCCGTCGCCGCGTAGGCGGGCGCGTAGAGCCGGTACACCACCGTTCCCGTCCCTGGTGAAACCGGCGTGCCCACGATGCGGTAGCGGAACCGGAACCGGGTGGTGACCGTGTCGTTCCTGGTGGTGGTGTCGGCGGTGGCGGCGCACAACGTTGCCGTGTCCCCCGCTCTCGACGGTCCACAGATCAGCGTATCGGCAGCCGCCAACACGCCTTGCCATCCATTGTACTCCGGCTGGGTCGCACCCGACACGAGGATTACATCGCCCCCAGCCACGCCGGCGCTTGCCCCAGTGCCCGTTTTCGCGATCGTCGTGTCCGCTGTGAGCTTCGTGGCGTCCTTTGGGTCGGGCCGGCGTGTCACGATCGTGACGGACCCGGTTTGAGCGGTAACCGTATCGTTGCTGCGGAAGATGCGCCTAGAGGCCTCCGCGACGGTGGTGTCGGTGGCCTTGGACGCCGGCCTAGTCTGCGGCGCCCCGCTGCCGGGCACCGCGCGCGGGACGATGATCGCGGTGAGCACGGATCCGGGAAGCAGCGACCCCGCGATCGCGCCCTGCGTGGACGTGGCCGCCGAGCCCAGGGGCAGAACGGCTTGCACGATGGCGGGATTCGTGGTTCCCGTCGAGGCCAAGACGATCCGATAGCGGCCCGTGTCCACCACCGCGTACGCAGACACGCCCCGGAAGGCCACGTTGGCGATCTGCGGCGCCCCGCTGGGCAGGGCGCTGCCCTTGATGAGGAAGGCATCGGGCGCCGCCGTCGTGTCAGCCAGCGTGCGAATGGATCCCGCGAACGAGGGCGCGAGGTTCAAGACGCGAATGGCAAACTGGGTAGGCCCCGGAGTCGGCAGATCGATCGGCAAGACGACGGCCCGGGCCTGGCCAGCCCGCGCGAAGCCGCTCACGTAGAACCCGTAACGCCCGTTCTGGGCGAAAAGGTAGGTCGTGTCCAGGAGGACCGTTTGGGAAATCGCGGGATTCGTGCTGCTCATGAACACGCGGATCTCGCGCTGGCCCGCTTCGATGCCTTGGGGGAAAGTGAGGGCGTCGCGGAAATTCACGTCGAAGAACCCCGCGTTCGAGATCATGTCGACCACGCGCATGTCCACCTGGCCCGTATCCGGCACGACGTTGGCCCACGTGATCGCGGCCAGGGGCGGCGAGGGCTCCACGAAGGACTTCTCCTTCGAACACCCCAGCGCCAGCACGACACCGCACACCCCGAAGAACCGAACTGGAGTCATTGCACGCTCGATCGGAAGAAGGTTCATGTGATACTCACTGGTTGCCCGGCGGCCCACCGGGGGGGCCGTTGCTGGCGTCGCCGCCGCCGAGCCCGAACAGATTCCGAGTCAGGATGAAGGCGACCACTGCCGCCGCAGCCCCACCGGCGACGATAAACGACCGGCTGCGCGAGAACTGCCGCTGCAGGGAGTTCGCGACGTAGGCCCGTTGCACCTGCACCGTCTCCCCCGCCCATGGGTTGCGGTTACCGTTGATGCCCAAGATGTGTGACACCGAGAGCACATACGCCGTATCCGACGCCCCGACGATGGCGCCGTCCACTCGGGCGACGCCCTGTCCGATCCTGGGCCCCATCCCGACGCGGCCCTGGTCGCTCAAGACGAGTGAGACCCGGGTCCCCGGCACGGGATCGGGCGTCGCCAGCGGGGTGTAGGTGTAACACCCCCCGCCCGCCAGCGCGAGCGGCAGCAGCGCGGCAGTGACCCGCCGCACTAGTGCCGTTCCAACTTGTTCCGGAACGTCGAAAAGTTGGAACGGCACTAGTACGCGCCTCCGGAGAAGAGGCCGTAGTTCCCCTTCCCGGACGCCCCCTGGCCTCCGACGCCCCCGAGGCCGTAGAACGCCTGGACGCGCGTGAGCATCTCCTCATTGGGCACCGGCCAATTGATCGCCGTGCCCTCGGGGAGGTCTCCCCAGCCGCGGGCGGCGAAATACCACATGCCGTAGCCGGTGTACATCGTCTCGATGTGGTACTCCCACTTCAGGGCGTCCCAGATGTTGCCGCATTTGGTCTTCTTGAAGCTCTGGGCCGCGTCGGGGACGCGCGGCACGCACGCGTTGCCACCGGGAACTGCCGTATTGGTGTCGGCGATCGTCAGCGGGAGGGCCGGGAGCCCACCGCGCAACGTGTCCGCGCGCGTCACGTTGATGAGGGGAATCGCCGCCGCGAAGTTGCCCTGCCAGAGGTATCCCTCGGCGGCGAGCAGCCGCAGCTCCGTCGCAGTCATGATCGGGTAGGGCCCCGTGCGCGCCGGGCTCTTCAGCGCGAAGTTGCGCGTCCGGTTGAAATCGTACATCGAGAAGGCGAAGGGATCCTGCGGCGCGTCCTCGCCCGTCGGCCGGTTGCGCACGTAGGGGCGCCCGGGGTTGATAGTTCCGGAGACGTAGAAATCCTTGAACCCCGGCCGCAAGGTATCCCCGATCTGCGCCGTCCGGCTCGTGCCCTGGGGGAGCCGCTTGTCCGGCGTCGCGACGACGAACGGCGCGCGGGCAGAGCGCGCCAGGGTGAGCCAGGCATCGAACTGGCCGGACGTGTCCGCGAACCCCAGCATGAACTGGGACATCTGGTGCCAGCTCGCCGAGCCGGTGGCGAAGGCCTGCGCCGGCCAGATCACGTCCCACCCCGCGGATGGGTTCATCGAGACGATGAAGTCCGCCGTGATGCCGTTGGTCGCATCCGCGATGACCTGGGTCCAGTCCACCGCCGCACGCTCGGTCGGGGACCGCGCGACGCTGGCCCGCAGTCGGGCCTTGTAGGACCGGATGAATTGGACGAACGACGGCGCGTCCAGCGCGTTGCCGTTGATCCAAGTGGACGGCAGCGGGAATCCGGCCTTGTTGGCGTTGGTGATCGCAATGGCAGAGTCCAAGTCCCGCAGCGCCGCCTGGTTCACCACCTGATAGCCCGAGAGCGGGATGCTGGCTTGCGGGTCGTCATTCTCCGTCAGGATCGAGGCGGAGTCGTAGGCCAGGGAGAGGTTGCCCAGGGCCACCCCCCGGACGAAATAGCAGAACGCTCGGTCCCTTCCGTCTTGTATGGGCGACCCACTGGAGAGCGTCTTGAGCTTGGCGAGCGACAGGCTGGCGATCCGCGCTGCGCGGTGCCCGAAGGTGAAGTCGCGCAGGTTGCCGGGGTCACCCGTGCCGTTGGGCTGGTTGTCGATCTGCACGCGCGGCACGGCACCGCGCGGGCCCATGGCGAAGTTGGCCAGCCCCGAGATATTCTCGAGCCCCATCACCAGCATTTGCGTCTGGAGATCGTCGTTGGAGCCGGCCAGGACCGCGTTGTGGGCGGTGGCGTAGC
>QHUY01000007.1:0-54161 GCA_003223415.1 Gemmatimonadota bacterium
GATGCCATTCAGATAGGTGCCGTTGCGGCTGCCGAGGTCGATCAGACGCCAGCCGTCCGCGTCATGGCGTAACTGGGCGTGCTGAGCCGAAACGACTCTGCCCTCGTCACCGGCGAACGTGATGGTGCTTGTCGGGTCGCGCCCGAGCCGCACCACCGATTCGCGCACCTCGCACACGCGCTGGGTGGCGGTGACGATCAGTTTGAGGTAGGACACGGGCCGCTAGTAGGAGCCGCCGGAGGCCGTCAACGACCCGGAGCAACTCACATCGGGGGTTGGCCTCGCGGCTTGCGGAAGCGGCGGTCGGGCAAGACGCGGCGATCCTCCCGTCCCCGTCGCGGCGCCACGCGACGCTCCGCACCGGCCCGACGGTCGGAGCCACTGTCGGTGCTTGGCGCTCGGCGGGCTCGGCCGCTGCGTGCCGGATTACGGACTGGAGGTTGATGCTGACTTGCGCCAGTGTCGTTACATCTACCGTACGCTTGGCGCCGGGATTCATCCAATGCGAGAGGGCCGCGTGAGCCACGTCCAGGGTGTGAAGGCTGGGCTGGACGTCGACAACAGTGGCGGTGGCTTGCAGGGTGCCACGAGACTGGGCTTCTGCGAGTGACGGCAGGGCCAATGCGACCCCGGAGTAGGCCAAGACGGTTGCGGCTACCCTGAGAATCGTCCTGCGATCGGCTACAGCCACCTTGGGCTCCCGGCTTGGGTGAGAGGTCACTTCCGCCCAGAGACAAGGCACGCCTCATTCCACTGGTGTCTGTCATATATGTTAAATCACATCATATAGTTATGATCGTTACCCTGGTCTCAACTCATGGGAAATTCGTCGTCTTTTTTGACAGCGCTCTGTATTGTATTCGCTAAGCGCTGGTACTATCTTCGCCAGCTGTTCGGAGGCCATTTCGTCAAAAATATCGACAGTGACTAGGTGTTGCACGCATGCGGCACAGGTCTTGCCCTAACGGTGTTGCGGCAGGCGGCGGAAGCGCAAGCAACCCCGCTAGTTGCTAGAGGTTACCAGCAGACACGATATAACCCGGAGAGGGAAGACCAGATGAACACTGCTTCGAAGCTCACGCTCGCCGCGCTCGCGCTGGTAGTTGCTGGGGCCACCACGGCCCAGGCCCAGGGCGTCAACGGGAGCATCACGGCGACTGCCAGCGTGCAGGCGCCGATCACGGTCAGCGGCACGCGGGGCCTGGATTTCGGCAACGTATTCCCTGGCATCAGCAAGACTATCGCTGTGGGCGACCCCGGCGCCGGCCTCTTTAGCGTCACTGGTCAGGCGAGCACCCAGATCACCTACGCCTTCACGCTGCCGGGCAACCTGACGTTCGGCCTTAACAACCTGCCGATCAGCCCGTGGACTGGTTACGTGAACACCACGAACTCCACCTCGGGTGGTTCGACCTTCCCTCCCTCGGCGGTGGCGGCCAACGCCACGCTGAGCGGCAGCGGCGCCCTCTTCTTCTTCGTCGGTGCCACAGTATCGCCGCCGAATAACCTGCCGGCAGGGTCGTATACCGGTACGGTGACGTTGACGGTGTCCTACTAATCGGACAACGATTAGGCGGTCTGCTGGCCTGCGCCGGCAGGGGTAGCTCGACCCCCCCTGCCGGCGCAGTCGCAAATAGGCCACTCATTGATCATGCGCTTCCGTCCGCTCTCGCTCGCGCTCGTCCTGTTGGGCCCGGCATCGCTCGCGGCCCAGGGCAAGCCCATCACGGTCCAGGGGGTGCGATCCCTGACGTTCGGAGCGGTGCTGCCGGGAGTGCCGCGCGTGATCTCGCGGACCGATCCCGTGAACAGCGGGCAGTACGATATTACCGGCGCGAACAACAACCAGGTGCAGCTCAGCTTCACCCTTCCGAACGTCATGAACGGGCCGGCGGGCGCGACGATGCCTATCGTCTTCGGCGGTAACGACGCTGGCTACTCTCAGTCTCAGGCGATCGGGAGCCAGGTGGCGTTCGATCCGAAGCAGTCGTTCCTGGCGACCCTGAACAAGAATGGCCGGGGATCCGTCTTCGTGGGCGCGACGGCGCGGCCAACTCCCACGCAGCGGGCCGGCAGCTACACGGCGACGCTCACACTCACGGTGGCCTACTTCCCATGAGCCGCGGGCTGCTGGTGCCCCTGGTGCTGCTCACCGTGGCAGCCGCCACGCTTGCGGCCCAAGGTGTGGTGATCGCTCCCCACGCGGTTTACATCGACGCGCGGGTCCGTAGCGCCTCGGTCCTGCTCTACAATCCCAACCCGGAGCCGGCGGAAGTCACGATCTCGACCTTTTTCGGCTACCCGGTGACCGATTCGCTGGGGCGTATCGTGCTGCGCACGGTGGACCGCCCCGACTCGACGGCACCGTCGGCCGCCGGGTGGATCCAGGCATTTCCCCGGCGGCTCACGGTCGTGCCGCTCGAGCGTCAGACCATCCGCCTGCTCGCCACACCGCCGCCAAGCCTGCCCGACGGCGAGTACTGGGCGCGCCTCGTGATCGCGGCCAAAGGCGGCCAAGTGCCCATCACGGGCGTGACCGACACGGCCAAAGTCAAGGTCGGCCTCACCCTCGAGGTGCGGACGATCATCGGGATGGCGTACCGCAAGGGCGCGGTGCATACCGGGGTCGCGATCTCCCGCCTACGTGGTGCGGTGGTCGGTGATTCGCTCGAAGTCTGGAGCCGGATCGAGCGCCAGGGGAACGCCGCCTACGTCGGTACGATTCACGGCTCGCTGGTGGACTCCGCGGGTCGGGTGCGGGCCGAATTCCGCGCGCCGATCGGCGTCTACTACATGCTGGAACCTCGCTACGCGGCCGCCGTGGGCGCTCTGGCACCGGGCCGCTACTGGCTGAAGCTCGAGCTGACGACGGAGCGCGAGGACCTCGCGCCCGAGGTGATCCTGCCGAGCGCGGCCGTCCGCGACTCGGTCGAACTGCGGATCCCGTGATGCGCCGCGCGCTCGGTGTGGTCCTCTGGGCCGCGCTCGTCGCCATGCCCCGCCCGGCTCATGGGCAGAACAGCGGCGGGATCAGCGTCGACGCCGAGGTGATCGCTGTCGGGATGACCGTTACGAAACTGAGCGATCTCAACTTCGGACAGGTCACGAAGGGGATCGCGACTTCGGTGCTGCCGACCGACGCCGGCGCCGGCGAGTGGCAGGCGCTGGGGAACAAGAATGCGAACGTACAGATCACGTTCACGCTGCCAACGCAGCTGACTAACATTCAGGCGTTGCCGGGCAGCACGATGCCGATCACCTTCAGCGCGACGTCAGCGCGCTGGCGCCGGGATGTCAACTAGCCCCCATGCTGCCCGGTCGGGGGGGGAGGGGGGGCACGCTCCTGTCGCTGCTCCCGCTCCAACTGTTGGCCGGCGCTCTGTCTGCCACGGTTCCGCGCCCTCCCGCCGACACCGAGCCCGAGCCGGTGATCCTCGAGCTGCAGCTCGGGCGGCTCGCCAGTCGCACCGTGCCGGCGTTCCGGGTCCGCAGCGAGGCGCTGGTACCGATGTCCGAGTTCCTGCAGCTCGCCGAGGTCGGCTACGTGCTCAGTCCGGAAGGGCGGATCGAGGCGTCGATCGATCCGGGCGGCCGCAAGCTCGTCATCGACGCGCGCCGTGACACGATGAGCTACGGGGACCACCGGGTGCGACTCGAACCGGAGTTCCGGCTGTTCCGCAACGGCGAGCTCTTCGTCGGCGCCGAGCGTCTAGGTGACCTGCTCGGCGTGCGGATCGTGGTGAGCTGGGCCGACCTCACCGTCGTCGTCACCGATGCGAGCGGCCTGCCGGTGGGCCGGCGGGCGCAGCGCGAGGCGGCGCGCGCGGCGTTTCGGCGCCGCTTCGCCGGGCCCCCGCCGGAGCTGGCCTTGGCCTTGGAGCGGCCGCGCTGGGATGGGATGGTGGTCGATTACTCGTTTCTCGCGCCCAGCAGCGGCGTGGGCGCGGGCGGCGCGTACAGCGTCGCGGTCGGCGCCGACGCGTTCGGGGGCTCGCTCGAGCTAGGCGCGTCGAGCGTCGGCCGCCTCGACGCGGGCGTGGCGCGCATCGATGGCTCGTGGACCGGCGTCTGGCGGGACAGCCGTTGGCTCAGGCAGGTGCGCCTCGGTGACGGGCCGGTGTCGGGGCCGAACCCATGGATCCAGCGCGGGGTCTTGGCCACCAATGCCCCGTTCGTCCGCCCTTCCTTCGTCGGGACGACGCGATACGACGGGCGTCTCGAGCCGGGGTGGGCGCTCGAGGCCTACCGCGGCTCGGAGCTCGTCGCCTTCGACTCCACCGACGCCCAGGGGCGCTTCGCCGTGGACCTGCCGGTGCGCTACGGGGAGAACCCCGTGGACTTCGTGGCGTACGGGCCGTTTGGACAGATCCGGCAGTTCAACCGCACCTACCGCGTGCTGAGCGAGCTGCTGCCGGCGCGGACGTTCGAGTACGGCGTGTCCGGCGGCGTCTGCCGGACGCCCCAGTGCGCAGCGACGACGAACCTCGACCTGCGCTACGGGATCTCCCCGCGCGCCACCGTGCAGGCGGGCTTCGACCGGTTCTGGCGGGACACCCTCCCCGACCTGTTTCATCCTTACGGCGCGGTGACCGTCGCGCCGACGACGACGTGGGGTATCGAGCTCGACGGTGTCGGCGGCGCGCTCGCACGGGGCACCCTGCGCTACGAGCCGTCTCTCGACTTACGCCTGATGGCGTCGTACACGGCGTTCGACCGCGGCACCGTCGCACCGATTCTCTCGCCGGCGGGACAGCGCTCCGACTGGCAGGTGCTCGGGTTCCTGCGCCCGATCCCGGGGCAGGGGTTCTTCTACCTCGAGAGCAGCCTGGAGCAGGCCGCGAGCGACGCGGGGACCATTACACGGGCCCGCCTCGGCGCGTCGCTGCAGGCGAACGAAGTGCGGGTGCTCCCCTACGTCCGTCTCGAGCGGGACGTGACGACGCGAGGGTTCATGGGCGTCAGCACGTCAGTGCTGCCGCGACCACAGTGGGGGCCGGTCTTCGGCAATGTGCTGCTGCGCTCCTCGATCGAGTGGCAGCAGGCGGGGCCCGCACTGGTCCGGCTCAATTCGTACGCACTCTCGGCCGCCCGGCCGATCGGGCCGGCAACGCGCCTGGAGGCGGGCGTGAGCTGGACCAGAGGAGGCCAGGGGGCGACGCTACAGCTGGCTTTGTCGAGCTACCTGCCGATGCTGCGCTCGTACACGACGGTGACCGCGCCTGCCGCGGCCCCCGCGTTCGCCACCCAGTACGTGCAGGGCTCGCTGCTGTGGGACCGGCGGGACGGCCGGCTCACCGGCGCGCCGGGGCCATCGCTGGAGCGGTCGGGGCTGACGGGACGGGTGTTCCTCGACGAGAACGGCAACGGTCGCTACGACCCGGGTGAGCCGACGCTGCCGCGCGTGCGCGTGCTGGTGGGCTCGAGCAGCGCGACCACCGACTCGAGCGGGGTGTTCCGCGTCTGGGACATCGTGCCGTTCGAGCCGATCCTGGTGACCGTGGATTCGCTCACCCTGGAGTCGCCGCTCCTCGTGCCGGTGTACGCCGCCGCGAGCATCGTGCCGGGCCCGAACCGGTTCCGCACGCTTGACATCCCGATCGTGCAGGCAGGCGTAGTCGAGGGACAGGTAGTGCGGGCCGAACAGGGAGGCGGGGTTGGCGGCGTCACGCTGCTGCTGACCGAGCGCAACAGCGCCGCGCAGCGCACGGTCACCACATTCAGCGACGGGGGCTTCTATACGCTCGGAGTGAAGCCTGGTGACTACCAGTTGACGGTGGCGCCGCAGGTGTTGGAGGCGCTGGGCGTGCGGGCTGTGCCGCTGCGCTTCACGCTGGCGCCCGGCGCGCAAGGCGTCGGCCGTTCCGGAATCGAGATCCGGCTCACCCCGACGCGGTAGGCGGGACGGCAGGCGCGGCCGGCGCCGGTTATGTTTGCGGCCGCATGAATCGCCTCGGCTGGATTGACGCTCCAGGGCGGTCGCTCGCCCAATTCGCACGGCTCGCGGCGTTCGCCGAGGCCGCGCGCGCCGGCGGACTCACCCATACGCTCGTCTGCGGGATGGGTGGGTCGAGCCTCGCGCCGCGGGTCCTGGCCGCCACGTTCGAGCGCTCCAGCCTCGAGGTGCTCGACAGCACCGACCCCGCCGCGGTGCTCGCCGCCGAGCGTTGGCACGATCCCCACGAGACGTTGTATCTCATCGCCAGCAAATCCGGCACCACCGTGGAAACGATCGCGGCCTATCGCTACTTCGCGGCCCGCGCCCGGCCGGACCAGTTCGTCGCCGTCACGGATCCCGGCACGCCTCTCGAAACGCTCGCTCGCGAAGCCGGCTTCCGCGCCGTGTTCGAGCATCCCGCCGACGTCGGCGGCCGGTACGCGGCGTTGACGGTGGTCGGCATGCTGCCGGCGGCGCTCCTCGGGGTCGACGGCGCCACGTTGCTCGAGCGGGCGCTGGCATTGGACGTGGCGGCTGCCAAGGCGCTCGGCATCCGGCTCGCCGAGGCCGCTGTCGCGGGTCGGGACAAGCTGGCGCTCCGACCGCCGCCCCCCACGGCAAGCCTGGCGGGCTGGATCGAGCAGCTGGTAGCCGAGAGTACGGGAAAAGAAGGGCGGGGAGTGGTTCCCGTCGTCGGCTGCCCGGACACCGGCGGGCCCGACGTCCAGGCGATCAGCGAGTTCTCGGCGGATCCGCTGGACCTTGGCGCCGAGTTCCTGCGGTGGGAGTATGCGACGTGGGCGCTATGCGAGCGGCTGGGCGTGAACGCATTCGACCAGCCGGACGTCGAGGCCGCCAAGACGTTCGCCCGTGCGGCGCTGGAGCGGGCCCCGCGGGCCAGACCGGAGCGGCTGCCGACGCTCAGCCCCGAAGCGCTGCGTCGCGCCGCCAAGGCGCGCGACTACTTCGCGATCCTCGCGTACCTGCCGCCCACGCCGGAGACTGAAGCGCGACTCGAGGCCGTGCGCGCGGCCTGGGGTCGGTCGCTGGCAGAGGGAGTGGGCCCTGTCACCACGCTAGGGTTCGGGCCGCGCTACCTGCACTCGACCGGTCAGCTCCACAAGGGCGGGCCGAACACCGGGCTGTTTCTGGTGATCACCGCCGCCGACGCCGTGGACGTCGACATCCCGGGGATGGGGCGAACGTTCGGGCAGCTCAAGCGGGCGCAGGCACTCGGCGACATCAAGGCGCTGCTCGCCAAGGGGCGGCGCGTCGCGCACGTGCACCTGGCACGCCCGGAAGACGTGACGGCGCTGGCCGCAGTCTAATGCCGTTCCACCCTGTTTCCCCCGCCTAACGTCTAGGCGAGAAGGTTGGAACGGCACTAATCGGGGTCGTGCACCAGCAGGGAGCGGCGCGGCGCGGGCATCCGCTCGCGCGGTCGCACGCTGGTCCAGATCTCCTCGTTCAACAACCGCTCATCGGCCCGGTCCGGTCCCGCGAGGTCGCGGTCCGGGATGCGCGAGCGGAACGCCACAGGGTTCCGCTCGTCGAGCGACCATGTGCTGGGGAGGGCACGGAACGGGGGGGAGGCCGTGTCCGGCCGCGTCGCGAACGCATTCCAGAGCGGGGTTGCGCCCGCGTCGTACTGCGATAGTGGCGGGAGACCGAGCAGCAGCCCGATGGTGCGCACCACCGCGCTGGTCGTGTAGAAGGTGCTGTCCACGGCGCCGCGGCGCGCCCAGGGCGAGGCCAGCAGCAGCACGGAGCGGTGCGCGTCGATGTGGTCGGGTCCGTTCTGGGCGTCGTCCTCGAGCGCGAACAAGGCCAGAGCACCCCAGGCCGGCGAGCGCGACAGCCGCTCGATCACGCGGCCGAGGCCGAGATCGTTGTCGGCCACCATGGCGCGCGGCGTCGGTTGGCCGGGGCGCCGCCCGAGGGTGTGGTCGCGCGGCAGGTACAGGATGACGAGGTCGGGGAAGCGGCCCTGCCGGTCCCAGCTGTCCACCGAGTCGGCGAACATCCCGGCGCGCACGGTGTCGGGGATCGCGAGCACGAAGCTCGGATACTGCAGGTCGGTGATTCCGCGCAGGCCAGGGAGATTGGTGTGGTAGACGGTCGCGGTCGATTCGCCCTCCACCATCTCGCCGAAGTTCACCACCCACAGCCCCTTCTTGCGGGCCGCATCCCAGAGATAGGCGTCGCGAGGATTGGCGAGGTCTTCGCCGCTCGACACGTCCCATGTCCGCCGGTTGGAG
Organism: Gemmatimonadota bacterium; assembly: GCA_003223415.1. Classification (GTDB taxonomy): domain Bacteria; phylum Gemmatimonadota; class Gemmatimonadetes; order Gemmatimonadales; family GWC2-71-9; genus 13-1-40CM-70-15. The sequence continues at coordinate 8,194 of QHUY01000007.1, forward strand.
TAGATGGCGGGCCAGGTCTTCTCGTTGTACTCCCCGGCGAAAGCGCGATCACTCCACTCATGGCCATCGGCGCTGACTTCCCCGTCCACGTAAAAGTTGTCGAACAGCACCCAGCGCCCAGCGATGGCGTGCGCGTTCGGCGTGACCGAGTCGTTGAAGAGGGCGAGTGAGCGATCACCGTTGCCTTTGGCCACGTCTCCGAACACCTGGTCGTACGTGCGGTTCTCGCGAATCACGTACACAACGTGTCGGACGGGCGGACGGGCGGACGGTCGGACCGAGGCCCGCAAGGCCGGATTCGTGTAGGGACTCAGTGCATACACTTCCCGTGTGTAACGGGCTAGGCGAACGTCATCGGGGACAGGGATGATCGAGATCGATCCCGTGATGACGTCCCCGATGTATTTGTGGTCGGCGTTGGGAGCCGAGCCGTTGCCTTTTCCGTTGGCGACGTAGAGGGTCTTGCCGTCGGCGCTCACCGCTACGGCCGTCGGATACCACCCAGCGGGGATCAGACCCGCCACGCGCATCGGGCCCGGGGCAGGGGCGAGGGAGACCACGGCCACGGCATTGTTGCCTGCCATAGCGACGTATAGCGTCCGGCCGTCGGGAGCGAGGGCGAGCCCGTTCGGGTCGCTGCCGACCGGCGCGCGGGAGGGGGGGCCCAGCGCTACCGTGAGCTGCTCGATCACCTTGCCGGTGGCGAGGTCAAGCCGCGCGACGCCGTTGGCGCCGGCGAGCGCCGCCCACAGCTCGCGGCCGCGCACCGCCAGCGCGGAAGGGTGGGGGCCGACGAACAGGGCGGTCGGGCGGTCAGGCGGTCGGGCGGTCAGGTCGATGACCGACACCGTCGAGTCGCCCCAATTGCTGACGTAGAGGTGCGAGGAATCCGCCACGACGGTGTACGGATGCTCGCCCACGGGGAACGCGCCGCGGCGCGCGAGCGTTGCCGCGTCGATCAGGTAGACGGAATCGCTGAGGTTGCCCACCGCGGCTACGAGGCCGCGCCCTGGCACCACGGCGATACCGCCCACGAAGAGCCTCACGGCGGAGTCCGCGAGCTGCATGGAATCGCGCGTCCAGCTCGAGTCGGCCCGCACGAAGCGGTGGACCGTGTTCATCTTCCCGCCGCTCACCCACAGCGTGTCGTGTCCGGCGGAACCCGAGCGCGCGAGGCCGACCCAGGCGGCGTGCTGCGGCAACGTCCACACCACCCGACCGGCGGCAGGGTCGACGCCGCGCACACCGTTCGCCCCGTATCCGTTCGCCGGTACGGCCAGCTGCCCGTCGGAGAGAACGACCAGATTGAGCGGCAACGTGCCGACGGTGACCTGCCGGCCGGCGGGGTGAATGCGCCAACCCGACGGCAGGACGACCGTGCCGTCGGGGCGGGGGCCGGGGACGAGGCGGGTGGCGAGCAGGCCGATGCCGGCCGCGGCGGGAAGGGCGAGCCAGGAGTATTTGCGCATGCCCTCGAATATAGGCAGCCTTAGGCCCGGCATGGGTGGATTCATCTTTCACCTCATCGCGCACACCCACTGGGACCGCGAATGGTACCTGCCGCGCGCTTCATTCCACGCGCGGCTCGTGCCGGTGCTCGACGATTTGATCGCGCGACTCCACGCCGATCCCGGGTACCGCAGCTTCCTGCTCGACGGCCAGACCATCCTCCTCGAGGACTACCTGCAGGCGCGCCCCGACCGCGACGCGGAGGTCAAAGCTCTCGTCAAGACGGGGCGACTCCAGGTCGGGCCGTGGTACGTGCTCGCGGACGAGCTCATCCCCTCGGGGGAGTCGTTGATCCGCAACCTCCTCCTCGGTGCCGCCGACGCCGAGCGGCTGGGCGGGCGGCTGGACGTGCTGTACTCGCCCGACGCGTTCGGCCACCCGGCGGCCTGGCCTGAACTCGCGCGTGAGTTCGGAATCCGGTATGGGGTGCTGTGGCGGGGCCGGGGTGGTGAGCCCGGCGAGGAGCGCGATCTGTTCCGCTGGGCTGGCGCGGCCGGCCGGGAGGTGCTCGTCTGGCACCTGCCGCCGCAGGGGTACGAGATCGGCGCGGCGCTCCCAGCCGCGCGCGAGCGTCTGAGCGAAGCGTGGCCGCGCGTGCGCGACGCGCTGCTGGGACGCGCGCAGGGCAAGCATGTCCCGGTGTTCATCGGGGCCGACCACCATGCCGCGCATCCCGATCTGTCCCATCTGCGTGACCAGCTGGCGGCGCTCGAACCCGAGAACGCAGTGCGCATCTCGCGGCTCGATGAATTCTTCCAGGCGGCGGCCGCTGAGCCCGGGGGCGCCGGGGGAGGGGGGGGGGGAACGGGGCGGAAGGGGGCCACGGTCCCGGTCCACGCGGGTGAGCTCCGGTGGTCCTACCGCTACACCTGGACGCTGCAAGGCGTGCACGGCACGCGGCTGCCGCTCAAGCGGCGGCACGCCCTGCTGGAGCTGTGGCTCGAGCGATACGCGGAGCCGCTCGCCACCCTGGCGCGTCGGCACGGCGTCAGCGGGCGCGACCGACGGCCTTTGCTCGAGCTCGCCTGGCGGACGCTGGTCCGATGCCAATTCCATGATGCGATCGCCGGCTGCACGAGCGACGAGGTGGCCGCGGCGGTCGAGGCTCGGTTCATCGACGTCGAGGCGTACGCGCGCGAGATCGTGCGAGGCGCGCTGCAGGAGCTCGTGGGGTACGATCCCGACGTGGCGCGGGAACGCCCCGCGGCAGCGGGGGGTGGGGGCAGGGGGGGGAGGGAAGGAGGAGGCAGGCTCGCGCTGTGGAACCCCGCGGCACGGCCGCGGGGCGGCGTGGTGATCGCCGACGTGTCGTTTTTTCGGCGCGACATCCTCGTGGGTCCGCCTGGCGATCGCAGGCCCCGAGTCGGAGCAGGATACCAGCCGTTCGCCCTGCGGACCCCGGACGGCCGAGCGGTGCCGGTGCAGCTGCTCGACCGCCGGATGGGGCTGGAGCGGCGCGACGCCGCGCGGCACTATCCGGATCAGGACGAGGTAGACCAGGTCCGGATCGCGTTCCGGGCGCCGAGCGTAGTGGGTCTAGGGTTCGGGATGCTGGACGTGGGGGAGGTGGTCCCCGGGACCCCTGCATCGACCGGAGGCGCCGGGGTGCGCGGGCGGACGCTGGTGAATCGGTTCGTCGAAGTGACGCTCGAGCCGGCGGGTGCGCTCGCGTTGCACGACCGCCGCACCGGTGAGCGCTTCTTCGACCTGCTGCGGCTCGAGGACGGCGGGGATGCCGGGGACACGTACACCTACTGCCCGCCGGCGCGCGACCGAGTCGTGCGCAGGACAGGGCAGGGGCGGATTCACGTCCGGCGCCTCGCGCCGGGGCCGCTGGTCGCCGCGCTCGAGGCGCGCTGGAGCATGAAGACCGTCGCCGCGCGGCTCGTGGTGATGCTGTACGCCGACCACCCCGTGGTGCGGTGCCTGCTCGAGGTCGACAATCGCGCGCCCGACCACCGCCTCCGGGCCCGGCTCCCGACGGCGCTCGGCGGAGGGAGCCCGGCGCTAGCGGGCGCGGCCTTCGGGACGGTGCGCCGCCCGCCGGTGAGCGTCGATCCGGCCGACTTCCCCCTCGAGACGCCGGTCGCGACGGCGCCGGCGCATCGGTTCGTGGCGGTCGCCCAGGGGCGACGCGGACTGGCGTTGCTCGCGCCGGGGTTCTTCGAGTATGAGTGGACGTCAGGCGGCGACCTGGTCGTCACACTGCTGCGGGCGGTAGGCGAGCTCTCGCGCGGGGACTTGCCGACGCGGCCAGGCCACGCAGGCTGGCCTACCTCGACGCCGCAGGCGCAATGCCTTGGCGGCCACCGCATCGAGCTCGGGCTGGTGACGGTTCAGGAAGAGGAGCTCGTGCACGGGCATGTCGTGCTGGCGCACTGGGAGGACGCGTTCGTCCCGGTGAGCGGCCACTGGATCCGGGACGCCGGGCCGCTGACGCCGGCGCCGGTGGACATCGCGCTCGAAGGCGCGGGACTCATGCTGTCGGCGGTGAAGCCGGCGCACGCAGGGGGCTCGGGAGCGGGGGGGGGGCTCGTGCTGCGGTGCTACAACGCGACGGACGGAAAGGCGGCGGGCGCCTGGCGCTTCGGCGAGGGTGTGAAGAGCGCCCATCGCGTGCGCGCGGACGAGCGCGACTCGGTCGCCCTGGTGCTGGAGAACCGCGGCCGCACGGTGCGGTTCGTGGCGGAGCCAAGAGAAATCGTGACGATTCTGGTGACGTGATGCGCGGACGGGAGTACCCGGCCGGGCAGGCGCCGTGATTGACCCAATCGGCGGCTCGCCGGTCGTGCGCGGCTGTAGCCGCGGCTCGGCACCTGTCAGTAAACTGACTTGGGGAACTGCATGTCGTCCTGGCCCGCGGGCTCGAACTCAGGGGTGTCCCCTGTCCAACCGGGGATTGCTTCGTTGGGATGATTGACTAGCTGCTCGCGCAGATACTGCCGGACACGAATCAGGCTACGCTGGCTGACGCTTTCAATGAAGTAGCCCTTGCTCCACTGAGCCGCTGAAGCAGTCTCGGTAGTCGGGTGGTGGAGGGGGCTGACGGTCTCGGGTCGTCCAAACGACGTGGCAATAGATCCGATCGTGCATGCCTGGAAGGTTGCACCGACGACGCCGGCATGCGGTATCATTTCCCCGCAACAGGAGCCACTTTAGTGGCAGAGGCCGACCCGCGGCTTCAGCCGCGTCGTAACAGGGGGCCGGCCTTACTCCCACGAATCAAATGCGCGAACATCACCTCATAGTCCCCCGTTCCGCCCGCTACTTCACCCTGGGCGAGCTCGGTCCCGGCACACGCGATGTCTGGTTCGTGTGTCACGGGTACGGGCAGCTCGCCGGCCGGTTCCTGCGACAGTTCGAGCCGCTGATGGACGGAACGCGGTTCGTCGTCGCCCCCGAGGGTCTGTCGCGCTTCTACCTCGAATCGGGACGAGGGCGCAACGAGAAGGTCGGTGCGAGCTGGATGACGCGGGAGGACCGCCTCAGCGAGATCGCTGATTACGTCCGATATCTCGACGCGTTGCAGGCGGAGATCCTCCGGGACGTGGACCCCGGCACGGTGGGGGTGCACCTGCTCGGTTTCTCACAGGGCACCGCCACGGTGAGTCGCTGGACGGCGCTGGGCGCCGTGCGACCCGAACGGATGATCTTGTGGGGCGGGGAAGTGCCCCCTGACCTGGATCTGGCCGCCGGGGCGCAGGCCCTGCGTCGCGGCCGACTCATCCTCGTGGCCGGGGACCAGGATGAATTCATGACCGGCAAAGTCCTGGCCCGTGACGAAGGGCGGCTGCGCGAGCAGGGCATCCCGTTCGAGACGCGGCGGTTCCCCGGTGGCCACGAGCTCGACGCCGGCGTGCTGCGGGAGTTGGCGTCATGACGGGGACTGGGGAAGGGGGAATGGGGAATGGCGCGGCACTGCCTTACCTTTCCCCATTCCCCTTTCCCGATTCCCCGTCGTGCCCCAGCGCCGCGAGAAACGCCCGGTCCCACGCCGCCGGCATGCTCTCGCGCGGTGAGTAGGGGCCCGGCACGTAGGCGCGCGAGGAGATCCCCGCAAAGCTCTGCTCGCAGATGTGCCAGTCTTGCCTGTTGGTGAGGTCCCAGAACTGTACGGCGTCCTCTGGGTTGAAGTCGGCGCGGCCGGGCGCGTCGGCGCGGAACAGCCACTCGCATTCGATGTGGGTCCGTCCCGGTCCCTGCGGCCACAGCATGTAGGAGACCGCATAATCGGGGTGGATGCTGAGCATCAGATTGGGGAAGATCGTGTAGTAGTATGCCCGGCGGCGCTCCTCGGCCGGCACGCCGTCCCCCCCCAACGGCAGGGCGCAGGCCCGGCCGCTCAGCGTCAGGCTGGCGTTGGGCTCGGTGATCAGCATGTAGCCGCCCAGGAACGGCCCCTCAGTGAGGTCGTTCGCCCCGCTGGTGTAGGGCATCAGGCTGGAGAGCTCAGGGTGGATCACCGGGCAGTGCAGGCATTCGGAGTAATTCTGGAAGATCAGCTTCCAATTCGCCGCCACGTCATAGTCGATGCGCTTCACGGCCACCAGGCGAGGCAGCTCGAAGCGCGCCAAGCGGCCGATCAGCGGAGCGAAGGCCTGCGCGAACGGCTCCGGATCCTGCGCGAGCGAGAGGAACAGGAATCCCTCCCACTCCTCCAGCGCGACGGCGTGGAGGGGATAGTTCCGCTTGTCGAAGCCTGCGACCTCGTTCATATGAGGCGCGCCGATCAGCTGCCCCTCGGTGGTGTAGGTCCACGCGTGGTAGGGGCACTGGATGGTCTCGGCGAGCCGCCCGCGCGGCGCTTCGCGCAACCGCGTGCCGCGATGGCGACACACGTTGTAGAACGCGCGTGCCGTACCACGCCCGTCCCGCAGGACGATGATGCTCTCGCCCGCGATGTCCCGCAGGAAGTAGTCCCCCGGCTGCGCGATCTGCTCGGCGCGGCCGGCGCAGAACCAGCGCGTCCGGAGCAGCCGCTCGATCTCCTCGGCGTAGACCTCGGGCGACGTGTAGTACCGCCCCGGCAGGGTGCGGGCGCCCTGGCGGTAGCTCTCGACGGTCTTGAGGAAGGCAGGCATCGGCTCAGCTCCGCGTCGTTTCCTTGAGGATGGTGCGCGCGGCGTTGCGGCCTGCCAGCCCGGCGAGGCCGCCGCCCGGATGCGTGCCCGGCCCGCAGAGATAGAGGCCGTCCACCGGCGTGCGATACCGGCTCCACCCCGGCACCGGGCGCATGAACAGAATCTGGTCGAGCGACAGCTCCCCGTGGTAGAGGCTCCCCTCGGTGAGGCCCCAGCCGTCCTCCAGGTCCTTCGGCGTGAGCACCTGCCGAGACACGATCGCGGTCTCGAGATTCGGGGCGTACTCGGCCAGCGTCGCCACGACGACGTCTCCCAGGGCCTCCCGTTGCGCCGCCGTCCAGCCGCCCCGCAAGTGGTACGGCGCGTATTGTACGAGCACCGACATGACGTGCCGCCCCTGCGGAGCGAGGCTCGGGTCGAGGAGGCTGGGCAAGCGAACCTCACAGTACGGTTTCCGGGAGATGGCGCCGTGCTTGGCGTCGTCGGAGGCGCGCTCCAGATAGTTGAGGCTCGGGCTGATCGAGACGGCGCCGTGACCGGTGAGGCCCGCGAACCGCGGCAGCTCGCCGAGGGCGAGGTTCACCTTGGCGACCGCGCCGCGACATTTGATGTGTCGCACCGCCAGGGCGACGTCGGGGTCCAAGTGGATCGGCTCGACGAGGCCAAGCAGAGTGCGCCGTGGGTCGGCGGCCGAGACGATCGTCCGCGCCGTCAGTTCCTCGTCGGACGCGAGGACCACGCCGGTCGCGCGGCCGTCCTTGACGGTGATCCGCCGGACGGCGGTGCCGATGCGGATCTCGGCGCCGTGGCGCTGGGCCGTCGCGGCGAACGCGCGTGCCAGCGCGCCGACCCCGCCGCGCACCACCATCCGAGAGCGAAACGCTCCCTGGCCCACCAGGTGATGCAGCAGCCCGAACGCGGTGCCGCCCGAGCCTGGCCCCTGGTGGAGCCCCGTCACGGCTCCCGCGGCGAGGGTGCCCTTCAGCCCGTCCGCCTGGAACCACTCGTCGAGCAGCTCGGCGACCGACATCGGCAGGACGCGGAGCAGGTCGATCATCCCGCTCTTGCCGAGTCCGCGGAATCGCCGGCCCAAGCCGAAGAGCGCGAGCAAGTCGCGCGGCGCGGTGCGCAGCGGCTGGGGCGGCGGCTCCAGGTACAGCGCCTCGAGAAACCCCGCGAGCCGCGTCATCCGCTCGCTGAACTCCGCCCACCTGGCGGCGTCGGCCGGGGAGAGCGCCCGAATGGATGCGGCGCTCTTCCCGCGGTCGCGAGAGAGCTGGAGTGAGCGGCCGCCGTCGAGCGGTGTCACGACGGCCGGATCGCTGCGGACCAGTTCCACGCCGTTCACGCCGAGCTCGGAGGCGATGCGCTGCGGCAGCCAGCCGATGTCGTGCTGCACGGTGTCGCAGCGGAAGCCCGGCGCGATCTCTTCCGTGACGGCCGTGCCGCCGACGCAGGGGCGCTGCTCCAGCACCAAGACGCGCCGTCCGGCCTGCGCCAGATAGGCCGCGGTGACGAGGCCGTTGAGGCCGGCCCCCACGACGATGACGTCCCCCCCCATCAGCGCCAGTCCTTCAGGACCTGGAGGGCGGCCAGCCGACCGGAGGCGCCCATGATGCCGCCGCCCGGATGCGTGCCCGCGCCGCACTGGTAGAGCCCCCGCACGGGAGTGCGGTACTTGGCCCACGCCGGCGCGGGGCGAAGGAAGAACAGTTGGTGCAGGGACAGCTCGCCCTGAAAGATGTTGCCTTCGGAGAGGCCGAGGATGCGCTCGATGTCGGCCGGCGTCAGCACCTGCCGACCGAGGATCGCCGACCGGATGTTGGGCGCGTACTGGGCCACCGTATCCACCACGGCGTCGCCGAACGCTTCGCGCTTCGCGTCGTCCCAGCCGCCGTTCACGTAGTAGGGGGCGTACTGCACGAAGATGGACATCACGTGCTTGCCGGGCGGGGCCATCGCGGGGTCGATCATCGAGGGGATGACGATGTCCAGGTACGGTCGGCGCGAGAACTCCCCGTACTTGGCGTCGTCGTAGGCGCGCTCGACGTACTCGAGGCTGGGGCTGATCGAGATCGCGCCCCGCAGGTGCGGGCCGACGCCCGGGAGGCAGGTGAAGTCCGGCAGCTCGGCGAGCGCCAGGTTCACCTTGCCGGAGGAGCCACGGAACTTGTAGCGGCGGATGTCGCCCACGAAGTCGGCGGGGAGCTCCGGTTCCTCGACCAGCTGAAGGAACGTGCGTCGCGGATCGAGCCCCGAGACCACGACGGACGCGGCGACCTCCTCGCCGCTCTCGAGTGCGACGCCGGTGGCGCGGCCGCCCTTCACGAGCACGCGCGCCACCGGGGCGTCGGTGCGGATCTCGGTGCCGCGGGCGCGGGCCGCCGCGGCGATGGCCTCGCTGATCGCGCCGGTGCCCCCCTTGGCGAACCCCCAGGCGCGGAACGCGCCGTCGATCTCGCCCATGTAATGGTGCAGCAGCACGTAGGCGGTGCCGGGGGAGCGGGGGCCGAGGAACGTCCCGATGATGCCACTCGCCGCCTTCGTCGCCTTGAGCCCGTCGAACTCGAACCATTCGTCGAGGAAGTCGGCGGAGCTCATCGTCATGAGCTTGCACAGCGCGTGGAAGTGCCGCTCGCCCAGTCTCCGGAAGTGCTTCGCGAGCCGCGCGAGGCCCAGCAGGTCGCCGGGGCTGAGCGACGTGGGATCGGGCGGCACCATGCCGAGGATCGGCTTCACAGCCATGGCCATGTGGTGCATCAGCTGCCCGAACTCATCGTAGGCCTCGGCATCGCGCGCCGAGTGGCGGCACAGCTCGCGGCGGGTCTGATCGTGATCGCTCCACATCGCGAGGTAATCGCCGTTCGGCAACGGGGTGAGCGTGCTCTCGAGCGGCAGGATCTCGAGACCGTGACGCGGCAGCTCAAGGTCGCGGATGATCTCCGGCCGGAGCAGGCTCACGACGTAGGAAAACACCGAGAACTTGAACCCGGGGAAGATCTCCTCGGTGACCGCCGCGCCTCCCACCCGCGGGCGGCGCTCCAGGACGAGCACCCGCTTGCCCGCGCGGGCGAGATAGGCCGCGTGGACGAGCCCGTTGTGCCCGCCGCCGATCACGATCGCATCGTAGCGCTGCGGCATCAGGCCCCTCCCCCTCCGCCCCCCCGCTTCCGTTCGGGATTGAAGAACGGCGTCTTGGCGACGCGGGCGGCGGCCTGCTTGCGGCGGTGCTCGACGGTGATCTCCATGCGCACCGGCGTGCCCGGCCGGGCGAATGCCGATTCGAGGTGCGCGAGCGCGATGTACTGCTTGAGCAGCGGGGACCAGCCGCCGCTCGTCGCGTAGCCGACCTGCCCGCCGTCCGCGTAGATCGGGACGCTGGCGCGCCAGGCGACCGTCGGGAGCCGCGGCGGCAGCCTGACCTCCGCATACAGCCGCTCGAGCGAGTCCCAGTCCACTTCTATCCCCATGAACTGCCAGGCGGCGCCGCGCCGCTGCTCCCCGAGGAGGGCTCCCTTGCCGTTGAACTGCTCCTTGTCGAGCGCCACGGTCCAACCGAGGCCCAGCTCGAAGGGCGAGGACTTCTGGGCTTCGATGAAGGCACGGTGTGAGGAGATGTAGTCCACCTCGATGAGCAGCAGTCCCGCCTCGATGCGCGCCACGTCGAGCGCCAGCATGCCCGCTGGCGTCAGCCCGTACGGCGTGCCGGCGGCGATCAAGGCGTCCCACAACGGGACCGCCTGGGCCGCGTCCACCCAGATCTCGTAGCCGAGGTCGCCGGTGTACCCGGTGCGGGAGATCGTGACGGGGATGCTGCGGATCCGCGCGCTGGTGAGATGGAAGTACTTGAGGCCGGTGAGGTCGAAGTCGGCCGCCACCTGGAGGATCGTGCGGGCATTGGGTCCCTGGAGGGACAGCGCCGCGGTGCGCTCGGAGACATCCTCGATCGTCACGTCGAGCCCCGCGGCATTCCGGTGCAGCCAGCGCAGGTTTGGGTCGGCCGCGGTCATCCGAAACGTTCCCTCGGTGAGTCGGGAGATCGTGCCGTCGTCAATCTGCTTGCCGTCGGCGTCGCACCAGGGCGTGTACAGCACCTGGCCGACCCTGCACTTCGCGACGTTGCGGGTCACGACCCGGTCGAGCAGCCGCACGGCGTCCCGCCCGCCGATCACGTACTTGTAGAGGGGCGAGACGTCGAACAGCGCCGCGGCGCCGCGGATGGCGTGGTACTCACGGTCGTGCAGCAGCTCGTAGGAGCTCGCGACCACGTAGCCGGCCCAGCGGCGCCACGCCTGGCCCTGGGCGAGGGGTGCGGTCCGCGGGTGGAATGGCGTGACCTTCAGCATGAGCTCAGCGTTCCCGTCCGGCGCGGGCCGGGTCGAGGGCGTCGCGCAGCGCGTCCCCGAGCAGGGTACAGGCCACTACGACGAGCGCGAGCGCGAGTCCCGGCGCTGTCGCGACCCAGGGCGCGTTGACCAGCGTGTCGCGACCGGAGGCGATCATGGTGCCCCAGGAGGGCGTCGGCGGCTGGACGCCGAGGCCCAGGTAGGACAGGCCGGCTTCGAGCAGGATCGCGTTGCCGACGCCGAGCGCCGCCGCCACGATCACCGGTGTGAGCGCATTGGGCAGGAGGTGCCGCCAGAGCACGCGGCCGCGCCCGGCCCCGAGCGCCACGGCGCCCTCGGCGAACGGCCGGGCGGCGAGCGCGCGGACCTCCCCGTGCACCAGGCGGGCCACCGACATCCATCCGGTGACGCCGAGCACGATGATGACGAGCGCGGCGCTGGGACGCCACAGCGCGGCGAGCAGCAGCAGCAGGACGACGCGGGGCAGGGCGAGAGCGAAGTCGGTGACGGCCAGCAGCAGCGCGCCGACGGCCCCGCGCCAGTAGGCCGCGACGGCGCCGACCGCCGTGCCGATGGTGATCGAGAGCAGGACGGCAAGGAACCCGACGCCGAGCGAGACGCGGGCGCCGTACACCAGCCGGGTCCAGACGTCGCGGCCGAAGCGGTCCGTGCCCAGCGGGTGGAAGACGCCGTGCCGGTCGCCGGCGAGCGGTGGCAAGAACCGCGTGGCGACGATGTCGCGCTGGGTGTCGGGGTCGCCCGAGGACACGAGAGGGGCGGCGAGCGCGGCGAGCACGATCGCGGCGAGGACCAGGAGGCCGAACAGCCCGCGGCGGTCACGGAGCAATCGTTTCACGGTTGCCGTGTCCCGATTCTGGGGTCGACGACTCCCTGGAGCAGGTCCGCCAACAGATTGCCGAGCACGACGAGCACGGCGCTGATCGTCGTCGCGGCCATCACGACCGGGTAATCGCGTGCCTGCACGGCCTCGACCAGCACCCGCCCCACGCCCGGCCAGGCGAACACCGCTTCGACGAACACCGCGCCGGAGAACAGTGCCGGGAGGGAGAGCCCGAGCAGCGTGACGACGGGGATCAGGGCATTGCGTAACACGTGGCGCCGGATGACGTGCGACGGCTTCAGTCCTTTGGCGCGCGCCGTCGTGACAAAGGGCGCGGCGAGCACGTCCAGCATCGCCCCCCGCACGAAGCGCGCGGTGCCGCCCACCCCGATCAGCGTCAGCGTGAGCAGCGGCAGCGCGAGGTGGCGCAGCCGATCGGCGACGCGGGGCCAGCCGGTGAGGAAGTCGCTGTCGAATCCGGCCGAGCCGAATGCCGGCAGCACGCGCAGCCAGTACGTGAACACCATCACCAGCATCAGGCCGAGCCAGTACCCGGGCAGGGCGAAGAGGGCGACGCTCGTGATCGAGAGCGCGGTGTCGAGCCGCGAGCCGTCGTGCGTCGCCTGCACGGCGCCGACGGCGAGGCCCAACCCATAAGCGAGGAAGAGGGACAGCAGCACGAGCCGCACCGTGGCCGGCCAGGCGCCCGCGAACATCGCGACCACGGGACGCCCGGTCGCGATGCTGATGCCCCAGTCGCCACGCGCGGCGCGGGCCAGCCAGGTCGCGTACTGGGTCGGCAGGGAACGCTCGAGCCCCAGCGCGCGGCGCTGGGCGGCGAGCTGCTCGGTCGTCGCCGTGGGGCCGAGCAGGCGCTCGGCGGGATCGCCCGGCGCGGCGTGGAGCAGGAGGAACGTCAGCGTTACTACGCCCCCGACCACCGCGATCCCGGCGATGGCGCGTTGCGTCACGTGCCTGAGCATCGTCCGAATCTCGCGCGCTCCTCACGCCCCCGCTAGAATCCACGCGTGACCAGGCGGCTCGTGGCCGGAAGGGGGGGGGCGCTGCTCGCCGCGACCGCGCTCGCGGTGGCGGGGTGTGGTGCCGTGGGCGGGGCGGAGCGCCGTGGCCGCACGGTGTTGTTCGCGTCGGGGGCGGACCTGCAGAGCGTGAACCCGCTGCTCACCCTCCACCCCCTCGCGAAACAGGTGCAGCGTTACGTCTTACTCACTACGCTCTCCCGTTACGATTCTGCGTTGGTGCCGCAGCCCTACCTGGCGCGCCGCTGGCGATGGTCGGCTGATCGCCGCACCCTCACCTTCGCCCTGCAGCCGGGCGTCCGCTGGCACGACGGCGCGCCGACGACGGCGCGTGACGTCGCCTGGACCCTGGATGCGGCACGCGATCCCGCGACGGGCTACCCGCGACTCGCCGACCTGGACGACGTCGCATCCGTGGCGGCGCCTGACGATTCGACCGTGGTCGACGCGCTTCCCGACGTCTTCACCGACCTCGCGATCCTGCCGGCCCACCTGCTCGACACGGTGCCGCACGCGCTCCTCCGGCAGGCCGGGTGGAACGAGCGGCCGGTAGGGAATGGCCCGTTCCGCTTCGTGGCCCACGAGCCGCACCGCCGCTGGGTGTTCGCTGCCAACCCCGACTTCCCAGCGGCGCTCGGCGGCCCGCCGCGTCTGGAACGGTTCATCGTGGTCGTGGTGGATGAGCCGACCGCTAAGCTCGCCGCGCTCACCGCCGGCGAGCTCGACTTCGCGGGCATCAGCGCCCCGCATGCGACCTTCGTGCGCCGCGATCCACGGCTCGCGGTGCTGGACTATCCCTTGATCTTCCCGTACGGCATCGTCTTCAACACTCGGCACGCCCCGTTTGACGACCATCGCGTGCGGCTCGCCGCGGCGCTCGCGCTGGACCGCCAGGAGATCGTGGACGGCTACACGTTCGGCTTCTCCACCGTCGCCGATGGGCCCGTCCCGCCCATCCTGCCGCAGTATCTTCCCGTACCGCGACTCCCGGTTGCGCCCGACTCGGCCCGCGCGCTCCTCGTCGGGCGGCGGATCCCATTCGAGCTGCTCACCGTCGGCAGTGGAGAAGCGCCGCTGGAACAGATGATCCAGGCGCGCCTCGCGGCGGTGGGATTCGATGTCGCGATCCGTCAGCTCGAGCTGTCGGCGCTCCTGGACCGCGTGTACGGCCCCCGGCATGCATTCACCGCCGCCGTGCTGGGCATCGCGGGCGACCCTGGCCTCGGCTACCTGCGGCCGCTGGGCGATCTCGCCGGGATGCCGGTGCCGCGCGATCCGGCGGCGGCGCAGCGCCTGTTCGCCGACTCGCTGCCCGTCGCTTGGCTGTACCACGCCCGGGGGGTGAACGGCATGAACCGGAGGGTGCGGGGCGTGACGATGGACGTGCGCGGCGAGCTGCCGACCGTGACCCGCTGGTGGACCGCGCCATGAGGCTCCGCGACCTGCCGACGCGGTTTCGCGCCACAGCGCCGGTGCGGCTCGATTTCGCCGGCGCCTGGACCGACGTGCCGCCGTTCTCGGCGCGGGAGGGCGGCGTCGTGGTCAACGCCGCCATCAGCTTGCACGTCACCGCGGAGCTGGAGTTCGGCGGCCCGCGGATTCGCCTCGTCTCCGAGGACTTGGGCCAGCAGGTCGAGTGTGTGAACTCGGGCGGCCTAGTGCTGGACGGTCGGTTGAACATCCACAAGGCCGCGCTGCGGATGTTCCCGATCCTGGGCAATTTCACGCTCACCACGCGCTCGGCGGCGCCGCCGGGGGCGGGCCTCGGCGGCTCCGGGGCGCTCGACGTGGCGCTGGTGTCGCTCCTCACGCAGGCTCGGCAGGAGCGGCTCGACCCGCGCGACATCGCCGAGCACGCCTGGCGCCTCGAAGCCGTGGAAGCCGCGATCCCCGGTGGCCGGCAGGATCAGCTCGCGGCGGCGCTGGGGGGCTTCCACCGGCTCACGTTCCGAGATCCCGATGTCGGGATCGAGCCCCTCACCCTCGACCCCGCCTTTGCCGCGGCGTTGGAGCGCAACCTGGTGGTCTGCTACACCGGCCGCTCGCGTGTGTCGGGCGAGACGATCGCGCGGGTGATGGGCGCCTACGAGCGCGGGGATCCGCGCGTGACCGGCGCGCTGCGGGCGCTGAGGGACCTCGCCGAGCGGATGACCGAGGCGTTGCGAGCGGCGGACCTCGCGAAAGTCGGTGCGGTGCTCGCCGAGAACTGGCGTCACCAGCAGGTGCTCGATGCCGGGATGCGGACGGAGGAGATGGCCCGACTCGAGGCGGAGATGGGAAAGGTGCAGGTATTGGGCGGCAAGGCGGCGGGCGCGGGCGCAGGGGGCGCCATGTTTTTCTTGACGTCGGACGACCGGGAGCAGGCGGTGCGGCGGGCCAAAGCCGCCGGCGCCACCGTGCTGTCCGTCGGCTTCGTGGGAGAAGGCGTGCGCGCATGGTGACGGCAGAGCAGCTCGCGGCGCGGCGGCGGGGGATCGCGGCGTCGCCGGACCTGCAGCGGCTGCGCGACCATCTCACGGCACGCGCCGCGCCGTTGCTCGAGCGGATGCCGGTCGTGCCGGCGGCCAAGGCGCTGCTGTCGGTGGACGGCGGCGTCTGCCCGCAGGACCGCTCGGCGCTCACGTTCGATCCCTGGAGCCCGACGGAGCACCGCTGCCCGCACTGCGGCGTCACGGTCCGCGGGGAGCGACACGACCGCGCCTGGGCCAAGTACCAGCACCTATGGCTCGCCGAGCGGGCCGCCCATCTGGCCGCGCTGCGAGCACTGGACGGGAACGAAGCGGCGGGGCGGCGGGCCCGGGAGATTCTGGCAGCATACGCTCAGCGCTATTGGTCCTACCCCAACCGCGACAACGTGCTCGGGCCGAGCCGCCTGTTCTTCTCGACCTACCTGGAGTCGATCTGGATCCTGAACTATCTCGCGGCGGCGGTATTGCTCCGCGAGGCGGGGGGGGGAGTGCTCGAAGAGCCCGTCCGCGCCGGCGTCAGCCGGGTCGCGGACGAAGCGGCCAATCTGATCGGCGAATACCACGAGCAGTTCTCCAACCGCCAGACCTGGAACAACGCGGCGCTCGCGGCGATCGCCGTGTGGTTCGAGGACGAGGATCTCGCCAAAGGGGCGATCGAGGGGCCGGGCGGCCTGATCGCCCACCTGCGCGGCTACCGCGGGGACGGGATGTGGTACGAGGGGGAGAACTACCATCTGTTCGCGCTGCGCGGGCTGCTCACCGGCGCGGCGTGGGCGCTCCACGCGGGGGTCGATTTCTTCGGGGATTCCGAGCTCGCGCCGCGCGTCGCCGCGGCGCTGCGGGCACCGGCGGTGAGCGCGCTGCCCGACCTCACGTTTCCCGCGCGCAAGGACGCGCGGTTCGGCGTCTCGCTCGCCCAGCCGATGTATCTCGAGCTGTGGGAGGTGGGGCTGGGAAGGCTCCAAGGCCGGGAGTGGGGAGTGGGGAGTGGGACCACCGAGCTGGCGTCGTGGCTCGGCGCCCTGTACCGAGTGCCACCCGTCAAGCCCGAGCTTTTCGAGTCGTATCTGCATGACGCCCCGGTCGAACCACTCCCCACTCCCCACTCCCGCTCGGGGTTGTCATGGTGGGCGTTGCTGGAAATGCCCCCCGAGCTTCCCGGGGACGCCGCGCCCTGGGAGCCGCGCAGCGAGTTGCTGACAAGTCAGGGCCTGGCGATTCTGCGCGCCGGGGATCGCTACGCGAGCCTCGAGTGCGGTAGCACGGGGGGAGGGCACGGCCACCCTGATCGCTTGAACCTCACGCTGCACGCCGATGGGGGATACTGGCTGCCGGATTTCGGCACGGGCTCCTACGTGGCGCGCGATCTCTTCTGGTATCGTTCCACCCTGGCGCACAACGCGCCGCGGCTCGATGGCGTGTCGCAGCCGCTGCGCGATGCGAGGTGCGTGGCGTTCGACGTGCAAAAAGGCTGGGCGTGGACGCGCGGCACGTGGGGCGACGTCACGCGCACGCTCGCCGCGGGGCCGCAGTATCTCCTCGACGTCGTGGACCTCACTGGAAGCGAGGACCACGTCCTCGAGCTGTCGTGGCACCTGGGTGGACGTGGCGACGTCACCACAGCAGGTCGGTGGGAGGACGGAGACCTGGAGGATGAATTCGTAACGTGCGTCCAGCGGTTCGTCCCCGAAAGACCCGGTCCCATCGTGATCGAGCACGCGGCCGAGCGTCGACGGCTCACGGTGCATTTGCTTTTCGAGGGAGAGCTGCTGCGCGCGGAAGCGCCGGGACGACCGGGAGCCGGGAGCCGGGAGCCGTTTTACGTGGTGCGGGTGCGAGGACGCAATTCCCGGCTCGTCACCGTGCTCGAGCCCTGGCGCGAGAATCCCGTGATTCGCGGCGTGCGCGTGGCGGGGGACGTTGTGGACATCGAGACCACGGGCGGCGTAGAACGGCACCGCGACCACGTCGCCATGTGGGAAGTCGAGGCGGATTCCGGAGGCGCGAAGCTCGCCGGCACGCGCGAGCCGGTGGAGCCGTTCGTGCCGATCCTGGAGCTCGACCGCCCTCTGGCCGCGACGGCCACCGCGCTGCGTGTGGACGCCCCGCCGGTGCTCGACGGCTCGCTCGACGGGTTCGACACCGGCGAGCCGCTGCGGCTCGAGGTCGAGGACCAGTACCGCCGCAGTGAAGAGCCGTACTCCCCGGAGGACTTGTCCGCGGTGGCCTACGTCAACTGGGACGACGAGGCGTGCTACCTGGCCGTGGAGGTCGTCAAGCCGGACCTGTGCTTCCGTCCCGCCGCCGAGCCGCCACGGCGGCTCGACAACGAGCCCGACGACATCCATTCCGATGGGCTGCAGGTATACCTCAGCGGGGAAAGGGGAAAGGGGAGTGGGGAAGGGTCCGTCGCGTATCTGATCGTTCCAGAGGAGAGCAAGCGGCTGCGAGTTCAGACGGTGAGCGAAGCGTCGGGCGATCCCGCAGCAGTGCGGGGCGCCTGGCGCCGCACGGACAACGGGTATCGAGTCACGTTGGCCGTGTCCTGGCCGGAAGGGATCCGCACCCACGTCGGCGGCCGGCTCGGGTTCGACCTGCTGGTCAACGAGATGCTGCCGGGCCGCGAGCGGCGCGCGGGCCAGCTGGTGTGGAGCGGCGGCGACGGCTGGGTGTGGTTGCGGGGGGACCGGCAGGATCGGGAGCGGCTGGGTATTCTGGAGTTGGTGGGATGAACCTCTCAGTGCGGAATTCGGAATGCGGAATGCGGAATGACAAGGGAAGCTCGCCTATCCATTCCGCATTCCGCACTCCGCATTCCGCATTCGAAACATGATCATCGTCGTCTTGCACGAGCCACAAGATCTCGTCAACATCGCCCACGTGGTGCGGGCGATGAAGAACTTCGGCTTCCGGGATCTCCGGCTGGTGCGGCCGCGGGAGTACGACGCCTACCGGGTCGAGGGGATCGCCCACCAGACGCAGGACGTACTGGCGCGCGTCAAGGAGCTCGCGGACTTGGACGCTGCGCTTGCGGACTGCGTCCACGTCGTCGGGTTCACCGCGCGCGAGCGCAGCGCCAAGCGGAATCGGCAACGGCCCAGGGCCGCCGCGGCGGAGATGCTGGAGCACGCCGGGGCGGGCCCCGTGGCGCTGCTCTTCGGCCGTGAGGACAAAGGGCTGCCCAACGAGGCACTGGACCGCTGCCACCGCATCGTGACCATTCCGACGACGCCGGCCTACGCCTCGCTCAACCTCGGCCACGCGGTGGCGCTCATGCTCTACGAGCTGGCGCTGGCGCGCGGCGACGAGGAGCGGCCGTTCAAAGGGCCGCGCCGCGAAGCGCCCCCCGCGACCGTGGAGGAGCTGGAGCGGCTGTTCGCCGACGTGGAGCGGGCGCTCGAACGAGTGGCGTTCTTCAAGACGCGGGACCGGGAGACCATCATGCGGACGGTGCGCGAGGTGGTCCACCGCACTCCGCTCGACCAGCGGGAGGCGAAGCTGCTGCGCGCGATGGCCATCGAGATCGGGAAGTACGGTGAACGACTGGCGCATTCCGGGCTTCACGTCCACCGCCAGTAAGCGCCCCGAGGCGTTGTTCGGCGAGGGGGGGGAGGGGGGCGACTCCGCGCTCCCCCGCCGCCTGGTGCGGGCGCAGGGCGCGCGCGTGTGGGACGCGGACGGCCGCGAGTACGTGGACTACATCATGGCGCTCGGCGCGGTCGCCCTCGGCTACGGCCACGCGGCGGTGAACCGCGCCGCCGAGCAGGCGATCACCGCGGGGGTCGTCGGCCCGCTGCCGCCGGTCCTCGAGGAGGAGCTCGCCGAAGCGCTGGCGCAGCGGATCCCCTGGCTCGAGCGCGTGCGGTTCTTGAAGACCGGTGCCGAAGCGGTGGCTGCCGCCGTCCGGCTGGCCCGCCTCGCCACCGGGCGCGGGCAGGTGCTCGGCTGCGGCTACCACGGCTGGCTCGACTGGTGTCAGGGGAATGCCGAGGGGGTGCCGGCCGCCGTGCGGGCGTTGTACGCCGAGCTGCCGTTCAACGACGTGCCGCGCACGCGAGCGATGATCCGTGAGGCGGGGACGCAGCTGGCGGCGGTCGTGGTGGAGCCGCTGGTCGTGACGGAGCCGTCGCGCGAATGGCTCGACGTCGTGAGGGCCGAGGCGACGCGCGCCGGAGCGGTGTTGGTCTTCGACGAGATCAAGACGGCGTTCCGCCTCGCGCTCGGCGGAGCGGCGGAGCGCTGGGGGGTGCGACCCGACCTCGTCGTGCTGGGAAAGGCGTTGGCGAACGGCTTCCCGCTCGCCGCCGTCGGCGGGCGGGCCGACCTGATGCAGGGGGCGACCCGCACCTGGATCTCCTCGACCTTGGCCACGGAGAGCGTGGCGCTCGCCGCGGCGCGTGCGACGCTCCAGGTGTTCGAGCAGGAGTCGGTGTGCGCGCACCTGCATCGGGTGGGCACGCGGTTGCTGCACGGCCTCCATCGCCTGCAGCGTCTGCGGCCCGACGTCGTGACGGGGGTGAGCGGCGTGGCGGAGATGTGCTTCTTGCAGTTCGGGAGCGAGGAGCGGTCCCGCGCCCTCGCGGTGGGCTGCGCCCGCCGCGGGCTGCTGTTCAAGCGGACGGCCTACAACTTCGTATCACTTGCCCACGACGAGGCGACGATCGACCGGTCGCTCGCGATCCTCGAAGAAGTCCTTAGTAGCCTGGAGTGATTCCTCACATCCGGAACCCTCCCAGGCCGGCCATGCTGGGGAGGAATGCCATCCGCACAGCGCCGAGCAGGACGAACAGCACGATCCCGACCAGGATGACCACGATCGCGTACGGCACCGCCTTGTCCTTGGGAGACTTCATCAAGGGCGACAGCCCGGCATACAGGAGGTACAAGCTGTACAGGGAGCACAGCAGTGCGATGATCGACAACGCGGGGACCAGCGTGAAGACCCCGCCCACCCACGAAGCGGTGAATGAATAGGCTGCGACCTTTAGCGCCTGCACCTGGTTCCTCTGCCCGCTGAAGCTCGGAGCCAGAGCGTCGATGATCAGCGCGAACACGAACACGCCGACGAGTGCGAGCGCATACCCGATCGCGGCGTTGGTCAGTGCCGTCGTCAGCGGCAGCCTGATGGTGCCGGTGAAGGGCAGGGAGACCCCGAACACCGTCCACCCGATGGCGCCGCACACCGGCGCGATCGCCGCGAGCGGGATGATGTAGGTCTTGTAGAGGGTCGCCGTGTTCATGAGTTCGGTGTCGATCACCGCCCACTCGTCGTTCGGCTGCAGCAGGATCCTTTTCACGCGGCTAACGAGCGCCACGCGGTTGACGAGCGCCATGACATTCCTCCGGCTGAGGGCCTCTCCCCGGCCCGAAGATAGGGGCCGTCGCGCCGTTGCGCGAGGGCGGCCCCGCCCCAGATTCCCTGCATGCTGATCGACGTCCACGCGCACTTCTTCCCGGAGAAAGGGCCGCGCGCCGACTGGCGGGAGTACAACGCCAGCCGCCTGCACGCCGGCGAAACGATCGGGATCACCATCCATCTCACGTCGATCCTGGGCACCTTCGGGCGCACGTCGCCGACCTACTTCCCGTCGTCCTCGCGCTGCAGCAGCAGCACCCCGACCGCATTCGCGGCTATGTGACCGTCAACCCGAACCACACCGGCCACGCCCTGGCCGAGATCGAGCGCGGTCGCACGGCCGGGATGATCGGCGTCAAGTTGGCCGCCAGCCGGCGAGCGAACGATCCTCTGCTCGATCCGATCTGCGAGGCGGCAGGCCGGCACGGGCTCCCCATCCTCCATCACATCTGGCAGCACCGCCGCCGCGACTGGCCCGGCCAGGAGGCCTCCGACGCGGCCGAGCTGTGTGCCCTGGCCGCGCGACACCCCGCGGTCACCTTCATCCTGGCGCACATCGGCGGGGGCGGGGACTGGCTGCACTCGCTCCCCGTCCTTACGGCGCGCTCCAACGTCTACGTCGATCTCTCGGGGAGCGGCGTGGACGGCGGCATGCTCGAGGCCTGTATCGATGCAGTCGGCGTCGATCGCCTGCTGTGGGGAACCGACATGACGATGGAGACCGGCTGGGCCAAGCTGCGCTACCTGACGCACCTGCTCTCGGCCGAGGCGCTCGGGCGCGTGATGTGGAAGAACGCCGCCCGCATCTTCCCGCCGCACAGCTTTCCCACCGACTGATGCGCATCGACGTCAACGCCTTCCTCGGCGCCTACCCGTGGCGGCGGGTACCCGGCACCTCCCCCGAAGCGCTGCTGGCCGCCATGGATCGCGTGGGCATCGACGAGGCATGGGTGTCGCACCTACCTGGCCTCTTTTGGCGTGATCCGACCGAGGGGAACCCCTGGCTGTACGAGACCACGGCCAAGCACCGGCGGCTACGGCCGGTGCCGGCGGTGCATCCGGGATTCGCCCACTGGGAGCGCGTGCTCAGCGAGGCGGCGAGCGCGGCCGTGCCGGCGGTCCGTTGTGACCCGCACTACCTGGGCCTCGCGCCCACAGGGGACGAAATGCGGGTCCTCGCCGCGGCCTGCGGCACGGCGCGGGTCCCGCTGCTGCTCGCGGTGCGGATCGAGGACGGCCGGCAGCGACACCCCAACGACGTCGCCCCCGAGCTTGCCGCCGCGAGCGTGCGCGCCCTGATCCGCGGCGACGAGGACCTGCTGCTCATCGTCACGCACGCCGACCGCGGCTTCATCGAAGAGGTGCACTGGGGGGCGACGCCCCCCGAGCAGCGGCGGATCTGGTGGGACATCAGCTGGCTGTGGGGGCCTCCGGAGGACCATCTGGCGACCGTGCTGGGCACTATCGGACCGGACCGGTTCGTGTTCGGGACGGGGCAGCCGCTGCGGCTGCCGGAAAACGCGGTGGCCAAGCTGGACCTGCTGGACCTCTCCAAGGAGGCCCGCTCCGCCATCGAGTCGCGGAACGTCCAGAATGGACTCACAAGTGCGACCGGCAGGCAAGGTGGTTGAGCTCTCCTCCCGCCTCGAGTGGGGGCTGATTCCCGCCGTCCCCGTTCCATTCCGCGGGACCGAGCTCGCAGAGGATGCCCAGCGCGCGCTCGCCGCCTGGATGGCCGGCCAGCAGGTCGCCGGCGTCGCGGTGTGGGCGCATAGCGGGCGTGGGCCGCACCTCTCGCTCCCACAACGGCACGCGGTGCTCGCCACGTGGCGCGCGGCGCTGCCGGAGAGCGTCATCATCGCCGGTGCGAATTCGGTGGGGATGGCCCGCGAGGCCAAGCGTGGCGGCGCCGATGTGCTGCTCGCATTTCCGCGCGCCGACGATCCAGTAGGGTACCATGAGGCCCTCGCGGAAGAACTCCCCGTCATCGCGTTCTATCTCTACGAGCCCGCGGGTGGCGTCTCCTACGACAATCCGACGCTGCACGCCATCCTCGAGATCCCCGGCGTGATCGGCCTCAAGGTGGCGACGCTGGACTCGGTCTGGACGTTTCAGCGCCTCGCAGGACTGGTGCGGCAGCACCCCGGCTCGCTCCTGATCACGGGCGAGGACCGCTTTCTCGGATACTCGTTCACGATGGGCGCCCGCGCCGCGCTGATCGGCATGGGAGCCGCCCTCACCGACCTCCATGCCAAGCTGCTGGACACGTACCGCACCGAGGCGCTGGCGCGGTTCGTCCGGCTGTCGAGTCTCCTGGACCAGTTCGCCCTCGCCACCTTCGGGCCCCCGGTGGAAGGCTACGTGCGGCGGATGCTGTGGGCGCTCGCCGCCGACGGGGTCATTCCTGAGGACGCGTGCGACGACCCGTGGGGGCCGGCGCTCGACCCCGCCGAGCGCGACACCGTGCGCCAGGCGGTCCGCGATGCGCGCGCCGCTCGCGCGTGACTTCGAGCGCTTCGCTCGTGAGCTGCCCCGCGACTTCCCGCACCACGTGCGCGAGACCTATCGCATCGACCTCCGCGCCCGTTACCTCGGCGAAGCGATTCCGCACCCCATCGGCAAGGGGTCGGGCCAGCTCTCGCTGAACCAGAGGCAGCTGGAAGAAGACGCGGCGGCCGGGTTGGCGTTCGCGATCCTGAAGACCGTCATCGCGCAGGATGGGTTGGGCGCACAGTCCATGGCCGCCTGGGCGATCCACGAGACGTGGATGCGGGTCGAGCGCCGCCGCTCGAGCGACGACCGCGAGGGGTGGACGGTCACGTGGAAGGGCCGGGGGTGGGACCGGTCGTTCGAGGAGTACCTCGCGCTGGTGCGGGCGGGCCGCGATCTCGCGCGCGGCGGAGCGCTGCTGTGCGTCCCCTCGGTGAAGTACCATCTCCCGCGGCTCGACGAGCCCTTCCGTGAGCAGGAATACGGATACACCACCCGGGCCCTGACGGAGGCGTGGGGGAGCGGAGAGTCACCGCTGCTGCTGGAGAAGGACTTTTCGCCCACGCTCGCCGGCGACGCGCTCGCGGCGGACAAGGCCCAGATCCTGCGCTGGCTGCGCGAGGTGCCGCAGTACATTCGTGCCGCCGCCCCCACCTCTCTCCCGGTGCGCCTCGCGCTCAAGCTGATGAATGCCCGTTTCGACGACCAGTTCCAGCTCGAGATGCTGAACACGGCCGCGACCGGCGCGGATGCCCTGGTCGTGTTCAACCGGCTGTTCGACGACAAGCTCGGCGTGGCCTACGGGGGCTGGGACCTGAGCGAGCGGAATCTACGCGTTCTGGGGCGGCTGACCCCGGGCGCAAGCCCGGGGATCCCGGAGCTCTGCGGCACGGGGAACATCGGCTCCGGCCGGATGATCTTGGAGTACGCCCGCCGGGGTTGCTCCTCCGTCCAGGTCCACACGTTCTTCCAACTCCCCCTCTCGGAGTACGCCGCGACCACCGGGTCGCGCACTCAGCGAGCCCTGCACGCGCTGGTGTTTCATCCGGACGACGGGCTGATCGCGGGGCTGCTCGAGCTCGAGGCGCAGGGCCGACTGGAGCGGCGCGGTGGCGAGCTTCACTTTCTGGATCTCGTGGATGCGCATCGTCAGCGCTGAGCTCTTCGAGCTCACCCTGCCGCTGGTCGAGCCCTTCCTCATCTCGGGGGGCGCGATCACCGAGCGGCGCTCCCTCGTCATCGCGCTGCACGACGCGGAGGGCCACCTCGGCTACGGCGAGTCGCCCCCGTTCGAGCTGCCGTTCTATTCGGAGGAGACGCTCGCCAGCGCCACCGACCTGGTGCGGCGGGTACTGCTGCCGCGCGTCGTCGGCAGAGAGTTCGAGACGCCGGAAACGCTCGACGCGGTGCTGCGGGACGGCGTCCGTGGGAACCCGTTCGCCCGTGCGGGCGTGGAGACCGCCGCCTGGGACCTCGAGGCGCACCGCCGCGCGGTCGGGGTCGCCACGCTGCTGGGGGAGCGGCTCGGCGCCCGGCCCGCCACGGCGATTCCCTGCGGCGTCGCCCTCGGCATCCCGCAGGACGGCAAGCTCGACACCCTCAGCCGGTGGGTGTACGACGCGCTGCAGCTCGGCTATCGCCGGGTAAAGATCAAGGTGAGGCCCGGCTGGGACGACGCCGCGGTGCGCGCCGCGCGCGAGGCCATGGCCGGGGTCGATGTGCCGCTCACCGTGGACGCCAACGGTGCCTACGAGTGGCCCGCGCACGAGCGCAACCTCCGCGCGCTGGACGAAGCGGGTCTGCTCTACATCGAGCAGCCGCTCGCGCCCGACGAGCTGGTGGGCCACGCGCGGCTCGCCCGGGTGCTGCAGACGCCTGTGTGCCTCGACGAGACGCTGAAGAGCGCCGCCCACGCGCGCCAGGTCGTCGAGCTGGAGGGGCCGCGCGTGTGGAACATCAAAGTGCACCGCGTGGGCGGACTCACCGAAGTGTGCCGCATCTACCGGATCGCCGAGCCATACGCCGCCGAATTGTGGGCCGGCACGATGCCCGAGTCGGGGATCGGCTCGCAGGCGTCGCTTGCGGTGGCCGCGCTGCCCCTGTGCGCCTATCCCTCGGATCTCGAGCCCAGCGCGCGCTGGTACGGCCGGAGCGCGGACGTCATCAAGCTCACGATGGGCAAAGACGGCCGCATGGCTGTCCCTGACCAGGCGTGCGCGCGGCTGCTGGACCAGGGCCGGTTCCGAGCGGCGACACGGCGAGTGGATGCTTGACGTCCTGCCCCGGGAGTGCAGAATCAGCGACGCGATCCTCCACTTCTCAGGAGCACCCGGTGACACTCCCTCACTGCCGCACCGCTTGCGGGCTCGCGATTCTCACAGTGACCGCCCTGCCGCCCGCCCGCGCCCAGCAGGTGGATCCCGCGTTGTTCACCGGCCTGCATTGGCGCATGATCGGCCCGTTCCGCGGCGGTCGCACCGTCGGCGCGGTCGGCGTCCCGGGCCAGCCCAGCGTCTTCTACATCGGCGTCAACAACGGCGGCGTCTGGAAGACCACCGATTACGGCCGCACCTGGACCCCGATCTTCGACGACCAGCCGACCGGTTCGATCGGCGCCATCGCGGTCGCCGGGGCGGACCCGAACACGATCTATGTGGGGAGCGGGGAAGGGCTGCAGCGCCCCGACCTCTCCGTCGGCGACGGGATCTACAAGACGACCGACGGGGGCAAGACCTGGCAGCACCTGGGGCTCCGAGACGGCCAGCAGATCGCCCAGATTCTCGTGGACCCCCGCGATGCCAATCGGGTCTTCGTGGCGGTGCTGGGCCACCCCTACGGTCCCAACGCCGAGCGCGGCGTGTACCGCTCCACCGACGGCGGCGCGACGTGGCAGCCGCTGCTCACGAAGGATGAAAACACCGGCGCAGTGGATCTGGCGTTCGATCCCGCCAATTCCCTGACGGTGTTCGCGGTGCTGTGGGCCGCTCGGCAGGCGCCGTGGGAGGTCGGCAGCTCCTGGACGATCTCGGCCAACAACGGGCTCTACAAGTCCAGCGACGGCGGCACCACATGGCGCCAGATCACGGCGGGACTCCCCACGGCCGCCGACGGGCTCGGGCGGATCGGTCTCGCCTTCGCTCCGAGCGCGCCCCAGCGGCTATATGCGGTCCTGGGGGCCACGAAGAGCGGCGGGGTCTACCGCTCCGACGACGGCGGCGAAAACTGGCGCCGCGTGAACGGCGACCCTCGCCTGTGGGGTCGAGACGGGGATTTCAACGAAGTGAGGGTGGACCCGAAGAACGCCGACGTGGTCTACGTGGCCAACGTGGTCACGTGGAAGTCCACCGACGGGGGACAGACGTTCGCCGCGTTCCGCGGCGCGCCGGGCGGGGACGACTACCACCGCCTGTGGATCAACCCCGACGATCCGAAGATCATCCTCCTCGCCGGCGATCAGGGCGCGGTGATCACCGTGAACGGCGGCGAAACCTGGAGCTCGTGGTACAACCAGCCCACGGCACAGTTCTACCACGTCAGCACCGACAATGCGTTCCCCTACCGCGTGTACGGTGGCCAGCAGGAGAGCGGCTCGGCGGGCGTGGCCAGCCGCGGCGGCGACGGCGAGATCACGTTCCGCGAGTGGCACCCGGTCGGCGCCGAGGAGTACGGCTACGTCGCGCCCGACCCGCTGCGCCCCAACGTCATCTTCGGCGGCAAGCTGTCGCGGTTCGATTGGACGACAGGAGACGCGCAGGACGTGACGCCGGAGCCGGTGCGCGCGGGCCAGTACCGCTTCGTGCGCACGATGCCGCTGCTGTTCTCGCCGCTGGACCCGCGGATCCTCTACTTCGCGGGCAACGTGGTCTTCAGGACGCTGAACGGCGGACACAGCTGGCAGGTGATCAGCCCCGACCTGACGCGCGCTTCGTACGACGTGCCGGCGACCTTGGGCGCGTTCACCGGACTCGATCCCGAGCACGGCCAGCACCGCGGGGTGGTCTACACCATTGCCCCCTCGTTCACGCGCATCAACCTGCTGTGGGCGGGGACCGACGACGGACTGATCCACGTGACGCACGACGGTGGGCGGACCTGGAAAAACGTCACCCCCCCCCCCCCCACATCCTTCGGACCAAGGATGGTGGGAAGACCTGGGCGGAAGTCGTGGCGGGAATCCCGGCGAATGAGGTCGTGAACGCGGTGCGTGAGGACCCCGTGCGACGCGGCCTGCTGTTCGCGGGCTCCGAGCGCGCCGTCTACGTCTCCTTCGATGACGGCGACCATTGGCAGTCGCTGCGGCTCGACATGCCCGCCACGGCGATCCGCGACCTCGTGATCCACGACAGCGACCTCGTGGTCGGCACCCACGGCCGGTCCTTCTGGATCCTCGACGATATCACGCCGCTGCGGCAGCTCGACGCGCGCACGCGTGACGCCGCGGCCGTGCTGTTCCGCCCGGCCGGTGCGGTCCGAGTGCGCTGGAACCGGAACCCCGACACCCCGCTGCCGCCCGACGAGCCGGCGGGGAAGAACCCGCCCGACGGCGCGATCCTCGATTACTACCTGCTGTCTGCCGCGACCGGGCCCGTCACGCTCACGGTACTCGACCGCCGTGGGACGGTGGTGCGCCAGTACTCCAGCGCCGATGTGCTGGCGCCGCCCGAGACCACGCTCAACATCCCGAACTGGTGGATCCGACCACCGCAGGTTCTCTCCGCCGACGCCGGGATGCATCGGTTCGTCTGGGACCTGCACTATCCGCCGCCGGCGGCACTGTCGCACGAGTACCCGATTTCGGCCACCTATCGCGACACGCCGCGCGAGCCGCGCGGTCCCTGGGTGCTCCCCGGGATCTACACGGTGAAGCTGTCGGTGGACGGGAAGACTTACACGCAGCCGCTCACGGTGCGGATGGACCCGCGCGTGCGCACGCCGGCCGCCGGTCTCGCGCTGCAGTTCACGCTGGCGCAGCGGCTCGTCACCGCGCTGCGGCAGGATTCTGCCGCGCTCGGTGAGGTGCGGCAGCGGAAATCGGCGGGGCAGGGCGCGCCCGTCGCGGCGCTCGATTCCCTCGACACCGCTCTCGCCCGGCTCAACGGGCAGCTCGCCCGCGCCTACGGCGTGATCGAGGGCGCCGACGCGACACCCACCACCCAGGCGGCGGCTGCAGTCGGGAAGCTGGAGCGGGAACTCGCCGCCTTGCTGGCGCGCTGGCGCCGGGCACGCTGATCCTCCGGCAACCCCTTGCCTGGCTTATGGATACCGCTCGGCTTCCACTTCTGGAGCCGGCACTTACTTTTTCGGGGCGATGTCCAAGCTCCCGGCCAATTACTGGGCCACGAATCTCTACAAGGATCCCCGGCAGCGTCCTAAGGCGGATGCGCCGGCCCGCGACCTTGCCACGCGCGCGGCCGCGCGTTTCAGGAAGGCGCGCGAGGGCATCCGCGCCCTCAAGCACGTCACCGAGCAGGTGGTGTTCCTCGGCACTGCCTGGAAGTGGGTGTGGATGTACGAGGTGGGCGGCCGCAAGCTCGGCTATCTGCATCCCATGGATTCCGGCGTCAGCGGGACCTTCGTCCTGACCGAAGCCGAACAGCAGGAGCTCGTGCTGGCCGACGGATTGCCGCGCGTCATCAAGCAGGCGGTGAAGGACGGCGCGGTCGACGCCGGTGTGCGTTGGTGCTGGCTCGAGTTCCCCGATCTCGACACCGTCGCCGCGTTCGTGGACGTGATCCGACTCAAACACCACTTCCTGGCACGGCCCGAATAACCCTTGTGCCGGGTTCGGCGGCGGCGCTACATTGCGTCGCCCGCAGCCGGTGTCGTACCGACATTAACAACCGATTTCACCGATTCGCCATCGAGGCCACCGCATTGATGACGAACAGTGGGTGGCAGGCCGCCCTCGGGGTCGTGTGCGCAGGGGTTCTGGCTTCCTCCATTCCCGCGGCCGCGCAGAGCGGACAACCCGGGGGCGGAGGGGGCGGGGTCGGGGCGCCGTTCAAAGCCCCCGTCATCAGCGATACGGCGTCGCTCGGGGGCCCTCGCCAGCCGATCTTCTTCCGACACGACGTTCACGCCGGGCAGGACAGAATCCCCTGCCTGTACTGCCACTACACCGTGGCGGTGTCGAGCGAGCCGGGGATCCCGGCGCTGCAGACCTGCATCGGCTGCCATCAGATCATCGGTGGCTCCGCCCCGTCGCACCAGGTCGAGATCCAGAAAGTGCGCAAGGCCTGGAGCGACCGGCAGCCCCCCCAATGGATCCGCATCCACGCGCTGCCCGGGTTTGTGCGCTTCCCGCACCAGCGACACATCAAGGTCCTCGGGACGAATGCGTGCGCGATGTGCCACGGGCAGGTGGACACGATGGCCCAGGTCTCTCAGGTCTCCACGCTCCGCATGGGGTGGTGCGTCAGCTGCCACGCGGAGCGCAAGGTGACCCAGGACTGCACGGTCTGTCACTACTAGTGCCGTTCCACCGTGTCTCGCCCAGCGAGCCAGAGCGCTCTCGCGAGACGTTGACCAGTGGGGGGGGGGAGCGAATCGACGTGGCGCAAAAAGTTGGAACGGCACTAGCGCGGAACGAGCCATGAGCCACGGGATGAACCGGCGACGGTTCCTGAAAGTGCTCAGCGTGACGGGCGGGGGTGCGGCCGTCCTGTCGGGCTGCGGCATCGGCCCCGAGCCGACCGAGAAGCTGATCCCGTACCTCATCGCGCCCGAGGACCAGATCCCCGGGACGCCCACCTGGTACAGCACCACCTGCCGCGAATGCGCGGCGGGCTGCGGCCTGCACGCCAAGGTGCGCGAGGGCCGCGTGATCAAGCTCGAGGGCAACCCCGATTCGCCGATCAACCACGGGCGGTTGTGCGCCCGCGGCCAGGCCGGGCTGCAGGGGCTCTATAACCCCGACCGCATCGCGGGCCCGCTGGTCCGCAAGGCCCCAGGGCGCCTCGAGGAGACCACCTGGGACTCGGGCGTCGCCCTGCTGGCCCAGAAGGTGGCCGAGGCGAAACGGAAGGGGATCGTCTTCGTCACCGGGCACGAGACCGGCGCGTTCGGCGAGCTCGTGGACGACTGGCTGAAGGCGGTGGGCGGCCGGCACGTCACCTACGAGCCGTTCGCCTTCGAGGCCCTGCGCGAGGGCAACCGCCTCGCCTTCGGAACAAGCGCCGTTCCGTTCTACGATTTCGCGAGCGCGAGGTACATCCTCTCGTTCGGCGCCGACTTCATGGAGACCTGGCTCTCCCCGGTCGGCTTCCAGAACGGCTTCTCCCGCGCCCACGGGTTCGAGGCGGGGCGCGATGCGGCGATGGCGAAATTCGTCTCCGTGGCCCCGCGGATGTCGCTCACCGGCATGAGCGCCGATGAGTGGATCGCGGTGGCCCCGGGCACGGAAGGAGTGCTGGCGCTCGCCATGGCCCACGTGATCGTGAGCGGCAGGCTCGCTCGCGTGCCGGGCGAGATGGGGCTGGCAGCCCGGCTGGCGAACAACCTTGCCGCCTACGCACCGGAGAATGTGGCCCGGACGACCGGGGTCGGAGCCCACGTAGTGGAGCGCCTGGCCCGCGAATTCGCGGCGTCCGGCGCCGGGCTCGCCGTCGCGGGTGGCATGGCGACGCACTATCCGAACGGCGCGGAGATCGTCGCCGCGGTGAACGTCCTCAATTTCGTCGCCGGCGCCGTCGGCAAGACCGTGAAGTTCGGTCCCGACCTCGCGGTGGACGCCGGGTCGTTCCGCGACGCGGCGGCGCTGCAGGCCGACTTGGCCGCCGGCACGGTGGCGCTGCTGCTCGTCCATGGCGCCAATCCGGTCTACTCCCTGGGAGGGTTCGCTCAGGCGTTGGGCAAGGTCGCCTTCACGGTGTCCTTCTCCTCCTACCTGGACGAAACGGCGAGCGCGGCCGACTTGGTGCTCCCCGACTTGCACCCGCTCGAGCAGTGGAACGACGCCCGGCCTCGCACGGGGGTCTACGCGCTGCAGCAGCCGGTGATGCAGCCCGTCTTCCCCAACACGATGCACACAGGCGACGTGCTGCTGCGCGCGTCGGGCAAACCCGGCACGTTCCGAGATTACCTGCAGGGGAAGTGGCGCGTGCTGCACCAACGCCACGGCAGAGGGAAGAGCTTCGAGCAATGGTGGATGGAAGCGGTGCAGCACGGCGGGATCTACGACGAGGTTCCGACCCGCACGGTCCGTCTGAGCCCGAGCGCGATCCCTCCGGGACTCGCGGCGACCCGGCGTGGCGATGATCGCTATCCACTGACCGTCTTCCCGCACCCCGCGCTGCACGACGGCCGCGGCGCCAACAAGCCGTGGCTGCAGGAGCTCCCCGACCCGGTCTCGAAGATCAGCTGGCACGGCTGGGTGGAAGTCAACCCCGAGACGGCGGGGAAGTGGCAGGTGGCGAGCGGCGACATCGTCCTGCTGACGTCGCCGTACGGGGCGATGCGGGCGCCCGTGTGGATCACGCCCTCCGTCATGCCGGGCGTCCTCGCCGTCCCGACCGGCCAGGGGCACACCGCCTACGGCCGTTACGCTCGCGACCGCTCCTTCAACGCGTTTCAACTGCTCGGCGACTCGCCCGCCGCGTATGGCGGCCGGGAATTCCTGGTCAGCGTGACGGTCGCCAAGACCGGCGACCACCGCCGGCTCGCGACCGCCGAGGGCAACGCGCGCGAGCAGGGTGAGGGGATCATCGAAGCCCTGCCGCTCGCGAAGGCGCGGCAGCTCCGGGCCGGGCAGCATCCGTTCGAAGAGAAGCAGATCCCCGACTACGCCGAGGCGGCCCGGGAGGGCTGGGCCGAGGCGCAGCACGAGAAGGCGTCGCTCGGCAATTACGCGGGGGCTCACCCGCGCTGGGCGATGGCCATCGACCTCGCCAAGTGCACCGGCTGCTCGGCGTGCGTGACGGCCTGCTACGCCGAAAACAACCTCGCCACGGTGGGCGAAGAGTTGATAACGCGGCACCGCGAGATGAGTTGGATGCGGATCGAGCGCTACTTCACGGGCGGAGAGCGCGGCGTGCCGGTCGGCGCCGTCGTCACACCGATGCTGTGCCAGCAGTGCGGCAACGCGCCGTGCGAGCCGGTCTGCCCGGTGTACGCCGCCTACCACACGCCTGACGGGCTCAACGGGCAGGTCTACAACCGCTGCATCGGCACGCGCTACTGCTCCAACAACTGTCCGTACAAAGTCCGCTACTTCAACTGGTTCAACTACGCGGAGCCGGGCGGGGAGTGGGAGAGCTGGCCCGAGCCGCTCCAGCTGCTGCTCAACCCCGACGTGACGGTGCGCGAGAAGGGTGTGATGGAGAAGTGCACCTTCTGTGTGCAGCGCATCCGCGCGGCGCAGAACCAGGCCCGGCTCGAGGACCGGGCGGTGCACGACGGCGACATCGTCCCCGCCTGTGCCCAGTCCTGCCCGTCCGAGGCGATCGTCTTCGGCGACCTGAACGACCCGCGCTCCCGCGTCCACGCGCTGGCCGAAGACCCGCGCGGCTACCACGTGCTGGCCGGGCTCAACACCAAGCCGGGGATCACCTACCTGGCCAAGGTGACGGCCGGTCCCGGGGCGGAGGCCTGATGGCGCAAACGACCGCGCCCCCTCCCCCCCCCTCCCCCACCCAGGCCCCTGCGACCCGGCTCACTTACGACTTCGTCACGCGCGCCATCGCGCAGACGCTCGGCCACCCCGGGAAGGGCTACTTCGCGCTCCTCGGCAGCGCGGTGACGCTGCTGGCGATCGGGATCATCTGCCTCCTCTTTCTGCTGCGCTACGGTCTGGGCCTCGCGGGCTACTCGCACCCCGTTTACTGGGCCGTCTACATCACCTGCTTCGTGTTCTGGGTGGGCATCGCCCATTCGGGCACGCTGATCTCCGCGATCCTGTTCCTGTTCCGCTCGGGGTGGCGCACCGCGATCTACCGCACCGCCGAGGCGATGACGGTGTTCGCGGTGATGACGGCGGCGTTGTTCCCGCTCATCCACATCGGCCGTCAGTGGTACTTCTACTGGACTCTGCCGTACCCCAACGAGCGCGGCCTGTGGCCCAACTTCAAGTCGCCGCTCATCTGGGACGAGTTCGCGATCGGGACGTACTTCACCGTCTCGACCGTGTTCCTCATCATGGGACTGATTCCGGACATCGCCGCGGTGCGGGATGTCGTCACCGGGTGGCGCCGCAGGCTCTACAGCCTCACCGCCCTCGGCTGGCGGGGCACGAACGAGCAGTGGCGCCACTACACGCGCGGCTATCTCTACCTCGCCGCCCTCGCCACCCCCCTCGTCCTCTCGGTGCACAGCGTGGTGTCCTGGGACTTCGCGATGGCGATCGTGCCGGGGTGGCACGCCACGCTGTTCGCGCCCTATTTCGTGGCCGGGGCCATCTACTCCGGCGTGGCGATGGTGATCACGCTGCTGGTGCCGATCCGCAAGCTGTTCCACCTGGAAGACATCATCACCGTCCACCACTTCGAGAACCTGGCCAAGCTGTGCCTGCTCACGGGCATGATCGTGAGCTACTCGTACGTCACGGAGAACTTCGTCGCCTGGTTCAGCGGCAATCCGCACGAGCGCGCGGCGTTCTGGTATCGCGCGTTCGGCCCGTTCTGGTGGGCGAGCTGGACCATGAACATCTGCAACGGGATCCTCCCCTGGCTGTTGTGGGTCAAGAGGGTGCGCACCAACATCGTGGCGCTGTTCGTGATCTCGATCTTCGTGAACATCGGCATGTGGTTCGAGCGCTTCGTCATCATCGCCGTGTCGCTGGCGGGCGAGCCGTTCGAGCGCTGGTCCAACGCGGGCTACAACCCGACTTGGGCCGACTGGGGCATCATGGCCGGCAGCTTCGGCTGGTTCTTCATGTGGTTTCTGCTGTTCGCCAAGAATTTCCCGGCCGTCTCGATCTCTGAGGTGAAGGAAGTGCTGGCGCCGCCGCGGCGGGGACGGGGGAGGGGGGGGGCCGCGTGACCGCCCTGAACCCCGTCGCCGTCCTCAAGGGCATTTTCCACCCCCCGCCGACGCCCGGGGTGCTGGGCGTGTTCGCGCACCTCGACGCCACGGTGGAGGCCATCGGCCGGCTCAAGGCGGGTGGCTACCAGGACTGCACCGTCTACTCGCCGATCCCCCGTCACGAGCTCGAGGACGCGCTGGCTCAGCGGGTGAGTCCCGTGCGGATGATCACCCTCATCGGCGGCATCGCCGGGTGCGCGATCGGGGCCTGGCTCACGCTCTACATGTCGTACGACTGGCCCATCGTCGTGGGCGGGAAACCGGTCGGCTCGGTCCCGCCCTACGTGGTGATCATGTTCGAGATGACCATCCTGTTCGGCGCGCTCACGACGATTCTCGGGATCCTGTTCAATGCCCTCTTCGCGGCGCGCCGCCTCGGCACGGTGGCCTGGGACCCCCGCTTCACGAACGACAAGTTCGGGATCTTCGTGCCGTGCGAGCCGAAGGCCGCCGCCGCGGTAGAGCAGCTGCTCCGCGCCAGCGGGGCCGAGGAGGTGCGCCGTGCGTAGCCTCCTGCTCTGCGGCCTCGGCGTCCTGGCGCTCGCCGCGTGCAACCCGGACGACGTGGTGCACAAGGTCGGATGGTTCTCCACCATGCGCCACCAGCGCAGCGTGAAGCCGTACGCCCGGCCCATGGCGCCGGTCGACGGCACGGTGCCCGTGACCGGCGCCGAGCCGCCGGTGGACCTGAACACCGCCGACCGGCTGGTCAACGCCCGCACTCGCACGTCGGAGTCCCTGAATCACGGCCAGTTCCTGTACGAGACCTACTGTCAGGTCTGCCACGGCGAGGGCGGCAAGGGTGACGGCCCAGTCTCCGCGCTCGCCGGCGGGGCGTTCCCCGCCGTCCGCAACCTCACCGACGACGCCGCGCGCAAGCGCAGCGACGGCTACCTCTACGGGGTGATCGTGAACGCCCAGGCGATGGGCCGCGGGCTGATGCCGCACTACGGCGACAAGGTCCGCGGCTTGGACCGCTGGGACGTGGTGAACTACGTGCGGTCGCTGCAGCAGAAGGGGCGGCCGTGAGCGCCGCGACCGCGGCGGTCCGCGGGCAGCTGGCCCAGAAGGCGCGCGCCTTCCCGGTTGGTGTCTACCGCGCCGGGGGCGGGGCGGCGCTGCTGCTCGGCGCGCTCGTGCTGCTGTGGGGCTTCGCGGGCGGGCACGAGGCGCGGGTGTGGCAAGCGTGGCACTTCAACCTGCTGTTCTGGATGGGGCTCGCGCAGGCGAGCGTGATCTTCGCGGCGACGCAGAAGCTTGCCAAGGGTCATTGGTCCGGGCTCGTCATCCGGTTCGCCGAGGCGGCGGTGGCGTTCACGCCCGTCGCCCTGGTGCTGTTCCTCGCCGAGTACCTGGGGCGCGGCCATATCTACTCCTGGATCCACGAGCCGCGGCCCGACGTGGGCGGGTGGCTCGCGCCCCGGTGGTTCTTCGTCCGCGACGGTGCGATCATCGCGCTGCAGTCGTGGCTCGCCTGGCGGTTCGTGCGGCGCGACCTCGCTCCCGACGTCGCGGAGCTGGCGAGCGGCACGCCGGCCGAGCGCACCGAGGACAAGGATCGCATCAGCCGCGACGCCGCGATCTTCCTCGTCGTCTGGGCCTTCGGCGCGTCGCTGCTTGGCTTCGACCTCGTGATGTCCCTCGCCCACAAATGGGTGAGCAACCTGTACGGCGCGTTCTACTTCATGGGCAGCTTCCTCGCCGCCCTGATGGCCCTCGCCGTGACGGCCATCGCGCTGCGCCGACCCATGGGGCTGGGCGATCTCTATTCCTCGAAACAGCAGCACGACCTCGGCAAGCTGTGCTTCGGGTTCACGGTGTTCTGGGCCTACCTGATGTGGGCGCAGTTCCTGGTGATCTGGTACGGCAACCTGCCGGAGGAGACGTACTTCATCTTCTACCGGTTGTGGGGTCCGTGGAGGCCGGTCGGGGTGGCGGTCTTCTTCCTGGTGTTCCTGATCCCCTTCATCGGGCTGCTCGGCGTGAAGCCGAAGACGTTCAACCCCACCATGCTGGCCTTCGCGCTGACGAGCCTGGTGGGCGTCTGGCTGGAGCGCTACCTCGAGGTCGTGCCGTCCATCAACGGCGGGGCGGGGCCGGCGATCGGCATCCCCGAGGTCGGCGTCACCTGCTTCTTCGGCGGGCTGTATCTGCTGGCGATCGCGTGGTTCGCCGGCCGGTATCCGATGCTCTCGCCGCGCCTCGCGGCTGACACCCTGGAGCGCGAGCACCATTAGCCGCTCCCGGTGTTCGCGGTATAGATTCGCACCAGGCCTTCTTCCCGCGGGGGTGACATGCGACTGATCTGTCTGCTGCTGGGAGCGGCGCTGATGGTGGGGCTGGCCTGCAAGAGCACGCCGAGCGGGAACGGCAGCGGCTGCAAGTCCACCGCGGCCTCGCAGACGATCGAGGCCGGCGATAACCTCACGTTCACTCCTGCCAGTGCGACCATTTCGCGAGGGCAGAAGGTGTGTTGGGAGAATCTTGGCAATACCTTCCACACCGTGACAGCCCTCATCACAGTCACGAAGGGGACAACGGTCGATACACTCTGGAACATTGACGCGCAGCTGAATCCTGACTTGGTGGTGCTCGCCGTGTTCGACACAACGGGGGACTTTCCCTATCATTGTCGCTTCCATTCGGGGAGCGGCATGACCGGCATCATCCACGTGCGCTGATTCGTCCCGACACCACATGAGTCGGTACAATGAGGAGAGGCCCCGGCAATCCGGCCGGGGCCCTCTTTGCGTCTATAGGGGTAAGACCGACACGCGGCTAATTCAGTCTCCCCCCTTTATACACGCCGGAGGTTTCTATGCGGTTGACGCACCTGTGCGTAGCGGGAACGGTGACCCTGGTGGTTGCGGCAGTCACGGCCTGCAGCAATTCGACCTACGGCGGGGGCAGTGGCGGCTGCACCCCGACCGCGACGCAGGTCTGCATGATCAACACCGCATACTCTCCGACTCCGCTCACGGTGACCCATGGGACGACCGTGACGTGGATGAACGGGGATGGATTCGCCCACACCGTCACGAACGACGCCGGCTCCGGCGAGACATTCAACACCCAGGTCGGCGCCGGCGGGACCTTCACGCACCCGTTCAACACCGCGGGTACGTTCAACTACCACTGCAACATCCACAGTACCATGCATGGGGCAATCGTCGTCAACTGACGGGTGCGGGGAGCACGGGGCTCCCGGGGCGGATTGCGCTCCGGGAGTTTAGGTTTCCGGCATGAACGACCCCCTGGCCCGATGAACCTGTGGCGTGCGGCGGCCGAGCTGGTGCGCGCCGGCGCCACCGGCGCGCTCGCCACGGTGGCGCGGACGGCGGGCTCCACGCCTGTCCCTGCCGGCACCAAGATGCTGGTCGGCGGTGAGGGCCGGCTGCACGGCACCGTGGGCGGCGGCTGCGTGGAGGCCGACGTCATCCAGGCGGCGCTCGACGCCCAGGCCGCGGGGGCGCCCGTCCTCGTCACCCATCATCTCAACGCCGACCTCGCCGGCGACCTCGGCCTCTCCTGCGGCGGCACGGTCGAGATCTTCGTCGAGCCGCTGGTCGCCGACCCACGCTACACGGGTGCTCTGGAGCAGGCTGGCGCGGCGGAGGAAGAGGCGGGTGGGATCGTCACGACGGCGGTCTCGTGGGCGGACGGGCCCTTCAAGCGCTTCGAGCCCCTGGCGCCTGGCGCTTCCTCGGCGGGCGCGCCGGCCGCGCTCTCGCCGGACCGCCAGTTCGTGATCGAGCGCCTGACGCTCGCGCCGCGGGTGGTGGTGTTCGGGGCGGGGCACGTCGGGACGGCGATCGCGCGCGCCGCGGACGCGGCGGGGTTCCGCGTCGTGGTCGTCGACGACCGGCCGGAGTTCGCCGATCCAGGGCGGTTCCCGGACCGGATGGCGGTGTGGACGGCGACAGTCCAGGAAGCGGTGGCGCGGGCCGCGATCACCGCCGCCGATGCGATCGTGATCGCCACCCGGGGCCACCGCCACGATGCCGTCATCCTGGAGCGGGTCGCGGCGTCCCCGGCGGGCTACGTGGGACTGCTGGGCAGCCGGCGCAAACGGGCGGTCATCACCAAAGCCCTCAGCGCCGCGGGCGTCCCCGCCCAGTCACTCGCGCGGGTCCGCGTGCCGGTGGGGCTGGCGATCGGCGCCGTCACGCCGGAGGAAATCGCGGTGAGTGTCGTGGCGGAGTTGATCGCCTGGAGGCGGAACGGGGAAAGGGGAATGGGGAAGGGGGAAAGGTAAGGCCAAGGAGCCAAGACCATTCCCCATTCCCCATTCCCCGTCCTACTTCACGAGTTCGAGCAATTTCGAGAGGGAGTCTGTAGGCAGCGGCCCCGCGATCTCCACCCGCAGGCCGCCCACGTACCGCGCCAGCCGCTCGACGCCTTGGGACTGGGCCGCCGCTGCAGCGTAGTCTCGGGCCGCGAGTGAGTCCGCCCGCGCGCGGCTCCGCAGGCTCACTTCCGGCCGATCCGCCCGCCGCTGGAAGAGCTGGACCACCGTCGCCTGATCCACCGCCTGCTCGACCAGGATCACGCCGTCGCCCAAGGGGCTGCGACGCACGTCTCGCACCGGCAGACCGGGGATGGTGACGGGGTTGACGCCGAGGGTCGGGCGTGCGGCGTCGAGGCCGATGATCGTCCAGCTCGATGTGAGCACCACCAGGCTCCGGCCGCGGACCGGCCGCGCCTGCCCGGTCACTACGCCTCCGTCCACCTCAGCGGGTACATTTGCCGCGGTCGTCGGGGGGGGTGTCGCCTTCAGCTCGGCGCGCGGCTGCGCCTGCGCGATCGCGGGCGCGACCTGGAGGGGAGCGGCCGCTGCGCTCGCACCCGCGGAGGGCCGTGGCTCGGATTCGGCCGCGACCCGATCGGCGGCCCGCTCGTCGGCCCGGCCGCCGGTCGGAATCGTGCCTGGCGTGACGACCCGTTGCTGCCGCTCCTCGCGCGCCGGCTCCATTGACCGGAGCGCCAATGCGTTCGTGGCTCCGGTATCGGCGCGCGTGGCCTTCGCGACGCTGCCCCCGGGAAGGGAGGGGGGGGGCGCGCGCATCGCCCGAGCGCCACCCAAGTACCAGCCGAGCCCCAGCGCCAGGAGAACCGTGGCCGCCCAGACTGCGGGCAACCGGAACTGCCACAACGGCCGCGGCTGGGGAGGGGGGGGGGAGGGGGAGGGGCGCAGCTGGTGGAAGGGGGGGATGGCGCGTTCGGGCGGCGTCGCCAGCGCGAGCAGGGCGTCGGCTCGCTCGATCAGCCCCCGCTCCTCGTCCAGCCGCGCGCGGCAAGCAGGGCAGGAGGCCAGGTGGGCCTCGAGCTGCGCCCGCTCTACGGGTGAAAGCTGCCCGTCGAGATAGGCGTGCAGTGTACCGTCATCCGCGTGCGACATGTTTTCCCTCACTTCCGTCTTCGTAAGCCTCTAGCAGCCGCCGCCGGGCCCGGGCCAGCGTGGTGCCCACGGCGCCGTGCGCCAGGCCCGTCTGGGCGGCGATCTCGTCGTACGACATGCCGGCGTCCCACAGCAGCAGCGCCTCGCGGTCCCGTGGCGTCAGCCGCGCCAGCGCTGCGCGCACCCGCGCGCGCCGGGTCTCCGCGTCAATCTCCTCTTCCGGCGCACCGCTCACCGCAGCCGGCTCACCCTTGAGGAGCGTCAGGTGCCGGCGCTCGCGCGCCGCGCGGCGTGCTTCGTCCCGCGCCAGGTTCGCCGCCACCACGAACAGCCAGCCTCGCGCATTCTCGGGTTGGTGCACCAGCGCCCGGGCGAACGCCTCCTGGGCAAGGTCCTCCGCGCGATCGGCGTCCCACACCTTGCGATACAGGAACCGCACGAGCGCGCGGAAGGTGGTCTTGTAAACCTCGGCCAAGTCCTCGGGCATGGTCAAATGCGGAATGGGGAATGCGGAATGCGGAATGTAACGGCCGCGCTCCTCTTCGAACTCGCCCTTCCATTCCGCATTCCGCGCTCCGCATTCCACATTCGTCTCACTGGCGGAACTGTTTCGCTAGCTCCGCGAGCTCCCCTTCGCGCCAGGATTCCAGGCCACCCTCCTGAATCTTCACGCTCACACGCCGCCCGGCCACCAGCACGGCCGGTTGCAACGCCGCGGGCTGCACGAGCTCCGGCAGGGCGCGCAACAGGGCGAAGTAAGCCGGGCTGAAGGGCGCGACCGTGACGACCCGCAACGAGTCGCCGTGGTGGGTGTCCGTCCAGACGTTGTCCTTGTGGAGGAACAGCCGCGCGCCAATCCGCTCGACACGCTGACCGCGCGTCAGGCTCCTGTTGACGGCCGCCGAATCCGCCTTCGCGGCCGTTCCGGTCACGACGATCGCGTCCAGGCTCATGCTGCTGCGGAGCCTCGCCTGCTCCTGCGCTTGCGCCACAGCGCCGGCCCCCGCCTGATCGCGCGGAGCCGACATCGGCACGGGGGGCCCTGGAAAGGCGACGATGCCGGGTTCCTGCACGAGGTACGACGTGTACTCGGTCAGGATCCCGTAGCGCAACGCCAGCTCTCGCAATTCTCGCATGATCTCGGGATTTTGGCCGTGCAGCCGGATCTCTTGAGACAGGCTGCCCGCTTTGCGCGCCGCCCAGAGCTGCTCGATGTAGCGCGCATCGGCGCTCTCCCTGTCACTGGCCGTTGTGTTGAATCGCTCTTCGTGGCCGCCCCGCTGTCCGCGCACGGCGATGGACCACTCCCCACTCCCCACGCCTCTGTATCTCCCGAACACCACCATCTCATCGCCTGCGAACAGGTCCGGCAAGTGCTCGGGCTCCACGTCGTACACCTCGAGCCCCGAACCGGCCGAGAGGGCGAGGTCGGTGAGCACGGGGCTGGCGATCTTGCTCGCCAGGTCGCCCACCGTCGCCTCGAGGTCGGCGCCGGGGCGGACGTACTCGGTGACGCCGCGGGCCCGTTCCGTCAGCCGGTCGAGCAGATAGGTGTTGACGTCGTACCCGATGCCGAAGGCGAACACTCGGAACGCGCCCCGATTGTGCTCGGCCCCGTCGGCGATGTGCTCGGGGTCCGAGTCGCCTACCGTCGGCAGCCCGTCGGTGAGGAAGACGACCACTCCCAGCGTCCCGGCCGCCGG
This sequence comes from Gemmatimonadota bacterium, assembly GCA_003223415.1. GTDB lineage: Bacteria > Gemmatimonadota > Gemmatimonadetes > Gemmatimonadales > GWC2-71-9 > 13-1-40CM-70-15. The sequence goes on from QHUY01000007.1 coordinate 49,442, forward strand.
CGCCGCCGAGAACGCTTCCGTCAGCGCCCCCGCGATGTTGGTACCGCCTTCGGCCTCGAGGGACCGGATCCACTGTTCCGCGTCGCGGCGAGCGTCGGTGGAGACCGGCGTCCACTCGGAGCGGTACCGGCGCACACTGCTCGAGAACGCGACGAGCCGAAACCGATCGCCCTCGCGCAGCGTGGCGAGCAGTTGCACCAGCGCGCCCTTCGCCTGCTCGATCTTCTCCCCGGACATCGAGCCCGAGATGTCGAGCACGGCGACGAGGTCGCGGTGCACCGCGGCCGCGTCACGGGCGGCGCCCGGCGCGAGCAGCAGCATGAAGTAGCCGTCTTCGCCGCCGGGGTGGTGCGTGAGGAGCGACATTCCCACGAGTCCGCGCGCGAGCGGCAGCAGGAGCTCCAGGTCGCCGCGTGCACCGGAGTCGGCCAGCGTGATCTCGAGCTGGTCGCTGCGGCGCGTCGTGCGCACCTGGTGCGTCGGGGAATACGGGTCGCCGAACCGCGCCCCGCTGTCCACCACGACGCGAATGCTGCGCGGCGCGGCGTCCGGACCCGCGGAGTAGCGCAGCCGCCACGCGTCGCCCACCCGGTCGAGCACCTGCGTATAGCGCAGTGTGATCTTGCGCGTCTCCCCGGGGTTGATGGGGAAGACCCGGGCGCGCACCAGGCCGTGGCCGGCCAGCTCGATCAGCGCCGGGTCGCGCTTCCTCCGCACGATGCCCTCGTAGATGGCGCGCGCCTGGGCCGCGTCCATCGTCTCGCCACGCAGCTCCTGGTCGCCCTGCCACAGCGAGAAGCTGCTGAAAACGGCCTCGCCGGGGAGGGGATAGAGATACGTGCCCTCACCCAGACCGGGCCCGCGGTTTTGAAACCATTCCTCGACCGTCACCCGGGCTACCCGACCCGTGACCGCGGCTTGAACGGCGCTGCGGACCCGGACGATGCCGGCGCCGGGCAGCGGGTGCATGGGCTCGATCCAGCCCTGCGCTGTCAGCGCGAGGGAGGGAGCCGCGACGAGGGCCAGGATCAGCGTGGACAGGCGGAATGTGAGGCTGCGCATGATGGCTCTTCCGGGGCTTGGGATGCCCAGAGAGACGCGCGGCGGCCGGCGCCATGCACAGGGTTGCGGGAATGCCTGAGGGGGCCGCAATCTTTGGCCGTGGCTCGGTTCACGTTCAGCCGGCTCAACCGCCTCCCCACGCAGGAAGAGGGACTGCGTCGCTACACGGTGCTCAACGCGCCGGGGATGCTGGCAGAGGGGGGGGGAGGACTCGAGGTGGGGCATGCGGTGCTGAAGCCGGGCGCCGACGTGTCGATCGCGGCCGATGCCCAACGCACGCTGGTCTTCACGATCGCAGGGCGAGGGGCCATCCTGCTCGACGACAACCGCATCGAAGTGGCGGCCGACGACCTCGTGTACATCGAGCCCGGCTGCTCCTACGCTCTCAAGACCGTCGGGATCTCGGACTGGGTGTACGTGGTGGTGCGGGGCGGTGAGGGGAGACCTGGCGGTCTGGGCTAGTACCGTTCCAACTTGTTCCGCCGAATGGCCCGGCGACGTGCCCCCCGCGTGGATGCGTGGTCGTTTCCGTCCTCTATGCTAGGCACGAATAGTTGGAACGGCACTAGGCGGCGCCTGGGACGGCGCACTGGTTCGGGCCGAACTCCACGATCTCGGCGTCCGCCTCGGACAGCGACATGAGTCCCAGATTCGCCAGCTTGATGGTCCGGTAGGCTTCCGGGGGCGTGACGGTCTGCCCCGTCACCCAGGCGAGGAACACCTGCTCGTCCTGGATCGCGACGGCCTCGTTGGTAGCGGCGATCACGTCGAACCGCGCGGCCACGCCGCGATCGGCCCGGCGCTCTCGCTCGCTGGCGTAGTGGGCCGGCAGCACCAGCAGCTCGCCCGGCCAGGAGCGACGCACGCGCTCCAGGCTGCGCCACAGCAGCTTCCCCCAGGCTGCTCCTTGGCCGCCGAGGTCCGGACGGCCGACCGACTGCACGAACAGGAAGTCGCCAGTGAGCGCGAGTCCCGCACCGTCGTCCGCGATCAGACAGACGCTGCCGAGGGTGTGGCCGGGGAGGTGCTCGACCTGTAGCGTCGCTCGCCCGAAGGCGATCTGGTCGCCGTCGGCGAGCGGCCGATACTCGAGTCGGCCCGGCGCGCCGTCGTAGGGCGAGCGGGCGTCGTCGGGATGCAGGCGGTAGGGCACGCCCCACCGCGCGGCCACGGCGCCTGCCCCGCTCAGATAATCGGCGTGCATGTGGGTGTCGAGCACGGCCACCGGCCGTGCACGGAGCTCGGCGAGGAGCGCGTCGTAGCGCTCCACGTGCCGGCCCGGATCCACCACCACCGCTTCCCCTTGGCTGGCGAGCACGTAGCTCAACGCCCCCTTGCCGACGCGGTCCACCTGCACCACGTGCTCGAGCGAGGGCGTGGAGGCGAGACGGCGCGGGACGTATACCGCCTCCCAGGCCGCCATGCCGCCTGTCACCGAATAGGCCTCGACGCCGCGCTGGCGCAGGAAGGCGGTCGCCTGCTTGCTGCTGTTGCCGTGCCCACAGATCACCGCCACGGGGCGCGCGGCGTCGAGCGCCAGCGGCTCGAGACTCGGCAGCCGGTAGATCTCCGAGGCCGGCATGGCGCGAAAGTCGAGGGCGCGACCAAACTGCACGCGGCTGCGCGCGACCTTCTCCGGAGCGCGGATGTCGAGGACCTGGACCGGCTCCCCGCCGTCGAGCCGGCGGGCGAGTTCCTCGACCGACAGCTGCGGCAACGCGGGATCGCTCATGGGCTCTTAGTGTCGCAAGTGCCTCCCGGAAATGCAACGGCCTCCAAGTGCGGAGGCCGTTGCTGATGGCTGACGGCTGACGGCTGAAGCTACTGCAGCGGCACCGTCAGGCCCAACGAGATGCCGGTGACGTTAGCGGCCGGGAATCTCGGGTTGGTCCGCCGCGCCGGGAACATGGTGTGGCTCAGCTCAATGCGCCCACCGAGCTCGTCGGACAGACCGAACCGGTAGCCTGCGGCCACGACGCCGCCCGGGCGCGCGTAGGCTGGCGTACCCGTGATCTTGACGTACTGGGCGTCGCCGCCAGCCGCGGCGTACCAACCGCCGTGGATGGCGTAGTCGAGGCGCGCGGCGATGTTGGACGTAGCGGAAGTGAGGCTCCCCGGTCCTGCCTGCTGCAGGCGGTGCAGGTCGAACCCGGGCTCGACTGCGAGCCGCTTCCCAATCGGGAAGATGGCGAACAGCGTCGGCGGCATTAAGCTGCGACTGCCTTGACCGAGGAAGGAGAGCATCGTGAAGTTGTTCGCGGCAGCGTTGTTCCGGATGCCGTGGATCTGGCTGTATCCGGCCGACACGCCGATCACCTGCCTCCACAGGCTGCGTGCAGGTCCTGCGGCCGCGCGTCGCGAAGTACCGCCACCAGAGGTGGCCGACAGCCCGAACAGCAGGGCGTAAACGTCCCGCGGGCCGTAGCGGTCCGTCTTACTCATGAGGTTGATCCGGGCTTCGACGCGCCCCCGCAGCGAGCCGGTGAGGTGCATACGATACCCCCCGGCGATGAGTGCGCCGAGCTGAGTCTCCTCGAGGGCGGTGCCGCTTTGGTGGCCCAGGGTCAGGCCGGCCGCCCCGTACAACTTTGGGCTCAGCGCGTAATCCAAGCGCAGCCCCACGTCGGCCAACGTCGTATTGAGCGTTTGCTGGGTTTGTGACACGGAGAACGACGGCTCGATGGCGAGCTTCGGACTCCAGGGGATGACCGCGAACACCGCGGTGTAACTGGGTCGTGCGGGCGCAATGTCCAGTCCCGGGAGGTCGAACAGATCGATGCGATCGTTCAGGCCGGTGCCAGCCGGCTTGACTCGCGCAAAGCCTCCCTGAATGCCGATCTCCGAGCGCCACAGCTGCTGCGCGCGCAGTGCCGGAGCGGCCAGTAGACCGAACAGGGCAAAGACGAAGAGCTTCTTCATCAGTCCCTCCAGTCATGGGTCCGTCTGCGCTCCCAACCTTCACTTAACTTCAGGCGGCTCAGTGACATAAGTCACACCATTCTGGGCCAGACCCCAAAACGCAACGGCCCTCGAGGTTTGCGAGGGCCGCCATTGGAGGCTGACCGGTGATGGCTGATGGCCGACGGCTTACTTCAGCGGCATCGCGGCCCCGACCATCAGCCCGACGGTGTTGGTCGCCCGGCTCAGGTCCGTGTTCTGCTTGAACATCGTGTAGTTGATCTCGACGCGGCCGGCCAGGTCGCCGCTCAGATGAAAACGGTACCCCCACCCGAGATTCACGCCCGGCACGCTCACGGCCGTCGTGCTGGTGTCGGCGAACGTGCCTTTCGTGGCCTTGATGATGTGGAGGTTCAGACCGCCGGCGGCGTACCAGCCACCGCTCACTGCCCAGTCCAACCGGCCGGCGAGGTTGCCGGAAAAGACGGTGACTCGATTGAACTGCGTGCGGTGGACGTCCACGCCCGGCTCGACTGCCAACCTGGTGCTCACCGGGACGATGGCGTACAGCGCCGGGGCGCTGGGCGCGACGGCCCCACCCAGGGGCGAGGTCGTGAGGCCGGAGCCCCAACTGGGGAACGACAGGATCGTGATGTCTCCCGCGCCACCGACTAGATGAGTCCGCTGATAGCCTCCCTGGAGGCCGATCGCCGGCTGCCAGGCGCTCCGGGGGGGGCGCGCCGAGTCCGCCGCCAGAGAG
>QHUY01000007.1:54186-57148 GCA_003223415.1 Gemmatimonadota bacterium
ACGGCTGGAGATGCCGAACAGCACGGAATACGTGTTCCACGGGGGGAGCAGGGTTGCGTTCTTGGTGGACTGCCAGCTGGCCTCCATGCGGCCATTCAGGCGCCCGGCGAGGTGCAGTCGGTAGCCGACCGCGGCCTGAACGCCGAGCTGCGTTTCGTGCCGACCAGTCGTCTCGACGAACCCGAGTGTCGCGCCGCCGGCCGCGTAGATCTTCCGGGTAACGGCGTAATCGCCGCGCAGGCCGGCCGTGACGAGAGTGAGGCCGTTGCCGCTCCCGCCTTCCAGTTGCGACGTCGCGAACGAGGGTTCAAGAGCCAACTTTCCGTGAACGGGGATGATCGCGTAGAGGGCAGTCGCGCCGCTCGCGGGCACCAAGGGGACGAGGGTGAAGCCCGGTACGTCGAAGAAGTCCGCTTGGTCTGACCGGCCGGTCCCGGACGGCTTGAAGCGCGAGAAGCCGCCCTGCACGCCGAGCTCGGCACTCCAGGAACGCTGAGGGCGCTGCGCTCTGACGGGGCGAGGCGCGGCGGCGAGCGCCGTCACGGCTGCCGCTGCGAACAGTCTGCGCACGATCCAACCTCATGGGTGGGGGTGGGTACGGCACGGGGCGTGGCCGGCCGCAATCTCGGAGTTTCAACTCGAAAAACAAGGCCTCAACCCGGTCTGCGGCCGCCGGCGCCGAGGTCTGCTATTCCGCGGAGTCGGGGGTATATTGTGAACTCGTTCACAAGCACAGCCGATTTCAATTCCCCGGAGGACAGAGGCAATGCGGTTGACAGCACTCGGTGTGATAGTAGCGCTCGGCGCCATAGCGTGCGGCGAAAAGAAGGCGGATCAGGCTCAGGCCGCCCAGACGGCGACAACCCAGACGACGGCGACGCAGCCGGCGGCGGCTCCCACTGGGCCGGTCGTGGAAGTGAAGATGACCGGGAACGGCACCAACCTGGCGGCATTCGTTCCCAAGACGCTCCAGATCGCCCCGGGCACCACGGTGCGCTTTGTCAACGTTTCGGGCGGCCCGCACAACGTCGCCTTCTACGCCGACTCGATTCCGGCCGGCGCGGCGGCGTTGCTGAATGGCGGGATGGCCAACCGGATGGACAACCTGTCCAGCCCGTTCCTGACCAACCCCAACGATCACTACGACGTGACGTTCGCCGCTGGCGCAGCCAAGGGCGTGTACAAAGGCTACTGCCTGCCGCACGCGGCGCTCGGGATGAAGATCGCGATCACCGTGAAGTAACGGCCGCACCCCGAGTCGACGACGGCCCCGGGGAGGATTCCGGGGCCGTTTGACTTTCCTCCGGCCGGCCCGAAAGTTAGCGGACCGGGACCGTGTCCTCCTTTGAAGAGCGGCTGCGCCGTGCACTGGCACCCCACTACTCCCTTGAGCGGGAGATCGGGAGCGGGGGCATGGGCACCGTGTTTCTCGGGCACGACGTGCGGCTCGATAAGCCGATCGCCATCAAGACGCCGCGTCTCGAGGCCACCGCCGCGGACATCGCGCGCTTCCGTCGCGAAGCGTCCATCCTCGCCAGCTTCCGACATCCCAATATCGTGCCGGTTCATGTCAGTGGCGACGCCGACGGCATCCCCTATTACATCATGGATTATCTAGCGGGCGAGACCGTGGCGGATCGGCTACAGCGGGGCCCGATCCCGCCGGAGGTGGTCCGCCAACTCGGCCTCGGGTTGCTGGCGGCGCTGGCGGAGGCCCACTGGCGCGGCGTGGTGCACCGCGACGTGAAGCCGAGCAACGTGTTCCTGGAAGACTCCGGGCCGGTGCTCACCGACTTCGGGATCGCCAGATCGCTGACGTCCGATCACACCACGGCGCCGAACGAGCGCAGGGGCACGTTCGCCTATATGTCGCCGGAGCAGCTCGCCAACGAGGAGGTCGGTCCGCCCGCCGATCTCTTCGCGGCGGCGCTGGTGATCCGCGAGGCGCACACCGCGCGCCAGTGGTCCGTCTTCGATCCGGAACCGCCGGACTGGACGGGCGTGCCCGCGCCGGTCGCCCGCGTGCTACAGCGGGCGTTGCAGTGGTCGCCGATGGACCGATGGGGGAGCGCACAGAAGTTCCGCTGGGAGCTGCGGAGGGCGGGGAAGGGGTGGCGCCGGGAGTGGGTGCGGTGGTCGGTCGGCGTGGGGGCGGTGGCCGTCGCGGCGGTCGTGGCTTACAAGCTCATCCACGGGCCATCGGTGCCGCCCCACCCGATGCCGATCCCCGGCCTCGCGATTTATCCCTTCGAGGTCGAATCCGGGGTTGAACCATCGCTTGGGCGGGATTTAGCGTTCCTGGCGGCATATGATCTCGAGGCGTTTCCGCGGCTGCACCTCGTTCCTCGCGACGTCACGTTTCGCTGGTGGGAGCAGCAAGGCGGAGGAGTGGCGAGGTCGGCGGCTGCCGGTCGGCCGCGGGCACGCGTCAGCGTCGAAGGAGCCGTCGCGCGCCGCGGCGACTCGCTGGAAGCCCGGCTGGTGCTTCGGGACTCGCTGCTGCGTGTCTACGACAAGCCGGTCGTCCGGGGGTCGGCCGACAAGGTGGCCATGGGTGAAGAGCTGGCCAAGGAGGTGCTGCGGCGCGTGCGGCCGGAGGACTTCGCAGCGTATGTGCCGCCCAAGGATCTGAGAACCGTCAGCATCCCGGCGCTCACGGCCTACCTCGATGGCGAAGACGCGTTCGCGCACGACTGGTGGGCGCAGGCGGAGGCCTACTTCGCGACGGCGCTGCGACTCGACCCGACGTTTGCCCGCGCCGCCTGGCGGCTGTACAACGCGCAGGCCTGGCGGCGTGTGACGACGACCGTAGACCTCGCGTCACTGCTGCGACGTCATGGCGATCGGCTGTCGACTCGGGACCGGCTCCTGGTGCAGGCGCAGCTCGCTCCCCCGGGGCGCCAGCGGTACGCGATCTATGACCAGGTGCTCGACTCCTTCCCTCAGGACGCCTATGTCCTGC
>QHUY01000007.1:57163-63980 GCA_003223415.1 Gemmatimonadota bacterium
TCCCGCTCGATTCTGCGGAGGTGCTGCTTGAGGAAGCGGTGACCCGCAATCCAACACTGGCTCCTGCCGAAGACCAGATGATCTGGGCGCTGATCCGGCTGGGACACCAGGAGCGTGCCGAAAGCGCGGTGGCGCGCCTGCAGCGGAACGGGTCGGCCGACTCCCTCTCGGATGTCGCCGCGTCGGCGACGCTGCAGGTCGCCTACAAGGCGCGGTTCCAGCCGGGTGAGCTCGAGAGCCTCCTGTCGGCTCTCCCGAGCGGACTGCAGCCGATGCTGTTCAAGACCATGCGGGTGGGTCTGTCCTTCGACATTCCCAACGCCGAGCGCCGCATCGGCGCGATGCTCGCGACGCGGGGGGACGCGAGGCCCGCGGACCGAGCCAACGGGCACGAAGCGCAGGGCCTCGCACTCGTCGCGCTCGGCCAGGGGCTCAATGCGCTGGCGCACTTCGACTCCGCCGCCCTGCTGTTCGGTACGCCGGAGGGCCGGCTGCAGGCCGCCGAATGGCGGATCGTGCCGGCGGCCCTGGGGCTCTGGGACACGACGAGTCTCGATCGGGGACGCTGGCGCGCCGCGCTACAGCAGCAGGCTCGGGCGGGTGGGCCGTTGGCGGCCCGCGCGGCGTGGGCGCTGGCCCTCGACGTACTCGCCCTGCATGACACCGCCGGTGCGTGGCGCTGGCGAGCCATCGTTCACGACCGTGGCCGATCCGGAGGCTCAGTGGCGCGACTCGATGCCCTGCTCGAGGCGCGCGCCGCCGCCGCGCGAAACGACTACCCGGAGGCCTTGCGCCGCTCCGACACACTCCTGGCTGACGATGCTCTGCAGCCCGGCACCGAGCGGCTGCTCCTGGGCGATCCCTTCGCGCGCACGGCGCTGCACGTCATGCGAGGCGCGTGGTATGCCCACCTCGGCCAGCACGCGCGCGCCGACACGTCCTGGCTGTGGTACGAGAACTCGGACTTCGAGGGCTGGCCGGCGATGGAGGCGCAGGCGGCCGAGGTCGACTGGGCCTTTAGCCCCCAGGCTCGGCTGCGCCGGGCCGAGGTCGCGCTGTCGCGCGGCGACACGCTCGCTGCCTGCCCGTTCCTGCGACGCATCCTTGAGCTGTGGTCCACGCCGGACGGGAGCACCAGGGCCGCTGCCGATCGCGCCCGGCAGCTCCTCGCGTCCTGCCGGTGATCACGTGCCGCACCCTCGGCCCGGTCGAGCTCCTCGTGGACGGAGCGGCTGCCCCGTCTGAGCTGCTGTGGCGGAAGCACCTCGCGCTGCTCGTGTATCTCGCGCGCTCACCCAAACGCGCGCGGACCCGCGACCACCTCATCGGTCTGCTCTGGGCCGATAAGCCGGAGAGCGCGGCCCGTCACTCCCTCAACGAGGCGATGCGCGTGCTGCGCCGCTGCGCCGGCGAGAGCAGCCTCGACACGGAAGGCGGGCAGGTGCGCCTCGCGCCGGACGCCGTGGAGCTCGATACCGACCGCTTCGAAGCGCTGGTGACGGCGGGGGATTGGCAGGGCGCGGCCGAGCTGGTGACGGGGGAGTTCCTGGAGGGCTTCGGCATCCCCGACGCCTCCGCCTTCGAGGACTGGCTCACGGGAGAGCGGCTCGCATGGCAGCGGCGCATGGTCGACGCGCTACAGCGCCGCGTCGGCCAGCTGCTCGATCGGGGAGACGCGGGGTCGGCAGTCGAGCTGGCCCAGCGCGCACTCACGCTGGACCCGACGTCGGATGCCGCGGTTCGGGGGCTGATGCGCCCCCTGGCCGTGAGCGGTGATCGGGCGGGCGCGCTGGCTCGCTACGAAGCGTTCGTCAGCCGTCTCCGCTCCGAAGTCGGCACCGCGCCGGATGCCGACACGCAGGCCCTGGCCGAGCGTGTGCGACGGGAGCGGGCGTGGCGCATTCCGGCCACGGGGACGCCGGTGGGCGCCGAATCCCGTCGTGCGCCGCTGTGCGGGCGCGCGGCGGAGCTGGCTCGCCTGCTCGAGGCGTGGGCACGCTCCCGGGCCGAGCGCACGGCGATGCTCGCTATGGTCCTCGGCGACCCCGGCACGGGCAAGACGCGCCTGGCTGAGGAGGTGGTCGCGCGGGCGCGGCTCGACGGCGCGGCCGTGGCCACGCTTCGCGCGGTGACGGGGGATGTCGCCGAAGCGGACGGCGGGATTCTGGGGCTCGCGCGCGGCGGTCTGCTCGATGCCCCGGGAATCGGGGCAGCGCCGGCGGCCGCGCTGGCTGGGCTCGCGGCGCGTCTCGCGGAGTGGGCCGACCGGTTCCCGGGCGCCGCGCGGGAGCCGAACCCCGCACCGCCTGGGCAAGGGCTCCGGGCCGTGCTGCGGGCCGCGTGCCAGGAGCAGCCAGTGCTGCTGGTCCTTGACGACGCGCAGTGGGTCGACCGCGAGTCGTTGCTAGCTCTGGAGCCGCCGCGCCAAGAGCTCGACGAACTGCGGTCCCATCTGGGGCGCGACCTCCGCGGCGCGGTCGTGCAGCTCGCGCCCCTCGCTCCCACCGAGCTGCGCGAGCTGGTCCACTGGGGGTTGCCGAGCTACGGCGATGTCGAGCTCGACCGCGTGACGCGCCGCATCGCCACTGACTCGGCGGGCCTGCCGCTGCTCGCCGTGGAACTGCTTCACGCCGTGGCGCTCGGCCTCGACCTGCGGCAGGCGCGGGGCGGGGGCGCCTGGCCCGAGCCGTTCAAGACGCTCGACCAGACACTCCCCGGCGACCTGCCCGACGCAGTCGTCGCGGCGATCCGAGTCGGCTTCCACCGGCTGAGCCCGGGCGCCCAGGGGGCGCTTCAGGCGGCGGCGGTGCTGGGTGGGGAGCGGGTGTCCCGAGGGGGAGGGGGGGGGCTGGCGCGCGCGACCGGACTTGAGGAGGGCGCTCTCGACACGGCCCTGGACGAGCTGGAGTGGCAGCGCTGGCTGGCGGCTGAAGGGCGGGGCTACTCGTTCGTGGCGCGGATCGTCCGGGACGTCGTCGCGCGCGACTTGGTCACCGAAGGCCAGCGCCGGCGGATTCGCGAGGCGGCTTCGCGCTGACCGCCCCCGGCCGCCACGGCGCGCACAGCCGCCCCACCTCCGGCTGCGCGACCTGGTCGACGTAGCCCATCAACCCGTCGAAGGTGCCGCACGCCGCCTCGGCTGCCGTCGAATCTCGCTGGGCCATGCTCAAGCGGACGCGTTCGAGCCGCAGCGGCCACAGCGAGGCGACGAGCCCGGACGGAACGCTGAGCACTGCGTAACGGCGCGTGGCCTCCCGCCAGAGCCCAAGGGCGCGCGCTGTGTCGCCCTCGGCGAGCTGGTGCCGCGCCTCGAGGTCGCCGGCGAGGCTCACCGCGAGGGGTGCGCCGTCGGCTGCGAGCGCGCGCAGGCGGGCGGCGTGACCCGCGCGGCCTCGAACCGGTCCCGCCACGGCCAACAGCCAGTGGGGGACAGGGTCCGCCGGGTCGCCGGTCCCGAGGCTCGCGGTCAGCCGCACGGCCGCCGCATCCGCGTCTCCCAGCCTGGGCAGCCCCGTGGCGCGGCCGAGCAGGACCCAGAGGTCGTGCTCATGGTGCGCATCGACGGGCGCCGCAGCGAGGCGTGCCCGCGCGCTGTCCGCCCAGCCGTACCGCAGGTCGGCGGCCATGCTCATGCGCAGCGCGCGTTCCCGCTCGGCCGGCGTCGCGGCGCGTGCCTGGAGGGCGCGCAGCACGCGGCGACCCGGCCCCTGCCGGTCGTCGTCGCTGCCGAAGGCGGCCGCCTGGACGGCGAGGAACGCCAGCACCTCGAACGGCCGGCGCTCGAGCCCGCGATTCACCAGGGCGAGCTTCGTCGTGCCCGCGCCGAACAGCAGAGTGTCGGCGATGCCGACGACCTGCGCGACGACCGACGTCGAGTCGAGCCGGCGGTACTCCGACATCAGGTTTTGCGTTTCCTTCAAGTCGCCGCGTAGGTAGGCGAGCGAGATCAAATGCGCGATCGCCGGCGCAAACTGCGGCACGAGATCGCGGACGCGGTTGAACGCCTCCTCCGCCGATTCGAGCCGCTGGCCGTAGAGCGTGCCGAAGTGCGCGTAGAACTCGCCCAACACGAACCAGGCGAGCGGCTGGTTGGGCGCGACCCGCGTCGCGGCCTGGAACCGTGCGAGCGCCGCATCGCCGTCGCCGCGCTCCAGCAGCTCGGCGTAACCGTCCAGCATCAGGCTGTCGGCGGGGGAGAGGCCGATCTGGTGCCGCAGGGCGCCCTGGAGCGCGGCATGCACGCTGTCGCCGGTGGGATCGACCTGGGCGATGACGAGCGCGCGCCGAAACCGGGCGAGGGAGAATGCGGGATCGAGCGCGATCACCCGGTCGTACCCCTCGTGGGCGAGGGCGTAGTCACCGTCGCGGAACGCTCGCTCCGCGTCCAGATAGGCGACAAGCGCATCCTTCCCCTGCGGCAGCGTGCCGTAGCGGTTGGGGGCGAAGCTGCTGCCGAGCAGCTGCCCCCACGCCCGGTCCAGCGCGTCGGAGATCGCGCCCACTACCGTGTCCACGGTCGCGCTGCCTTTCGGGCGGCGGGTGCCCACCTCATACAGCGTCGCGGTGAGCTGAACGCGGTCGCCCCGGAAGACGGCCTGTCCCTCCACGAAGTAGCGCGCCCCCAACTCCCGCGCGACCGTGTCCGCTTCGCTGGGTGACACCGGGCCGGGCCCCGCCTGCGCCACGACCTTGCCCAGCGACAGCACCTCCTGGAATCCCTCCACCGGTGCGAACCGACCGATGAAGGTCTCGGCCAGCTGCCGCGGCGACGAGAACGGTGAGGTGCCGAGCACGGAGAACGGCAGCACCGCGATGGCGCGGCTCGCCGGTGCGGCGCGGCACACCACGCCCGCGCGGCACAGCGCGCCCCCGCTCAGGCCCACCACGACGAGGGTGAGGAGGGTGGGCAGGACGACGGTTCGCCGCCAGCGGCCGCCCCGCGCGCGGTCCAGCTGCGCCAACCACGCGCCGGCCGTCGCGGGGCGGTCGGCGGGCGTGAGCGCCAGCGGCGCGACCAGGGCGGTGGCCAAGGCGCGGGGCAGTCGCGGTACCGCCCCCTGCAGGGCTCGCGCCAGCGCCGGGCGCTCCGCTCGAGTGGCCGGCAGCGTGCCGCTCAGCGCCTCGAATGCGACGACCGCCAGCGCGTACAGGTCCGCGCGCCCATCGACGGTGTCTGCGCCGCTGAACTGCTCGGGGGCCATGTAGTCGGGAGTGCCGATCGCCGTCCCCGGCGCCGTCAGCGATCCGGTCGGGGTGGGGGCGGCTCGCGCGACGCCAAAGTCGGTGAGCAGCGTGCGCCCCGTTCCCTCCTCCAGGAGGATGTTCGACGGCTTCACGTCCCGGTGCACGACGCCCCGCGCGTGGGCGAAGTCGAGCGCGCCTCCGATCGCGCGTACCACCGGCAGCACGTCGTCGAGCGGCAGGCGTTTGCGCTCGTCCAGAATGGCTTCGAGGGTCCGTCCCTGGACGAACGGCATGATCAGGAAGGAAAGCTCAGGGTGCGCCTCGAACTCGTAGACCGGGACGATGTGCGGATGGGAGAGCGCGGCGGCCAACGCCGCCTCGCGCTTGAACCGCGCGGCGCGGTTCGCACTCTCCGCGACTTCGGGCGGCAGCACTTTGATCGCCACCAGATGCCCCAGCTCGCGGTGCCGGGCGCGGTACACGGCGCCCATGCCGCCTGCGCCGACGAGATCGAGCACCTCGTAGCGCGCTGCCACCGCGCGTTGCACGTCGTCCAGCGCCGGAATGTCCATCCCGTCCGGAATGTATGGCCGCTTGCCGCACGCCGCACGGCGCCCGATACTCCGGGCGCCTCATGTCGACCGACGCTGCCGTCTATTGCCGGGTGTTGGGTCCGGCGCGGATCACCGTGCGCGGCGCCGACGCCCCTGCCGAGCTGCTGTGGCGCAAGCACCTCGCGCTGCTGGTGTACCTCGCGCGCAGCCCACGGCGCGGCCGCACGCGCGAGCACCTGGTTGGCCTGCTTTGGAGCGACCGCGACGAGAAGCAGGCGCGTCACTCCCTCAGCGAAGCGCTGCGCGTGTACCGGCGCGTGCTCGGGGACGCGGGGATCGAGGCCGACGTGGACCAGGTGCGGCTCGCCGACGGCGCGTTGCTGCTGGACTGCGACCTGTTCGCCGAGCGACGCGCCCGGGAGGACTGGATCGGCGCGGCGGAGCTAGTGGAAGGCGCGTTCCTCGAAGGGCTCGCCGTACCGGACGCCAGCGCGTTCGAGGACTGGCTCACCGCGGAGCGTGGGCTGTGGCGCGGCCAGTGTTTGGACGCCCTCGTTCGGGGCGCCGAGGCGCTGGTGGCGCAGGGCGACCCGGCGCGCGCGGTGGCGTTGGCCCAGCGGTCGCGGGCGATCGACCCGGCTGCGGAGCCGGCGGCACGGGTGACGATGCGCGCCCTGGCGCTGGCGGGGGATCGCGCGGGCGCGTTGCGCGTCGCGGCGGAGCTCACGCGGGCGCTGACGGACCAGCTCGCTACCACCCCCGCGCCGGAGACACTGCGGCTGGCAGAGCGGATCCGCGAGGCGCGGGTCGGCCGCCGCATCGCGAGCGCTCCGGAGGTGGGTCGGGGACGCGCCCGGCCCCCCCTCCTCGCTCGGGCGGCCGAGCTGGCGCAGCTCAGTGCGGCGTGGGAGGCCGTGGGGGGAGAGGGTGGGGGAGGTAAAGGAGGCCAGGTCGTGTTGGTGGAGGGCGAGCCGGGCCTGGGGAAGACGCGGCTGATCGAGGAGATCGACGCGCGCGCTCGGCTCGCAGATGGCACGGCCGCCCGGGCGCGCGCCGTCCCGGCGGATGAGGAGCGGAGC
>QHUY01000124.1 GCA_003223415.1 Gemmatimonadota bacterium
GCCCCACTGAGCGATTACATTTAGCAACGCACGCGGGAATAGCTCAGTTGGTAGAGCACAACCTTGCCAAGGTTGGGGTCGCGGGTTCGAGTCCCGTTTCCCGCTCTCCAAAGGCGACGCGGGGTGGAGCAGTCTGGTAGCTCGCCGGGCTCATAACCCGGAGGTCGTGGGTTCAAATCCCACCCCCGCTACTTACTAGACGCCAAGGCGCCCAGACGCCGAGACGCCGAGTGGATCTGAGGAGCGAGGCGCGAGAGCTGATCGGCCGGCCCTCAGGTCCTCGACCCTGACAGCCGCTCGGCGTCTTGGCGACTCGGCGTTTCGGCGTCGAGTCTTTCGGGCGGTTAGCTCAGTTGGTTAGAGCGCCACGTTGACATCGTGGAGGCCACTAGTTCGAGTCTAGTACCGCCCACTCGCGCCCATAGCTCAACTGGATAGAGCGCTTGACTACGGATCAAGAGGCTGGGGGTTCGAGTCCTCCTGGGCGCATTGGACTTAGCCACTTTCGTGGCTGCTTGTCCCGCAGTTTGTCCCGCCACCCGATCGAGTAGTGCCCGAAGTTTCGCCTCGGCGTCGCCGAGAATCCGCTCACTTTCCTGCCAGCCGTACTCCTGCGTCACGTTCTCGGCCTGATGCCCCATCAGCGCGCGCTTCCACCCCTGAGGGATTGCCGCGAGGTCACACCACAGGGCAAAGCTGTCGCGCCCATCCTTCGGCCGCACGCCCAACCCCGACTCCTGAAGCGCTCTCTCAAACTGTTGCTTGGTCATCGTTGACGGCTGGAGCTCCATAAGCAGTGGCACATAGCGATCCCGCGCCTCGCGCTTCGTGCCCTTCACGTGCACGCGCCCGTCTTCGACGGCCCACGAACCTGCTGCGAGACCTGCATCGGGGAGGGGCGACCATCTGCATCGTCACGCACGACACGCATTACGCGCAACAGGCAGAGCACACCATCCAGCTACTCGACGGACGGATCGTCAACGAAGCGGCGCCTGCGGTTCCCTAGCCTCATCACCTTCCCGCCGACCATCCAAGGTCAGGTACATGCGGTAGCGCTTGAGTGCTGCGACCGCGCGTCAGGAGAGTCCTGGGCAGATCCGTTGCAAGTGTTTTGCAAAACACCGGGTGGAGTCATTCGGGGCGGATAGCGCCGCCTAGGTCTGGCGAAGGGAAGGCCCAAAAGCGCGGCAGCGCGCCGGAACGTGTTTGCCGTCATGTTTGCCGGTCCGTCGTGGACCTGGAGGGATTTGGGCGTCCTGGACGACCCTACGTGAGCACAAAAACGGCGGGCCCGCATCGACTCGCGGTCTTTGGAGAACTGCCCTTCGACGGCAGCCGCAATTACCTCAAAGCGGTCGGGGTGCGCAGCTGGCGCCAACTAACGGTCCGGATGCCGCCGCACGCTTATCCTGGCATGCGCTCCAGGACGCCCTGAAACCGCGGATCGCCCCGTAGCGGATCCAGTTCGGAGTCGTGCTCCAGCCAAGCCCGCTGCGCGAAGCCGTTGCGCTGCGCCTTCTCGAGGCATTGGATTGCCTCATCCACCAGCCCCGCCAGGCTGAAGCCGCACGCTACGTTGTAGAGGACGCCGGGATCCTCGGGGTCCATCGCCTGCGCCCGCCGCGCCCACTCGATGGCGCGCTCACGCTGGCCCAGGTACGCGAGCCGCGGGGCGCCAAGATAAAGAGGGCGCGGTTCGTCGGGATGGAGCTCGACGTGCCGCTCGATCAGCACCAGGGTTCGGCGGTCCACCTCCCGGGCCTCGTCGTGGCGGCCGAGGGCGACGTAGGTCTGGGCCAACAGGCTTGGCGCCTGGTAGTCCTCGGGGTTCACTCTCCAGGCCTTCTCGAACAGCTCAGCGGCTTTCTCAAGCTTGCCCTGCGCGTGGCAGATGCGCGCGTAGTTCCAGTAAGCCTCGAAGAGGCCGGGGTTGAGGCGGATCGCCTCGTTCATCTCGCGCTCGGCCTCGTCGTAGCGCTTGAGCTGGGAGAGGGCGAACCCCCGGGCCTCGTGCGCGTCAGCAGAGTCGGGATCCAGCTCGACCGCCTTTCGGCTGGCGCTCTCCGCCCGCTCGATGTTGGCTGGGGTGGAATCCCAGTACATGTAGAGGTACGAGCAGCAGTCGGCGACTCCGGCGTAGGCGCGGGCGTAGTTGGGGTCTATCTCGAGCGCCTTGGCGAACATCTGGAGCGCGTACTCGAAGCTCTGACGCCGCCACTGGTACGTGAAATGGCGCCCGCGCAGGAACAGGTCGTAGGCGCGCACGTCGGCGGTGGGGGCCTGCTCCTTCGAGTGCCGCGCCGCCTCGCTCAGCTTCACGCGGAGGGCCTTGGCGATGTTATCGGCGATCTCGTCCTGGATCGCGAACACGTCCTCCAGCTCGCGGTTGTAGCGATCCGACCAGACGTGGTAGCCGTCGGACACGTTGATGAGCTGCGCGGTGATGCGCAGCTTGTTGCCGGCCTTCCTCACGCTCCCCTCGAGCACCATGGAGACGCCCAGCTGCTCGCCGATCTGCCGGATGTCCTGGTTCTTGCCCTTGAAGGCGAAGGCCGAGGTCCGCGACGCGACCTGCACCTGCTGAATCTTCATCAGCGCGTTGATCAGCTCCTCGGCCATGCCGTCGCAGAAGTACTCCTGGTCCTTCTGCGGGCTCATGTCGGCGAACGGCAGGACCGCGATGGACTTCCCCTCGGCGCCGCGATCGGCCGCCTCCTTGAGGCGCGCCTCGGAGAGCGCATCGGAGAAGAGCGCGGCCGTGGCGAAGCGGTCGGCGGGCACCTTGGCGAGGGCCTTCACGACCGCGCACTCGAGGGCCTCGGGCACGGTGCCGCGCACGCTCCGCATGCTGCGCACCGGCTCGGTGAACTGCCGCGCCATGATCGCCTGCGGCGTGGGACCGGTGTACGGCGCCTCCCCGACCAGCATCTCGTAGAGCACGCATCCCAGGCTGTAAACGTCGCTGCGCCCGTCCACCTCGCGGTCGCCGCTGGCCTGCTCGGTGCTCATGTACTGTGGTGTGCCGAGGGCGAGGCCGGTCTGGGTCATCTTCTCGCCGCCGGCCGCGCTGATGGCGCGCGCGATGCCGAAGTCGGCCACCATAGGCTCGCCTTCGTGCAGCAGGATGTTCTCGGGCTTAATGTCGCGATGCACCACGTTCTGGCGGTGGGCGTAGTCGAGCGCCGCGGCTACCGCGCGGGTGAGACGCAGCGCTTCCTCGACTGGCAGCTGTCGCTCCCGCTCCAGGCGTCTGCGCAACGACTCGCCGGCGACTCGGGGCATGACGTAGTAGAGGAAGCCGTCGGCCTCGCCCGAGTCGTAGAGCGGCACGATGTGGGGATGCTGGAGCCGCGCCGCGACCTGGATCTCCTGAATGAAGCGCTCGGAGCCCAGGGCCGCCGCGAGCTCGGGGCGCAGGACCTTGAGCGCGACCTCACGACCATGCTTCAGATCGCGCGCGAGATACACCGTGGCCATCCCGCCGTGGCCGAGCTCGCGCTCGATCGCGTAGCGGTCGGCCAGCGCCGACGTCAGCCGCGCGATGGTCTCCGTCACGGACCACGACTTCTCGGGTGGGGCACGACCGTCACCTCACAGGCGTCCCGGCGAAGATGCCGCGCGCGGCGGGCTCCCGGAAGAGGCGGACGGATTTGCGGTTGCGCGTGGCCGCCTGTGCTTGCCGCAGGTCGTGCCAACCTGCGGCCCGTGGTTTGGGAGGTGCGTCCGGGATCGGGGCCTGCGCTACGACGTGGACCGTGTAAAACTCCTCCACCACCGCTTTTCCACCAAACCATGTCAATTCCATGTTTGCCGTAGTGTTTGCCGGTCCCGGATGGACAAGGAGGTATTTGGTGGTCCTAGACGACCCTGTGTGAGCACAAAAACGGCGCGCCCGCATCGACCCGCCGTCTTTGGAGACCAGTGCTCTACCAATTGAGCTACGGACCTAGGAACTGCTGCGAGGTCCCGCAGCTTTGCCCAGAGCACGCGTCGGTCGCCTCGCGTTAGGGACCGAAGTCGCAGGCGTGGAGCCATCGTGTCCTCCCCCGCGGGTGGAGGGCAAGATAGCATTTGGGGTAATAAGGGTGATAACTGGAAGCGCACTAGAGGCGAGTCAGTATCGGAGTGACCGGCGGGGGCCGGGGTGACGACTCAGATCCGCGCCACCACCCTCATCACCGCCGCCGCGACGCGCTCCGGCTCGTCCTCTTGCAGGTAATGCTTCGCCTCGGGCAAGCGGTCCACCGGCGCCCCCGGGAAGTGCGACAACCACCGCGCAAGGATCGGTTCGCGTCCGAAGGCGAGATCCTTCATCGCCCACACGAACTCCACTGGCTTAGTCCGCAGCCGTGGCAGCTGCCGCTCGATCTCCGCCAGCCAGGCAGCGGACCTGCGGATGGCGCGCGGGAACACCCAGGTGCCGGTCCGCGACGCGGGCGTGGGGAACGGATCGGTGTACGCCTTCAGGATCGCGGGCGTGCGCCGCTCGGCGCGCGCGATGCCGCTCGGCACGATCTTCCGGGCGAAGAAGTTGCGCCTGAGATGGAGGTATTTCCCGACCGGCCCCCCCATGATGAGCGAGAACACGACCATCCTGGGGTCCGGAGGCCACGCCCAGGTGTTGAGGATCACGAGGCCCGCCACGTCGTCCGGGCGCTCGACCGCGATCGACAGCCCGATGGGGCCACCCCAGTCCTGGACGACCAGTACGAACCGCTTCAGGCCGGCGTCGTCGATCAGCGCGTGGATCCACTCGGCGTGGTCCTGGGGCGTGTAGCCGTAGCCGGGCGGGTGGTCGGAGAGGCCGAAGCCGGGATAGTCGGGGGCGATCGAGCGACACGCGCCGCCGAGCTGCTTGATGACGTTGCGATACAGGAACGACCACGTGGGGTTGCCGTGCAGCATCAGCACCGGCGGCCCCGAGCCCTCGTCCACGTAGTGCAGCGCGCTCCCGCGACGCTCTAACCACCGGTCGGCAAAGGGGTACTCGGCCCGGTCGACCTCGAACTTCCTGGTGCGTGGCGCGCCCGTCCCTTGCCCTCCGGCCGGGACGGGGCGGGTCGTCGCACTGGCGCGCCGCCGCTCGGTCCAGCTGCGCCGATCAGCCACTCTGCGCCGCTCGCCTCCGCCGCGGCGCTCGAGCGGCACGGAGATGCTCTGGTCGCGGCGGTCCAGGCCGCTGCGCCGCGAGGGGAGGCCGCGGCGCTCGGCGACCCGGCGGTCGGGAAATGACAGGGTTGAGTCGGTGGCGACCATCGGGCACCTCGGTGAGGACGGACGGTCGGGGTGATATACGCGACGCGCGGGCGCTCGGCTAGGCGGCCGGGGACGGGCCTGGAGGTCAGTGGCGCGCCGAGTCCGGGGATGGTAGCGCCACCTGCAGCCTCACGAAATCCAGGAGGCGCTGCTACCCCTTAGGACATCGAGGGACAGGAAAAGAAAAAGACAGAGGGATTTTGCAGACCTCTGCCTTACCAGTTGGCTACGGCGCCCGCTCGCGAATTGGCCAAGTTCTCGATCGGCGGAAGCGCCGTGAGGATCGCCGCCTGATCCTTCTCCCCGTGGCGGCACCGCGTCGGGGCTAACGTGGGCGTCGTTGGCGCGGCGGGGTTTACCGTGCGGCGTCAGCTGAGGAGGGTAAACAGCACCGTCCGCTAGGCTTCTGCGCTCGCGCGGGATACCTTCACGATCGACCACCCCAGGTCGGTGATCATCTGGACAAGCTTCGC
>QHUY01000280.1 GCA_003223415.1 Gemmatimonadota bacterium
GGCGTTCCGCAGCTCGCGGATATTGCCCGGCCAGTCGTACGCCGACAGACGCTGCATCGCGCCGGCGTCGAACGCTTTGACGGGCAGGCCGGTGCGCTTGGTGAGGAGATCTACGAAGTGTTGCACCAGCTGGGGAATGTCGGCGCGGCGCTCCCGCAGCGGCGGAACTTCGATCGGCACGACGTTGATCCGGTACAGCAGGTCCTCGCGGAACCGCCCCTCAGCGATCTCGCGCTCGATATCCTTGTTGGTCGCCGCGATGACCCGCACGTCCACCGGCAGCAGCTTGCCCGAGCCGACGCGGGCGATGACGCCTTCCTGCAGCACGCGCAGCACCTTGGCCTGTGCCGATAGACTCATGTCGCCGATCTCGTCCAGGAACAGCGTGCCGCCATCGGCCAGCTCGAACTTGCCGGCCCGGTCGGCGAACGCGCCCGTGAAGCTGCCCTTCACGTGCCCGAACAGTTCGCTTTCGATCAGCTCGGCGGGGATCGCGGCGCAGTTCACCTCGACGAACGGCCCCCGGGCCCGCGGGCTGAGCGCATGGATCGCCCGCGCCACCAGCTCCTTGCCCGTGCCGTTGGCCCCCGTGATGAGCACGCGCGCCGGCGTCGGCGCGACCTTCTCCAGGCGCTCGATGACCTGCGTGATCCCCCGGCTGGAGCCGACGATCTCGTACTGCGCCTGCACCTCGGCGCGCAATCGCACGTTCTCGCTCGCGAGATCGACGTGGTGCAGCGCATTCCGCAGCGTGAGGAGGATGCGGTCGGTGTCGAGCGGCTTCTCGAGGAAATCGTAGGCGCCGAGCTGCGTCGCTTCCACGGCCGTCTGGATGGTCCCATGGCCCGAGATCATCACCACCTGCGCCTGCGGATCGAGCTGGCGCAGGCGCGCCAGCGTCTCGATGCCGTCCATCCCCTGCATCTTCACGTCGAGGAACACGAGGTGCGGCCGGAACTCGGCGTAGAGTCTGAGCGCCTCGTGTCCCGAGGCGCAGGTCTGCACCTCCAGCTCCTCGAACTCGAAGACCTGCTTCAGCGCTTCGCGGATCCCCTTCTCATCGTCAACGATCAGCACCCGGCGGCTCACGCGCGGCGCCTCCGGTACAGCACGACCCCGGTCGGATGGACGGCTACGTCGGTGATCGCACGGTCTACCGCGATGGCCGCTACCTGCCGCGCCAGTTGCTTCACTGCGGCCCCCGGGACCGGGAAGCCCCGGAGGCTGAGCTCGCGGATCGTCCAGCGGGCTTCGCCCGGCCGCGCGATCGCGATCGGCCCGGCGATGCGCAGGGGCTCCCGCTCGGCGAGCATCCCGCCGAGGGGGCCCAGCGCGTCCTTGGGGAGGGCCCGCGTCTCGAGCCGCGCGTGCACGGCGAACGTGCCGTCCAGCAGCTCCACGCGCAGCGAGTCGAAGGTCCGGCGCACCGTCCAATCGATCCCGCTGCCGATGAGGGAGGCCATCTCGTTCGGCGTGAGCACCACGGAGTCCGGGCCGCCGGGGCGCCCCAGCTCGGCCAGCTTATCCCGCCCGGTCGTCACAGCGCGCGGCGTCGGCGCGCCCACGGCCGTGTCAGCCACCGGCGGCAGCGCCGTGCGGCGCGGCCCCAGCCAGCGCGACGCGGCGTGCAGAATGGGGTCGCGATACCACCACGCCACGGCGCCGATCAGTAACAGCAGCAGCAGACCGATGAACCGGAAAAACCACTTAATCAAGGCGCTCGCTCCTTCTGACGTGATACACCGCACCGCCCCTTTGGAGCGTGCTCTCCATCAGGTCCAACGAGTCCACCCGCGCCGTCTCGGCGAACTCGAGCCCGGCCAGGGCTTCCGCCAAGCCGCGGAACGCCGGCGCCCCCGCATCCCGTGCCGCCCGGCCCAGCGTGAGGTGGGGCCGGAACGGCCGGCCCTCGGTCGGGAAGCCCAGGGGCGCGAACGCTTGCTCCACCCGGTGCTGCAACAGCTCCAGGGCCGGCTCAGGGGCCACACCCACCCACACCACTCGCGGTCGCCGCAGGTCCGGGAACACGCCGAACCCCCCCAGCGCGAGCGGAATGCCCCGCGACGCGCCCTCCCCACTCCCGGCGGCCTGCGCCAGCGCCGCGAGCAGCTCCGGCTCTTGCTCGTCCGAAACCTCACCCAGGAACTTGAGCGTGAGGTGCACCCCGTCGGCGCGCACCCAGTTCACCGGCAGCTGGAGCTCACGCAGCGGAGCCGCTGCCGCCCAGACGGCCTCGCGGACGGCGGGGGGGAGATTCAGCGCGACGAACAGCCTCACCGTCCGGCGGCGCGCTCGCCCAGCAGGCTGCCACGGCGGTAGCCTCGCGGGTCGATGTCGAAGCGGGAGAAGCCGAGGTCGGACAGCCGCGCCGTCACGTCGCCGGAGCGCGCCTCGAGCCAGGGGATCCCGCGCGGCTCGACCTCGATCCGCGCTGCGTCGCCGAAGTGCCGCACCCGCAGGTCTCCGGTGA
>QHUY01000108.1 GCA_003223415.1 Gemmatimonadota bacterium
TTTGAGCCCCGTGGCCCAGGAACACCAGCCCCAGCACCAGCCGGAGCGCCAACAATCCAAGGTCGCCTATCATAGCAGCCTCCAAATTATCTTGAATTCGAGATACTTTACTTAGAGCAATTTCGGAACATTGTCCCCCGCCGGGAGGTTCCCGAGATGATGCCAAGCGCGACGATTCCCTCCCCCCCCCTCTCCCCTCCCCCTCGTGACCCGGCCTTGCGGCTCTGGGTAGTCCTGGCGAGAGCGTTCGACGCGGTCGAGCGCCGCTCCCGGGCCAGTATCGCCCGGTTCGACCTCGGCACCACCGAGTTCGGGGTGCTCGAGGTCCTCTATCACAAGGGCCGGCTGCCGGTGTGCGAGGTGCAGCGGCGGATCCTCATCGAGAGCGGCAGCACCACCTACGTGGTGGACAAGTTGGTCCGGCGGGGGTTGGTGCGCCGGGAGTCGAGCGCCGGCGATCGCCGCCAGCGGCCGCTCGCGCTCACCGCCCGTGGCCGGCGCCTGATGG
This sequence comes from Gemmatimonadota bacterium, assembly GCA_003223415.1. Lineage (GTDB taxonomy): Bacteria > Gemmatimonadota > Gemmatimonadetes > Gemmatimonadales > GWC2-71-9 > 13-1-40CM-70-15. The sequence goes on from QHUY01000108.1 coordinate 509, forward strand.
GGCGCATCTTCCCGCCCCACGCCCGCACGATGCGGCGCGCGGTGGCGGGGCTATCACCTCGGCAGCAGCGCCAGGCGCTCGGGTTGCTGCGGACCCTGGGCCTGGCAGCCGCCGGGCGCCCGCCCGAAGAGGAGACCGACGATAATCCGTAAGGCGTATATTGAAGAATGGAGCTGCGGGTCGGGCGGTCCATCGCGCTGGTCGTGGTGATCGTGGCGCTGGCGATGCTGACGCTGCGCCACCGGTCGGAGCAGCTGCACCAACGGCTGCCGCGATCGGCGGCGGTGGGAGAGTCTTCCCCCACGCCGTCTTCCCCACCTCTCCCGTCTTCCACACCGGCAGACCCCGACAGCGCCGCGACCGTCGCGGCCGCTGTCCAGGCTCTCCAGGCTGACGACTCCGTCCACGGGTGGGGCAGTATTCCGGTCCAGGTGCTCAAGTTCGAGCGAGACGGCGCCGGCGTGCTCGTGACCCTGCTGCCGCAGGACCCTACAGTGCCGGGCGGCGGGGCGCTGGTGCGAATCTCGCGCCGCGGCACCGCGCGGCTGATCGAGCGCTACCGCTAGCTACCGCAGGTCGCGACCAACACTGAACGCCACGGCCTCCACCGTTTCCCGGCGGCCGGCCGCGAGTCGCGCTTGGTCGATGCGATAGGTGAACCGGAGCCTCAGCGCCGGCCGCGTGATGCGCACCTCCACTCCCCCCTCGGCACCTCGGGAGCTGCCAAAGGGTTCCGGCACATTTACCCGGCCCGCCACCGCCACCCGGCCTTCGAAGAAGCTCTGCAGCTGGCCGGGCACCAGGGTGGCCCGGGCGCTCGCCCGCACCTCCCAGAACAGCCAGCGCTGGTTGCCGAAGTCGGTGCGGTAGCTGCGCGCGTGCGGCCCCGCCCAGAGGTCGAGCCAGGGCAGGGCCGCCACCCCGAGGAGCAGCTCGCCGTCGGTGAGCGACCGTGGCTGCACGCCCCCCCCACCCCCCCCCCCTCCCCCCGAGTCGGAGGTGACGCGGCCCTGACCGTAGCGCAGGCGAAGCAGCCCGCGGCCGCGGCCGAGCGTGCCTTCGCCGACGACGAGAAAGCCGTCGAGCCGCTCCCGCCCGGCCGCAGTCAGGCTCCGCGCTCGGACCGCCGCGACCTCGCCTGCAGCCGACAGCCGCAGCGCGGATTGGCCCGCCAGCGGCGCGACAGCGACGCACAGCCCAGCGGCGAGCGCGATCGCAGTGGCGTGGCTCATGGCGCCTCCGGACTCTGGACCACGGGCTCGCCGGCTCGGACCCGGAGCCGGACGTCGCGGCGGCGAGCGACGTTCGCACGCGCCACCGAGTCTGCGGCGGCGCGCCATCGCGCGCGGACCGCCTGGTTGCGCACGACGTTCTCGGGGATCGCATTGCCGGGGTGGTGCCGGAAGAGCGCGTAGATCCCGGCCAGCGTGGCCGCACCGCCCACCACCAGCCGGCCCTTCGAGCTCCCACCGCTCTCGCTCCCCGCCACCGCGCTTGGCAGCAGCATCACCGCGGCACCCACGGCCACCGCCGGCGCGAAGACGCGCAGCGCCGGCCCGACCGGTTGTCGCTCGGGCAGCAACGCCGCGGAGCCCGGCGGCGGGGACGACGGCAGCGTTTCGGCGACCACGCGCGAAACCGAAAGTGGCAGCCGGAGACTGCGCATCAGGCGCCCGCGCGCGTCGCGCGACTCGACGGCGATGCGGTAGTCGCCGTTGGGGACGGTCGCGCCGCTCGAATCCCGGCCGTCCCAACGCACATCCAGACTGTCGGTGATCGGGCCGGCGTACAGGATCCGCAGCGCGGTGCCGCTCTCCCGCGCCAGGACGGCCTGGATCTGGTGGTAGGTGCTCCCGAACAGCCGGATGACGAGCGCCTCACCCGAGCGCAGCGCCGTGTCGGCGGGGGCGGCAGCGAAGACCGCCGGCGTGGCCCGGCGGGCGCTGTCGTACAGAGCAATCGTCCTGGGTGGAAAGTCCAGGTCGCTCGGCCGGAACCGGGGCTCGTAGGCGACCAGCCGGCGGGATACGGCGAACGCCGAGTCGCGGTGGTCTCGCAGCAGCTCGGTGGCGACGAGGTACATCAGGGCTTTCGCGTGGTCGGGGCGGCTGAGCGCGTCGCGACCCTCGAACGCGAGCGCGCGGGTCAGCAGCCCGGCTGCATCGTCGAGATCGAGGCTTTGGTAGCTGCGGATCCCCGCCGCGAGCACGCTCTGGGCGGACTGCGCGTGGAGCGGCCGGAGCGTCAGCAGCAGCGCCACGACCACCGCGCCCCCCCTCGCCGCTACCCGGAGCTGGGCCCTCATGGCTGCGGCGCCTTCTGCTTCAGCTTGATGTCGGTGAGCCTGCGGGTCTCGGCGGGGAGGAGGGTGATCTCGCGCTCCTCGCTCACGTAGCCATCCCGCCTCAGGCTCACGCGATGTGGCACGCCGGCGCTCAGCTTCAGCCGCGGGATCGGCGTGTCGCTCACCGGCTTCCCGTCCACGAATACCCGGGCGACGGGGGAGCTGGTGATCATGACGACCCCAGAATCCGCGGATGCCGGCGCCGCTATCTGTCGCGGCGCCTGGCGGGGGTGGGGGTGATTCGCAGGCCGGCTCGCGACGCGGTTTGGTGACCGCTGCGAGTCGGTCTTGAGGGGGGAGGCAGGTGCCGTGACCACCGGCGTGGGAGCCGCGCCGTGTGTGCTGTCGGTGATGCGCTGACCGGTGTCCTGGCGGTGGGATTCGGCCGAGCTCTGGGGGGGCGGAGGAGCGCTCGCCGAGCGGCCGAAGACCGCCCACCCTGCTGCCCCGGCGACGAGCAGCGCCGGGAGCGCCCACAGCGCCGGCCGCCACCGCCGGGGCGAGCGCGGCAAACGCACGGTGGGGTCCGACGAAATCGTAGAGGCGGCAGTACGTCGGCGGGACGACCCCGTGAACACGGGGGACTTCGGCTCGGGATGGCCGCCCAGCGCCTGCACGAACGCCCCGATGTCGGGGAAGCGGCCGTCGGGCTGCTTGCTCATCGCCCGCTGCAGGGCGTCCGCAATCGCCGCAGGCACATCGGGCCGGGCTGCGGTGACGCGGGGCGGGGTTTCGAGCAAGTGCTGGCGCACCAGCTCGCCGAGGGAGTCCCCCATGAACGGGACGCTGGCGGTGAGCGCCTCGTACGTCATGATCGCCAGCGAGTACTGATCGGAGCGGCCGTCCACTGTGCGCGACTCGAACTGCTCCGGGGACATGTAGTACGGGGTGCCGATCGAGTTGCCCGTCTGGGTGAGGGCGACGCTGCCGAACGCGCGCGCCACGCCGAAGTCGCATACCAGCACCCAGCCGCTCTCCTCCACCATCACATTGGCGGGCTTGATGTCGCGGTGGACCACGCCGTGCCGGTGCGCGTACTGGAGCGCGCTCCCGACCTGCTCGACGATGGTGACCACTTGCTCGAGGGGCAGCGCGCCCTGCTGCTGGATGATTTCCGACAGGGAGCGCCCCTTCACGAGCTTCATCGAGTACCACAGGAACGTCCCCGTGGTGCCCACCCGGTAGATCGGGACGATATGGGGATGGTCGAGCGAGGCGGCGATTTTGGCTTCGCGCTCGAAGCGCCGCACGGTATCGGGCGTGTGGATGAACTGCAGAGGCAGGACTTTGAGGGCCACGTCGCGGCTCAGGTCCGCCTCGTGGGCGAGGTAGACGAGCGACATACCGCCCCGGCCCAGCAGCTGGCCCACCTGGTAGTGGCGGCCGAGGTCGCGCCGCAGGTTGCTCTCCAGCTCGTCGGAGACGAGCTCGGGCGCCGTGGGCTGGGAGCCCAGGAGCGTCAGGCCGCAGCGCGGGCAGCCGGGGGCCGTGTCCGGGATGTCGGGGACGCCGCAGCGGGGGCAGGTGATCATGGCGCCAGGAAGTCGGGACTTCCGCCGTGACCTACAAACGTGCTACACCGGCCCGTCTGATCGCAGGCCTTGGCGCGCCAGGTGTAACTGATCGGAGTCAATGCCGTGCCGACTGCTACCCCGGTGACGGTGGCGGTCGAAGTATTACCTGTGAGCACGGCCGATCCGGTGGCGGTGTAGGTTGTGAGCCCGTTCGTCACCTCCACCTGGAGCGTGATCAAGTCGCCCGGATCCGGGTCTGTGACGGTGCCCTTCAGCACGACGGTCACCGTGGCGATCCCGCCAGTGTGGCCGCCCGTGGAAATCGGCGTCGACCCATCCGACTGGAACTGCGCGAGGTTGGTCGGGGCGGCGGGGAACTCGGGGGTCGGGTTTGCATAGAAGTCGGCCGCCGTCTCCGAGTTGCCGCCGAAGCTCACCCAGCCGCTGCACCGATTCGTCTGGTCACAGGTGCGCACCTGCCAGTGGTAGCCGATGTCGTCCAGGAGCCCGCCGACCGCGACCGTCGCGACGCTCCCGCTCGCGACGGCCGTGGTGGACGTTCCCGTTGGGGTGTTGGTAAACGTCGAGCCCACAGGCTGCACCTCGACCTGAATCTTAAGCATATCGCCGGCGTCGAGGTCGGTGACGGTTGCCTGTAACGTTACGACCGACTCGTCGGTGACCCCGCCGATGGGGATGACGGTTGTGCCGTTGCTCTTGAACTGGCCAAGACCGGTCGGCAGCTCGGGCGGCCGCAGGATGTCGAACCGCACGGGAACCCGCGCCGGGTTGCCCGTGGCCCCGGCGGACGTCACGACGACCGTGTCCTTAT
>QHUY01000279.1:0-367 GCA_003223415.1 Gemmatimonadota bacterium
ATCGCCACGACATCCTGTTTCGCACCGGGGCACGGCCGAGCATCAATTTCCACCAGTTCCTGATCGCCCCTTACATCGGCGACGGCTCGCCCGCCGACCAATACATGTGGGTCGATAACCTCACCGTGGCCACCGGGGCCCCGAGCGCCCCCAGCAGCTCCGTCGCCTCTGTCACGGTGAGCCCATCTTCGATGAGCGTGGCTGCGGGGAGCACGTACCAGTTCACTGCCACGCTGAAAGACGCGTTCGGGACCGTCCTGACCGGACAACCGGTCACCTGGGCGACGAGCGACCCGTCCGTGGCGACGGTGAACGGCAGCGGGCTGGTGACGGGGGTGGCGGCGGGCACGGCCACGATCAGCGCGAC
>QHUY01000279.1:474-2367 GCA_003223415.1 Gemmatimonadota bacterium
TCACCGAAGTGACCGACGGGACGGGCCTGCCGGCGAGCTATGATGTCCGCTGGGCCGCGGGCGCGCTTACCTGGAGCGCGGCGACTGCTGTCGCCCAGGGCAGTTGCAAGGTCCTGCTGGCCGGCACAGTGATCGGGGCGCGGCGGAGCTGTACGGTGCTGGGGCTGGCCGCCGCCAAAGCCTATCAGTTTCAGCTGGTGGCGTTCCGAGGCACGCTGAACGTGAACGCCGTGTTCGGGAGCCTCTCGAACATCGCTTCGGGCAGTACAGCGGCCACCACCGCCCCGGCCGCGGTGGCCGCGGTGAGTGTGAGTCCTGCGAGCGTGAGCTTGGCAGCGGGAGCGAGCCAGCAACTCACGGCTACCCTTAAAGACTCGGCCGGGATGGTCTTGACCGGCCCCACTCTCACATGGGCATCGAGCACCGGCGCCGTGGCGACGGTGAACGACAGCGGGCTGGTGACGGGGGTGGCGGCGGGCACGGCCACGATCAGCGCGACGAGCGGCGGAGTCACGGGCACGGCGACCGTCACGGTGGCGGCGCCGGTCACGAACCCCGGAACCGTGGCGGACCTGGCGGTGACAGGCGTGACGGACAGCTCGGTGACGCTCGCCTTCACCGAAGTGACCGACGGGACGGGCCTGCCGGCGAGCTATGATGTCCGCTGGGCCGCGGGCGCGCTTACCTGGAGCGCGGCGACTGCTGTCGCCCAGGGCAGTTGCAAGGTCCTGCTGGCCGGCACAGTGATCGGGGCGCGGCGGAGCTGTACGGTGCTGGGGCTGGCCGCCGCCAAAGCCTATCAGTTTCAGCTGGTCCAATATCGCTGCCGGCTCGACGCTCGCCGACCCGCCGGTCGTGCCCGTGGCGTCGGTCACGCTGAGCCCGGCCCCTGGAACTGTGCCCGTGGGGCAAACGCTACAGCTCACGGCGGCGCCGGCGGACTCGGCAGGCAACCTGTTGAGCCAGCGAGTGGTGACGTGGGCGAGCGGTAACACCGCCGTCGCCACGGTGAGCGGCAGCGGGCTGGTGAGCGGGCTAGTGACCGGGACGGTGACGATCACGGCAACCAGCGAGGGTGCCAGCGGGAGCTCGGCGATCACGGTGACGGCGACCAAGCCGGGCACGGTGAGCGACCTTGCGGTCGTCGGGACGACGGACACATCCGTAACGCTGTCATTCACGGAGGTGGCCGATGGTACGGGGCGGCCGGCGAGCTATGACGTGCGCTACGCCGTCGGCACGCTGTCCTGGAGCGCCGCCCCGAGCGTGGCGCGCGGCAGTTGCGCCACGCCGGTCGCGGGGAGTGTCATCGGGGCCAAGCGCAGCTGTACGGTGCTGGGGCTTGCCGCAGCGACGGCCTATCAGGTCCAGCTGGTGGCGTTCCGCGGCACACTGAACGTGAACGCGGTGTTCGGGGGGCTGTCCAACATCGCCTCGGGCACCACGATGGCCGCCTCCGATCCACCCGCCCCGCCTGCGGTCGCCGCGGTGAGCGTGAGCCCAACGAGCGTGAGGTTGACGGTGGGAGGGAGCCTGCAACTCACGACCACCCTCAAGGACTCAGCCGGGAACGTCTTGACCGGCCGCACCGTCACCTGGGCGACAAGCCAGGCGCCTGTGGCCACGGTGAGCGGGGGCGGGATGGTGGCGGGGGTGGGGGCGGGCCCGGCGACGATTACGGCGACCAGTGAAGGCAAGAGTGGGACGGCGGCGCTGACGGTGACGGCGACCGTGACCACCCCCGGGACGGTGACGGATCTGGCGGTCGCGGGCGTGACGGACACGGCGCTGACGCTGGCCTTCACCGAGGTGAGCGATGGCACGGGGCAGCCGGCCAGCTATGACGTGCGCTACGCCGTCGGCACGCTGTCCTGGAGCGCCGCCCCGAGCGTG
>QHUY01000109.1 GCA_003223415.1 Gemmatimonadota bacterium
CGACGGAGGAATCGGACGCCGTCGCCGGGTCGAACACGAACGCCCGATCGTTGCGCGCGCCGTCCCCGTTGATGTCGGAGCCGACGAGCGGTGTGAACGGGATCCCCGAAGTGAGCCGGCCGAGGGCGGTCACCTCGAGCGCCGACGTCACGGGATAGGTGACGGTGGCGAGCAGGGAGTGTCGCCGCTCGAAGGCGCTCGTCGCCCACTCGCGCCCGTTGGGATCACCGGCGGTGGTCGGCGCCGCGAATCCCTGGCTGACGGCGCAGCAGGAAAACGACGACTGGTCGCGTGCCCGGGTGAACGTGTACGACAGCTGCAAGGCCGCCCCTCGCGCCGCCAGGCGGCTCACGACGACGGTGAGCTGTCTGCTATTCGACTGGAGATCCGAGCCGATCGCGATCACCTGACCGAACTGCGGATGCGCGCGGGAGTCCAGCGAGGTGAGCGCGCCGGTGGTGGGGACGATCGAATCGGCGGGCACGTACACCGGGCGGCCGCCTTCGTCAGAGAGCGTGAACTGCGGCGTGGCCACCAGGTTGAGATCGCGGAACCCGTACTGCTGCACCCCCCGTGAGTAGCTCGCGTCCACGGTGAGCGTGTACGCCCCCGGTAACTGCTGCTGCAGGCCGAGGGAGGCACGCCAGGCCCGCGGCGCGGCATAGCCGGGATCGAACACCGTGGCGTTGGGGCGCGGGCTGATCGTCACGGCGCTCGCCGTGTCCACGCACCGCGAGGGGATGGTAGCCGGGTCTTGCGCGTACTGCGCCCAGGCGGGTGTCGGCACCGCCGACCCGATACACTCGAGCTGTGTCTCGGCGGTCGCGAGCCCGGGCGCGCCCAGCGCCGCCGAGTACAACCCGGTCGGCGGCAGGCCGCGGAAATCCCCCACGCCGCCGCGCAGGATGCCCCGCGGCAACGCCCGCCCCCCTCCCCCGGATTCGGCGGCGAACGTCCACGTGAAACCGATTCGCGGCGAAACGTGCACCTCACCCGGGATGCGGTCGGTGCGGACGCCGAACAGGGAATCGAGGGTGCGGTTGTAGGCTGGCGTGCCCCGGAACTCCGTCGCCTCGAGGCGGGCGCCATAGGTGAGCTGCAGCCGGGCGCCCGCGCGCCACGTGTCGCCCAGGTATAGCGCCTCGTTCCACGACGTCCCCGCCCGGTCGAGCGGCGCGAGGGTTCGGCTGAAGGACGACGGCCGTCCCGCCGCGAACGCGTCGAGCGAGTGGAACACGAAGGTGCCAAGCTGGTTGGGCGTCTGGTTCGCGCGCAGCCGCACTGAGTTGAGATAGCCACCAAGCTTGATGCGGTGCGTCGCATCTTGCGTCATCCAGGAGAGCTCCTCGCGGACCTCGGCCGTGGTGTTGTCCGTGTGCTGCGGAAAGGCGTGGTTCCCCCCGAACGTGAGCGTTGCGATGCCCCGGAGGCTGTCCGGTAGGTCCGACGTGACGTGCACCCGCGCCTCCGGGAGCGCGAGGAACCCCCCGGCGTCGGTATGCTCGGCCGAGATGTAGCCACGCACTTCGTTGATGAGCTGCTCGCCGAAGTGGGACGTCCACGATGCCATCACGCCCCCAGCCCGCTCCGAGCGCCTCCCGCCGGTGGACGGGAGAGCTAGGGACCTGACGCGCGTGGGGTCGTCAGAATTCCACCGTCCGTCCATACGCAACATCAGTGTGTGCGCTTCCGCCACGTTCCAGTCCATCCGGAGCAGGGCGGCGGCGTTGTTGATGCCGCGGTCGCCCCGCGCGTCGGGCACACTCACGGGGACGCCGGTCGCTCCCTCCAGCGCGAGGAAGCGCGCAGCGGAGTCGGGGCTCACGCCGAGCCGTTCGAGGGTCGCCGCATCCGCGGTGGCGAGCGACGGCAGGGCCTGGTCCTTCCACCGCCCCTGCAGCGCGCCGAACGCGAAGAGCCGGTCGCGCACGATGGGGCCGCCCATCCCCCCGCCGAACTGGTTCTGCGTGTACCCCTGGCTGAACGGCGAGGCCGTCACGCCGCCCCAGGCGAGCGCGCGGTCGCGCCCGTTGTAGGTGAAGGCCCCCTGCGGAACGTTGGTGCCACTGCGCGTGGTGGAGGCGACCAGCCCGCCCGAGAACTGGCCTCGCGCCACATCGTAAGTGTTCGTGACGACGCGCGTCGAGCGGATGGCGTCCTGCGGCACCATCGCCCCACCGAACGAGAGGCCGTCCAGCGTGATGCGGTTGGCGGTGGGGCGTTGTCCCGCGACCGAAAAGGCCGGACGCGTGCTGTCGGTCTCGGCGATCCCGACCACGCCGGGAGCGAGCGTCGCGAGTGCGGTAAGATCCGAAGCCGCGATCGGAAGGCGGCTCATCGCTTCGGACCTGAGGTCGCGGCCGGTCGCACCCGGCCCCAGCCGCTCGAGCCCGCGCGGCTGGGCCGCTTGTACCGCGACCGGCTCCAGCGTGACGATGGCCAGGTCCATCTGGACGTTGGCGACGAGGCGATCCTCGTCCGCCTGGCGCGCGATGGTCACCCGCGTCGGTGCCATGCCGACGTAGCGTACGGTGAGCTGGTACTGCCCACCGCCCTCGGGGAAGACGATGGTGAACCGGCCGCGTGCGTCGGTAGTCCGCTGGCGCGACACTTGGGTCTCCAGCGACGTCGCTTGCACGACCGCCCCGGCGAGCGGCTGGCTGTCGCGCCCAGTCACCGTACCGGTGATGATGTCCGTGGTCGTGCCGACTTGGGCCGCGGCGGTTCGCGGCACGGCGAACACCACCAGCATCGCGACCGCGAGTGTCCCTCCCCTCCCCCCCCGCCGCATCAGGCGTTGACAGCGTCGTAGCGCTGGGGGCCGCCACCGGTCAGCCGGAGGCGGTACAGGTTGGCGTACGGCCCCTCCGCTCGCAGCAGCTCGGCGTGCGTGCCGCGCTCCCGCACGCGGCCAGCGTCGAGGTAGAGGATCAGGTTCGCCCGAGCGGCCAGGTGCAGGTCGTGCGTGATGAGGAACGTGGTCCGCCCCTCCGTCAGCCGCTCCAGCGCTTCGCTGACGGCCCGTTCGTTCTCCCCGTCCAAGCCCGTGGTGGGCTCGTCCAGGATCAGGAGCGGTGCGTGCCGAATCGCCGCGCGGGCAATGGCGATCCGCTGGCGCTGGCCGTTGGACAGGGTCACGCCGCGCTCGCCCACGACGGTGTCGTAGCCCTGCGGCTGCGCCATGATGAACCCGTGGGCGTTGGCAAGCCGGGCGACCGCTTCGATCGCCTCGGGCGACGCGCCCGGCGCGCCCGGCGCGCCCTGAGCGATATTGTCGCGGATCGTGCCCACAAACAGGATGCTGTCCTGCAACACCACGCTGATCTGCGTGCGCAACGACGCCAGGGTGTACTCGCGCAGGTCGCGCCCGTCGATCAGCACTCGCCCCGCAGTCGGGTCGTACAGCCGCAGGATCAAGCTGACAAGGGTGGACTTCCCGCTCCCCGAGGGGCCCACCAAGGCGACGTGCTGGCCTGGTTCGACTGTGCAGTCGATCGCCTCGAGCGCGGCGTGGCCCGGGTCGTAGGCGAAGCCCACGCCCTCAAACCGCACGTGCCCGCGCAGGGGGGGGGCCGGCACAGCGCCCGGCAGATCCCGCACGTCGGGCGTGCGGTCCAGCAGATCGACCACGCGCTCGCCCGCCGCCGACGCTTTGGCGAGCCGGCCCGTGTACTTGGCGAAGTCCTTCGCGGGCCGAAAGGCGGTGCGCAAGTAGGCGAGGAAGATCACCAGGTCGCCCAGCGTCATCGCGCCGCGCAGCACGAAGCGCGCGCCGCTCCAGAGCACGAGCGCCGTGGCCACGGCGATCAGCAGGTCCACCGTGCGCTCGAGCGCGGCCTCCAGCCGCGTGGCCGCCGCGCCCGTCGCGAGATTCTTGCGGCTCTGCTTGGTGAAGGCCTGCGCGAACGTCCCTTCCAACGACAATGCGTGGATCACCTTCACCGCCCCGATCGACTCGGCCGCCGTCGCGGCCATCGCCCCCTGCTGCTGGCGCTGCCGCCGCGCGTTGTCGCGGATCCGTCGGCTGAGGCGCACCGTGCTCAGCAAGAACAGGGGCCCCGTCGCGAACGCCAACAGCGCCAACGGTGCGTTGAGCCAGAGCATCACCCCCGCCATCCCGACGAAGGTGAGCCCGCTCGCGAGGAGCGGCAGGAACGCCGTGACCACCACATCCTGCAGGAACCCGACGTCGCCCGTCACGCGCACGATGAGATCCCCGGTGCGCGCGCGCGTGTGGAACGAGAGGGAGAGGCGCTGCAGCTGGGCGTACAGCTCGTTGCGCACGGCGGTCAGCACGCGATTGCCGGCGAGCGCGAGGCCGACGGTGTTGTAGTAGGCCGCCAGAGCCCGCAGGCCCGCGAACGCGACCACCGCCACCGCCGCGAGCGCGAGCAGCGTTCCCGGGTCGAGGGTGGCCAAGACACGGTCCACCCAGTGACCGTGGTGGCCGGAGCCAACGACATGGTCCAGGACGACCTTCAGCGGCCACGGCTCGAGCAGGCGTAGGCCGATTTCGGCATAGAGCGCCAGCAGCGACACGACGATCAGCGGCCGCTCGCGCCGCACATACGGCCAGAGCCGCCGCACCAACCGCCCTAGGCCGGGCAGCGCCGCGCGCAGCGTCAGGGGTTGTCCCACCTAGGCCTCCACCGCGGCTGCGGCGAGTTCCAGCACGCGAGCCGCGACCGCGTCCCACGTGTGCTTGCGAAGCACCGTCGCCCGCGCAGCTCGCCCCAGTCGGGCGCGCAGCGCTGGCTCGCACCGCAGTCGTTCGAGCGCCGCGGCCAGAGCTGCGGCATCCCCCGGCGGGCACAGCAACCCGTTGACATCATGCCGAATCACGGTCTCCAGCTGCCCCACGCGGCTGGCTACTACCGCTCGACCCGCCGCCAGGTACTCATACACCTTGAGCGGCGAGAAATAGAAGCCGGTCGCCTGAGGGTAGGGGGCAACCGCCACGTCGACCGAGGTCAGGAGCCCGGGAACCTCGCGCGGGGCCACCGCTCCGGTGCAGTGCACGACCCCGTTCAGCCCGCGAGCCGACAGGTCGGCGCACACGGCGGCCCGCGCCGGCCCGTCGCCCACGAGCAGCAACCGGGCGTCGGGGGCCCGCTCGTGCAGGCGCGCGAACGCTTCGACCAGGACGTCCAATCCATGCCACGGCTTCATCGAGCCGACGAAACCCACGGTAAAGCTTCCGGGCGGTCCGGGGGCGGCCGGCCGCACATCCGGCCGGAACCGCTCCGCGTCCACCCCGTTGGGGATCACGTGCACGCGACCCCGCGCGACCCCGCGACGCTCGAGCCAGGCGGCGACCTCCGCGGAGACGGCGAGCAGCACGCTGGCCGCCCGGAACGCGCGCGCGGCCACGCGGTCGGCACCCGCGGCGTCGCGCAGCCCCCGGTATGCGGCTTGCTCCTCGATCAGCGGCGCGTTCACCTCAAGCAGCCCCGGGACGCCGGCGGTCGCCGCGTGCTCCATCGCGGCGAGGCTCCAGAGCGAGTAGCGCTCGTACACGAGGTCATACGGCCCTGCACGATCGAGCAGGGCGGCGAGCTGGTCGTTCAGCGCGGCGATGGCGGCTGCGTGGCTGGACGGGTCGCCGTCGCCCACGGGGGTCAGGTGGTGAATCGGCAGCGACTCGAGTCCGGACGGCGGCGCCTCGTCCACGCGGGCGGCAAACAGGTCCACGCCCGCGCCGTGCCCTTGCAAGGCGCGGAGCATCTCCTGCACATGGACTGAGCAACCCTTGCGCCCGAAGACCGGCACGCCGGGGTCGGCGCAGACGTAGGCGATCCGCATCGTCATGCAGCCTGCACCGCGTGAAACAGCGCCAGCAACCGAGCGGAACAGCGGTCCAAGGAGAAATGCTCGTCGAGCTTGGCGCGGGCGGCTTCGGTCAGGCGTGCCCGCAGCTCCGGGCTTGTGAGAATCCTGTCGAGCGCGTCGGCGAGCATGCCGGGATTGTTCGGCTCCACGAGCAAACCGCTCCGGTCGCATTCGATCAGCTCGGGAATCCCTGACACCGGGGTGGAGACGACGGGCACGCCGCTGGCGACCGCCTCGAGGAGCACGTTGGGGATCCCGTCCCGATCACCATCCGCAGCGACCCTGCAGGGGAGCGCAAACACAGCGGCTCGCCGGTAGGCGAGGCGCACCGCCTCGTACGGTTGAGCGCCCAGCAGCGTCACCCGATCCTCCAGACCGAGACGCTTCGCCTGGGCCTTGAGCGTCTCTCGCAGGGGCCCCGTGCCAATGATCTCCAACCTAAATCGGTACCCCCGGAGCCGCAGGATCTCGGCCGCCGCAAGCAGGTCGTCCAACCCCTTCTTCTCGACGAGCCTGGCGACGGACAGAATCACCGCCTCCTGCGGCTCGGGGGGGGGCGTGTGCGAAGGGGCGCAGCGGAACAGCGAAGCGTCGAGTCCGTGATAGACGCGGAACAGCTTGCCGCCGCATTCCCGCGGATATCGGCTCAGCAGGTGTTGCCGGTTGTACTCGGTGCAGGTGACCACCGCGCGCGCCTCGCGGAGCTTGGCACGGAGATCGTCGGGATGGCTCACGTAAATATCCTTTGCGTGCGCCGTGAGGGTATAGGGAACACCTGTGATTCGCGACGTGAGCAGCGCCACGAGCGTCGGGGACGAAGCGAAGTGCGCATGGAGATGCGTCGCCGGCCGCCCGAACAGCACATCCGCCACGTAGCCGGCTTCCAGAAGATGGCGTACGGCGGCCAGTGCGCGCAGCCCGAGCGCCGGTGAGCCGCGATGCCGGCGACGATGGCTCAGGACCTTCACGATGGCCATGAGCAACGTCCGAACGTACCTGGCGGGTCGCCTGCGCAGGGAGCGGAAGTTCGCCGGCAAGGCGACCTTCCAGTGGCTCCGCAGCGACAGGTACGTCACGTTCGCCCGCACCAGTGCAACCCGGTCGTGGATCGGACCGGGATTCGGGTCTTTCACCGAAAATATGCGGATGGAAACGCCGCGGCGCTCCAGGCCGATGATCTCGTTGAGAATGAATGTCTCGGAAAGCCGCGGCCAGGCTTTGACGATGTAAGCGATCGCCAGCTGACCATCCGATTCCCCGACGCGCAGCGGCGCGTCACGCTGCATCGTAAACCTCGGCGCGAACTCGGCGGCGCGGCCCGAGCGGCGGTCGGCTGCCGAGCAGCTCTTCCAGCAGTTGCGGGACGCGGCTGAGACCGTTGAAATCGATGCGTTCCCTCGCCGGTCGGACGGGGGCCCGCCCGCGAGCGAGCCAGGCGCTCAGGGCCGCGGCGCTCAAGCCTTCCGGATGGAGCACGTCCACGAGCCCCAACGCCCGCAGGCGCTCGGCGCGGATCAGCTGCTCCTGTCGGGGCGTGACACGGGGCACGATGAGCGCGGGCTTTTCGAACGACAGGATCTCGTAGACGGTATTGTAACCGCCCATTGCGACGACACGGTCCGCGCGACGCACCAGTCGCGTCGGCTCGTGCACGAACGAGACCACCCGCCGGCGGGGATTGCTCGCGACGCTGCGCATCAGCCGTCGCCGCACGCCGACAGGCATGCAAGGGCCGGTGACGAGCAGGCCGTTGGTGTCCGGCGGGAGCTCCGCTTCCACGAACGCCTCCGCCAACGCGGCCCCGTCCTGGCCGCCGCCCACGAGGCAGAGCGCGAGCCAACCCGGCGACAGCCCCAGCGCCGCCGCCGGACCCCTACCGTCGTGCCTCACGAACTTGAGCCGTGCGCGCTGATCGAGGTAGCCGGTGTAGCGCACCTTCGCCGCCACGTCGGGAGCGAAGGCGTACTCTCGCACCGGGTCGTACACCGTGGGGTCGCCGTAGACCCAGACGGCGTCGTAGTAGCGACGGACGGCGTCCTGGTTCTGGGCGCGGGCCCATTCGCGCTGCACCGTGATGGGATCGTCGAGTACGTCGCGCAGCCCGAGCACGAGGCGCGTGCGGTGCCTGGCGCGCAGCGATTCCAGCACGGGGTCCAGCTCGCGCACGGCGCCGCGCGGCACGTTGTCAACGATCAGTACATCCGGGTCGAAGGCCTCCAGCGCCGCGCACGCAGTCTTCGCACGCAGCGCCAAGAGCTCCGGCAGGGGGACATCGAGATGGCGCGGATGATACTGTCCTTGCCCGTCCTTCTGGAGCGACGGCAGGGCGACGCAGTCCACGCCTGCCGCGCCCGTGACAAGGCTCGCCTCGCGCGCGCCAGCGATCATCAGCACCACGGCCTGGAGCCGCGAATGCTTGAGCGCCTGCGCCAGCAGCAGGTTCCGACGCATGTGCCCCAGTCCCATCGTGTCGTGGGAGTAGAACGCGATGCGGCAGCTCAAAGGCGGCATCCGAGAAACGACCGCGGCACGGGCCGCCACGCGACTCGATGGATCACCGGCAGCATATGGATCTACTCATTAGGTAAGTCACGGCCGGGCACGGGGCCGTGACACGTCTCACCGGGGCTAGGGTCGGCGAGCGTGGTGCGCGAGCGCTTGGAACAAATCCCAACGACGCGGTGGAGAGCAAGAAGTATGCTCATCCCTTCTGCGAGGACGGAACGCGACCGCTCGGGAATGGTCGCGACGACCGACGCAAACTGAGGCAGGCGTGGAGCGATTCGTATCACCTCGCCACTCCGCGCGACCTGCGACGGACAGTGTGAACAGGGCGCGTCAACCCGCGGTCAACGCGTCAGTCCGGCAGAAACTCAACGTAGCGTCGGGCAGGAGCGCGCGGCAGTCGGATTCGTCCTACAAAACAAATCGGGGATCTCGTTACAGAGATCCCCGGTCCGTGCAGTCTGTGTCACGCGACCATGTGGCGTCAGGCAACGCCTTCCCGGTGCCGATCCGCCCACGCGGCCCATCCTACGAACAACCAGCCGAACACGATCCCGCCGAACTCGATCGCCTGCAGAGTGGGCGGAGGCCCCGTGAAGAGCGACGCGACGTAGGACACCAAGAGGAAAGCGAGGAGCGCCCACAGCGCGTAGCGTCCGACGGCGTCGCGCGCGCGCGTCGTCGTGACATAGATCCACGCTCCCGCGACGAACATCGACCCCTCGATGATGACGGTGCCCGCCACCGAGTTCCACAGGCCCAGCCCCACCGTCGGGCCGCCCGGGTACAGCGGCATATCGGGAACATGCGTGACGAAGTCGAGCACCCAGTGGCTCACGACGAGCAGTGCGACGACCGTCGCCGCGCGAGCGTCGCCGCTGCGCCACCGGTACAGCACGGCGAGCAGGATCCCCCAGCCGATCAGCGTTAGCAGGCTGTGCG
>QHUY01000116.1 GCA_003223415.1 Gemmatimonadota bacterium
GATCCCACTGTGGGTGTCGCCTCGAGCACCTGCGTGAGCGTCGCGCGGATCGATGGGGACGCCAACCGCGGTCAGTCGTCGTACCTCGGCTACGAGATGTGGGTGCGCGACCTGGAGACACGGTTCCGGGGGATCGTCGTGGCAGGCGGCTGGTTGTACGCGGCGCGGGCGTCGATCCAAAGGCACGTCCTTCCCGGCGGCTTGTGCCGCGACTTCGCTGCCCCCCTCATCGCGCGCGAGCGAGGCTTTCGGGCGGTCTCAGTCGCGGACGCAATCTGCCTCAAACCCCGTGTGCTGTCGCTGCGGCGCGAGTACCGCCGCAAGGTGCGCACCATCACTCGCGGCTGGCACACCGTCTACTTCAAGCGCCAGCTGCTGAACCCGCTCCGCTATGGGGCGTTCGCGTGGATCCTGGCCACCCACAAGATATGCCGCTGGCTCGTGCCGCACGTCAGCGCGCTGGCGCTCGTCACGCTGGCATGCCTCGTCCGGAGCACCCCGTGGGCCGGCTGGGGCTTGGGGCTCGCAGCGTTCGCGGGGCTCTGCGCGGCGCTCGGGTGGTGGTGGCCCGAGGGCCGCCAGTTGCCGCAGCCCCTTGCGGTACCGGCGTACATCGTGCTCGGCCAGCTGGCGGCGCTGCACGCCTCTATCCGGGCGGTGGCGGGCAAGGACACCCCAACGTGGGAGCCCGCGCGCCAGGAACCCGGGCCGCGGGCGATGGGGACACGAGAGGGGGCCTCGTCCGACGTGGCTGGCTCGGGCCGCGAAATACTTCTCGTTGTCTCAGTGGACACCGAAGAGGACAACTGGGAAGGGGCTCGGTCGGGGATCACTGTGGAGAACGTTAGGGAGGTAAGGCGACTGCGGCGATTCTTCAACAGCCTGGGTGTCCGGCCGACTTATTTCACGACGTACCAGGTCGTAAAGCAACCGTGGGCAGCCGACCTCCTGCGGGAAGTCCGCGATGGTGGAGCCGCGGAAATCGGTGCGCACCTGCACCCGTGGAATACTCCTCCGCTCGTGGAACCGTTGACACCGCGCAATGCGGTGATGAAGAATCTTGCTCCAGAGCTCCAGCTCGAGAAGTTGAAGCGACTGACCGCTGCGCTCGAGGATGCGCTTGGGGCTCCCCCCCCGGCCTTTCGCGCCGGCCGCTTCGGTTTGGGAGCAGACGCGGTCTCGGCCCTCCTTACCTGCGGCTATCAAGTTGACAGCAGTGTCACGCCGTTCGTGAGCTGGGAACGATGGGACGGTCCGACCTTCGTCGGCGCTCCGCTCAACGTCTATCGGATCGGAGTTGGGCGCGATGTGCGGGTGCCCGAACCCCGTGGCCCGCTGGTAGAGGTTCCGATAACCGCCGGGTACACGAGGTTCTCATCCTCCCAATGGTCGTTGGTGCATCGTCTGCTGCACGCGGGCCCCTCGCGAGCAGTCCGCGTGGCCGGTCTCGCGGCCCGTCTGGGCGTGGTCAGGGTCACCATGTTGACTCCGGAACTTCAGTCGGTGCGGGATATGCTCGCCCTGTCGCGGGGAGCACTGGAGGGCGGGGTCCGCCTGCTCCACGTGTTTTTCCATAGCGTGGCGCTGCGGCCAGGGCTCAGTCCCCTGACGTCTAGCGCTGGGGACGTGGGGCGTCTGTACAAGACGATCGACAGCTACGTGGAAGGGCTCTCCCGGATAGGCTCCGTGCGGTTCGCAACGGTCAGCGAGGCGGGGATCGCTCTGGGGCCTGCCCGGCAGCCATGCGTCCGAGACTCCCCGGCTGCTTCCCCAAGGCTTCGTGGGTAGCAAGGTTCCGACCCCGCTGCGTTGACGCAACGTCGACTGCTCGTCTTGTGGTAGCTGCACGACAGTATCGAGCGGTCGTACGCTCCAAGGAGGACTCGCGTCCGTCGCGAGGCCGCGTCAAGTGTTTCATCGGACTGTCCTTAACGCTCCGAGTACGCCGTTGATGACCCCACGCCACAGCCGCGGACCGAGCCTTGCAAGAGCGGCTGTGTTATGCGTGCCACGTATGCGCCCGCTGCAGCGACGCCCGCGCGTGAAGCGGGCCAGTCTTGCGAAGCGTCCTCCTTGCTCGCTCAGTAACCCACGGCCTTCGAGGTGGCGGGGAGGCGGCCGGTGGCGCTGCAGCGGTGTGACGCCTTCGTGGGCCGCACCACGAACTGGCTCTATGACCACCTGCGATTCGTACCTCGGTACACGCCGCTTGTCTTGTGTGACAACCTCATGCTGCGGGACGAGTTTCCGGAACTGGAGGCTTGGGTCGTGGGCGGCGAGCGGTTCTTCCAGCGCGTCTGGCGTCGCGTCGCCGGCCAGGCTGTCTATCCCGTTGACGCATGGAGGCTCTCCGCGCGAGCTCCAGTGGTGCTGCACTCGCACTTCGGGTATGTGGCCGCGGAAGACTTCGCTGTCCGACGTCACCTCGAGACCCCATGGGTCGTAAGCTTCTACGGCGCCGATGTGTATCTCTTGGGGACGCAGCCGGAGTGGCGCGAACGCTATGCCAAGGTACTCGGGGACTGTACCCGGGCGCTGGCGCTCGGACCCAGCATGGCCAAGTCGCTTACTGAGCTTGGTTGTCCTGCAGCGAAGATCCGGATCCATCCACTGGGCGTCGATGTTCAGGCCATCCCGTACGCGCCGCGGGAGTTCACGCCCGGGGGCACGTTGCGCGTGCTCTTTGCCGGCACCTTTGTCGAAAAGAAGGGTTTGAGGTACGTCATCGAGGGGGTGGCCTTGGCGCGGAGGGCCGGACTCCGCCTCGAGCTGCACATCGTGGGGGATCGAGGCGGGCGACCGGAAGAGGCGTGGGTCAGGGATGAGATTCTCGAACTGATTCGCCGTCTCGGGCTCGACGACTGCGTGCGTCAGCATTCCTGGGTGAGGTTCAAGGATCTCCTAGCGCTCGCGTTGAAGTGCCACGTGTTCGCGGCACCGAGTGTCACGGCCTCCCACGGCGACGCCGAGGGTACGCCGTTCGTCCTACAGCAGATGATGGCCACGGCAATGCCTGTGATCGCGACTGTTCATTCCGACATTCCGTACATATTCGGTCAGCACGTATCGCTCCTCGTTCCCGAGCGCGACGCGCGCGGCATCGCCGACCGCCTGCAGCGCTACGCGGAGGTTCCCGAAACTATGACGAGGGAGGGCTTGGCGCTTAGGGAGCGGATACGGAACGCGTTTAATGTGAGGGCGTGTGCGGCTCGGCTTAGCGACCTCTACGACGGGCTCCGTTCAGGCAATGGCCATCCCTGAGGCGGCGGGCCGGCGGCTGCTCGTGATCACGTATCACTTCCCCCCCGACGGCTCCGTCGGCGGTTTGCGCTGGGCGGGCATCACGAAATACCTGGCGCGGCTGGGCTGGGAGGTTGTGGTCGTAACCGCCGTCCCTCCGTCCGGGAGCGACGCGGCGGTGGGCGTGCAGGTGGAGTCGTGTCCACGCTTCCGGACGCTCCTCGACGCTTACCAGGGGCTCCGTCGGCTGGCCCAGCGACCGCGCGCGTCGTTTCCGGACGCATCGTCGGTGGCGCGCCCGTCCGAGCCGGCGGGTCTGCTGCGCCGACTGCGCAGGGAGGTTGAGGCCCTCCTGACCCTCCCGGACCAGAGCCGAGGTTGGGTCCTCCGCGCGGCCCTGCGCGCGCGCTCGGTGTGCCGGCAGTTCCAGCCCCAGGTCGTCGTGAGCAGCGGCCCACCCCACTCGGCACACCTCGTGGCGAGGATGGCGACGATGGGGAATGCGGTGCGTTGGTTTGTCGACCTCCGCGATCCGTGGGCGGGACCCATTGCGACGGCTTGGCAGTCACATCCCGTGATCCAGACCCGGGTGTTTCGGGCCCTAGTGCCGCGTGCGGAGCGCCTAGCCTTTCGGGCTGCTCACGGCGTCATCGCCAACACGCCGCAGCTTGCGGAGGCGCTCGCCGCCAGGTATCCCGACGTGGCGGTCACGTGCATTCCGAACGGCGTCGACCCGGAATGCCTGCCGCCTCCCGCCTCTCGTCTCTATCCGGGGTTGGGCGTCGCGTATGCCGGCACGCTGTTCGGGAGCCACGATCTCGGACCGGTGATGCGGGCGCTTCGGCTGTTGTTCGAGCGCCACCCAGAAGCTGCCCAGGCCGGTTCGAAGTTGCGCGTTGTAGGTCACGCCGACGCGTCCTGTGCTGTCGCACTCGACGAGCAAGTTGGCTCCTTGGGACTGGAGCAATACGTCGAGGTACTAGGCCCGCTACCGCGCGCTCAGGCGCTGGACGTGGTGTCGCGCTCGCGCCTCGCCGTGGTGTTGGCACAGGAACTAGAGATGCAGATCCCGGCCAAGCTGTATGAGCTGGTAGCGATGGGTATCCCAACGCTGGTCCTGGCGGGAGAGCGAAGCGCAGCAGGAGTCGAGGGAAACCGCCTCGGGGCCGTCGCCCTCGATCCCAATGACGTGGCCGGGATCGCGTGCTTGCTCGAGCAGCTCTGGCGGGACGATTCGCAGCAGCGATCTCCCTGCCCCGCGTCCATCACGTACGACGCGATTGCTGCTAGGGTGGACACGCTCCTCAGGGGAAACGGGGCGGCGCCCCAGCTCCCGAGGGGTGGGCGGAACCGCCGCACGTCGGGGCTCGCCGCCGGACCCTGTTAGAGGCGCTCGGCGCGTCCGTCGGGGTGGCATCTCAGGAAGCGGACACCTCACCTGCCGTCGGGGGCAACGCGCGCATCGCTCGCAGGCTGCGGGAAAACGAAGCTAGGCGCTCGCCATGGAGCGCAATGCACGCGAGGCCGTAGACGACCGCTCCGGTAACAACTTGAGCGCTGAAGGTCAGAGCCCGCGGCGCGTGCTCCCCGGCAATCAATTTGACCGCGAGTATGGCTGCTGCCATGAGCAGCGAGGCGCTGGCGCCCGGCCACAACGCCCGGAGGTATGCTCGACTCGAGAGCGCGATCGTCTGCAAGACCCGTCGATACGCCGGGAGCATGAGTATCGGGAACACAAACACCCAGACGAGGGCAAGTCCCACGGTGCCCCAGCGTTTGCCCAGCAGACAGAACCCCGAGGGGAGAACGACGGCACACAGCACACCGTATCGCATGCTGAGACGGGATTCTCCGATCGCGATCAACACCTGGGACAGCAGGGGAGTGACGGCACGGAATGCCGTGCTCAGGGCGAGCAGCTGCAACGGAGCAATGGCACCGTGCCATTTATCACCGAGCGTGAGGAGTACGAAATCGGGCGCGACGAGGGCTAGTCCCAGACTCGCGGGGAAGGTGATCAGAGCCAGGCCTTCAGTGATTCTCAACAGATAGCGCCTGAGCGCTGCATGATCCGTCTGCATGATCTTGTCGATCGGGACGTTTGCCATGTTCCAGCCTACCTCGTACAGGCCGAGCGCGGCGGTACCTAGGAGCCGGCCTGCAACGAGAAAGTCGGCGTTGGAATACACGTACCATGCGAGCCGGCCGACGAGGATGTGCCTGCTGAAGGTCATGGCGTGCGCCAGAGAGTCCCGACGGGGCCACGCGAAGCGATGCCCCCGGAGTGCGAGCGCCGCTCCCGTCGAAAGCGCCGAGCTCAGTAACCAACCGAGGACGAGCGTCCAGTAGCGCAGACCGAACAGGGCGAATGCAATCATGCTGGCCGCCAGCAGCACGGCACACCCGGTTTCTACGAGCGCGAGCGCCCGAAACCGCATCTCGCGGTACAGGAGTGATGAGGGGACGGTTTTGAAGGCTGTAATCAGGAAGGCAACACTCATCGCCACGACGACGCCCGGCAGCTGAGGCGCCTTGAAGAAGCGCCCCAGTGGGATCGCCGCGGCGCACGCCACGGCGAAGCAGCCCAGCCCGACCAGCACCGCGAGACCGTTGAGCTGTGCCACCTGCTCCTCGCTCAAGTTGCGCAGCGTGATCACCGTGGATCCCAGGCCGAACTCGCTCACCAAAGTGATCAATCCGAGGTAAATCGCGGCCATTCCCACGAGGCCGTAGTCCTCGGGGGTGAGGAGTCGGGCCACGATCAGCGTTGAGGCCCAGGCTAGGAGCTGCCCAGCCCACTTGGCCCCGCTGGTCCAGGCAATGCTGTGCACCAGCGAGCGGTCGAGTGCGCGCAGGTCACCAACTGAATCCGGCGCGGTCAGGCCGGAGATGGGTAGGCTGGCCATGCAACGACGCTCTTGAGCAAGAGGGAGACCAGAAGACGCAGCCCCGCGGACGTCACCAAGGGAGGGGGACTGATGCGGAAGCGCAACATTGTAGGGGCCCGCCCTGACTGCTCGCGTGGATGGCACCTGATTTGCGCCGTGCTGAAACGGCCGGGCTGGCTCGGTTTACTCCACTTAGCAAGAGACTGCAAATGACGAACTGGGTTGGGTGCAGTACAAACAGGGACGTCGTCCCCCAGTCATGCACTCCAACAATGGATGAGCAACGGCGGTTGTGGGACTGGCATTGGCAACACTGGCGGGAGCGGAGAGCCATCAACGCCCTGATGCTCAGGCGCGGCCAACGAGTGCTCACGATTGTTGCTTCTCTCGCGCTTGAGCGTCCCAAGATTCTGGATCTGGGTTGCGGCAACGGATGGTTCAGCCAGGAGCTGTCCCGGTTCGGCCTTGTCACTGGAGTCGATCTCTCCGCCGAAGCCATCGCGATGGCCGAAGCGAGCTATCCGCACATCCCTTTCCTGGCAGGGAACGTCCTAACTGACACTATCCTGTCGGGACACTTCGACCTCGTGGTTTCGCAGGAAGTCCTCGCCCACGTCGACGACCAGGCGAGGTATCTGGAGGTGGCGGCTGAGGTGCTCCGTCCCGGCGGTTATCTGATCCTCACCACCGCCAACAAGTTCGTCATGGACCGCCTCGGGGCCTCCAGCTGGGATCCCTGGCCTCGCGAACACATTGCAAGGTTTCTCGACATGAGGGACGTGAAGCGCCTCCTCATTCCCAACTTCCGGGTCCTGCGGACAAGCACCTTCCTTCCCATGGGGAGCGCCGGGGTGCTTCGCTTGATCAACTCCTACAAGCTGAATAAGGTGCTGAGTCTGCTGATTCCGGAACGCTATTTGGAGACCTTGAAGGAGCGAGCCGGGTTGGGATACTCCCTGCTGGTACTAGCGCAAAAGGCACGTTGAGCGGCAGCTTCGGTCGGCACGATCCGCGGATGGGAGACGTTTCGATGGCCACTCGGCGGTCCGGTAGGCGAATCGGCATTCTTGGTCATGTCGG
>QHUY01000008.1:0-23109 GCA_003223415.1 Gemmatimonadota bacterium
TCCCGTTCAGCGCGCCGATCGCCATGCCAGTGCGCTGGGCCGCCGGCAATCTGCCCGTGTCCGAGGTCGCGCTGTCGCTGGCCATTCTGCTTGCGGCGATCGTGGCGGTGACGTGGGTGGCAGCGCGGATCTATCGGGTGGGGATCCTGATGACGGGGAAGCGGCCGAATCTCAAAGAGCTGGTTCGATGGGTACGGGCCGCTTGATGAGACGCGAAGGTCGGAACAAGACGCCCAGGTAGACGGCGAGACGCCGAAACGCAGAGTGGACGACGAGGGGGGAGGGGCATAGGAAAGGCACGGTGCGCGAGCTTTCGGTACCGTGCCTTTGCCGTGTCGCCCGCATCTTGCGGGCATGGCCCACTACAAGACCCTCAAGGCCTGGCAGCACGCTCAGCGGCTCGCGGTCGAATGCTCTAAGGCGGCGCGTGGGTTCCCAGACTACGAGCATGCCGCACTGGCCGACCAACTTCGCCGCGCCGCCTACTCGGTTCCACTCAACATCGCCGAAGGGAACACCCGCCTTGGTGCGCGGGAGAATCGCCGCTACCTTGACACCGCGAGGGCCTCCCTCGCAGAGGTGGAGACAATCATTGAAATGGCCCGCGACCTCGATTATGTCACGCCGGCGGATTTCGGGAGACTTGAAGCCCTGGCGAACGAAACCGGTCGGACACTCTACGGGTTGCTTCGGAAGGTGAGTGGGGCCGCAGTCAGAATCCCTAACCCCTAGCGCCTCATAACCACTCGGCGTCTGTGCGTCTAGGCGCCTGCCTAGGCGTCTTCTGACTCGGCGTCTATTATTGGAGGATGTTCGACTATGACGTGATCATCGTCGGCGGCGGCCACGCCGGTACCGAGGCCGCGGCCATGTCGGCCCGCCTCAAGGCCAGCACGCTCCTGATTACCTCCAACCTCGACACCATCGGCCACATGTCCTGTAATCCCGCCATCGGCGGGATCGCCAAGGGCACCGTCGTCCGGGAAGTGGACGCGCTCGGGGGGGCCATGGGGCGTGCGACGGACCGCGCGACGATCCAGTTCCGCATGCTGAACCGCTCGAAAGGGCCGGCTGTGTGGGCGCCTCGCGCCCAATGTGACCGCACCCTGTACCGCCGCGCCATCCGCACGCTGCTCGAGCAGTTCCCGGCCCTGCAGCTGACCCAGGGCATGGTGAGCCGGCTTCTGCTCGATGGCGATCAGGTGCGCGGCGTCGAGTCCGCCGACGGGCGGCGTTTCAGCGCACGCGCGGTGATCATCACGGCGGGAACGTTCTTGCGCGGCCGCATTCATCTGGGTACTGAGACGCAGATCCCCGCGGGTCGTGCGGGAGATCAGCCGTCGATCGAGATGGCACAAGCCATTGAGGATCTTGGACTTATAGTTTCCCGCTTCAAGACTGGGACACCGCCGCGGATCGACGGCCGAACGGTCGACTGGTCCAAAGTCGAGCGTCAGGACGGCGACGGGGACGGCTACCGCTTCTCCTTCTACGAGCGGATGGCACTCCCGCGTCAGGTGGCGTGCTGGATTACATGGGCGGGCGAGCCCGTGAAGGAGATCATTCGCCGGCACCTCAAGGAGTCGGCCCTTTACGGAGGCGCGATCAGCGGTCGCGGACCGCGCTACTGCCCCTCGGTCGAAGACAAGATCGTCAAGTTCCCGGACGCGAAGCGGCACCAGGTCTTTCTGGAGCCTGAAGGTCTCGACACGCAAGAATTGTATGTGAACGGGCTATCCACTTCCCTGCCGGTCCCCGTCCAGCTCGAGTTTCTTCACGCCGTCCCTGGACTGGAACGTGCGCGGATGACCCGCGCGGGATACGCCATCGAGTACGACTACTACCCGCCTAGCCAGCTCACCCCCTGGCTCGAAACCAAGGCGGTGGAGCGACTCTTTTTCGCCGGGCAGATCAACGGGACGACCGGCTACGAGGAGGCGGCAGGCCAGGGTGTGGTCGCGGGGATCAATGCGGTGCGGCGCCTCAAGGGCGAGGAGCCCGTGGTGTTCGGTCGCGACGACGCGTACATCGGCGTGCTGGTGGACGACCTGGTGACGCGGGGGGTTGATGAGCCCTACCGGCTGTTCACGTCGCGCTCGGAGTTCCGGATGCTACTGCGTCAGGACAATGCGCTCCGACGCTTGCTGCCCCTGGCCGAGCGACTGGCGCTGCTGTCGGACGAGGAGCGGCGGACGGCGGAGCGCCGGCTAGGGGAAGAGGAGCAGGTGTTGGAAGCGGCGCGACAGACGACAATCACTCCTTCCCAGGCCGATCCGGTGCTGGTGGGGACCGGAACGAGACTGGGGCAGCCGGAGCGGGTGGCGGTGGTGGCGAAGCGTCCGGGGGCGGGGTTGGGGCGGCTGCTCCAAGCGGCGGGCGTCGCTTGCCCTTACGGTGACGACGTTCTGGCAGCAGCCGAGATCGAGATCAAGTACGACGGCTACCTTGCGCGGGAGCGGGAGGCGGCGGCTCGGCTGGCCGAGCTGGCGGCGTTCGCGTTGCCGTTCGACCTCCCCTATCTGGAGTTCCGCAGTCTTGCGACCGAAGCGCGCCAGAAGCTCGACCGTATTCGACCGGCGTCGCTAGCGCAGGCGGCGCGGGTTCCGGGTATCTCCCCGAGCGACTTGCACAATCTCGTTATTGAGACGGCGCGGTGGCGGCGGCGTGTCGCCTAGGGTTGTGCACAGGGTTTGTCACAGAATCATGGCTGTTTCACGTGAAACTTGGGCTCCGGTTTCACGTGAAACCACATCTTTCCACATCCTCCACAATAGAGTATATTGGACCCTGGAGTTGATGAATTATATAAACTATTGTCATATAATCACTTCCGAATGACCCGCGTAATCGCGCTCGCCAATCAAAAGGGCGGTGTCGGAAAAACGACGACCGCCGTCAATCTCGCGGCGTCCCTCGCGACTGCCGAGCGCAAGACGCTCCTGGTCGATGCGGATCCCCAGGGGAACGCCACCAGCGGTGTCGGCATCCAGCGCGATCGCATCACGCGATCCCTGTACGACGCCCTGATGGAGGGCCGTCCTCTCGCCGAGGCGCGCTTTACCCGCGTGCACTTCCCCTGTCTCGACGTCATCCCGGCGACCCAGGACCTGGTCGGTGCCGAAGTCGAGCTGGTGAACCGTTCGGCGCGCGAAACTGCTCTGCGCCGCGCGCTGGGTGACCTGCGCGAGCAATACCAATATGTGATCATTGACTGCCCCCCCTCGCTCGGCCTGCTCACCCTGAACGTGCTCACCGCATCCGACAGCGTGCTCATCCCCATTCAGTGCGAGTACTACGCGCTCGAGGGGCTCTCGCAGCTGCTCAACACCGTCAAGCTGGTCCAGCGCAACTTCAACCCGGCCCTCGCCATCGACGGCGTGTTGCTCACGATGTACGACGCCCGATTGAACCTCTGCAAACAGGTCGCCGAGGAGGCCAAGGAGTACTTCGGAGCCCGTATGTTCTCCGTCCCCATCCCGCGCAACGTGCGACTGGCGGAGGCGCCGAGCTTTGGAAAGCCGATCGTGCTGTACGACGTGCAGTCAGTGGGCGCGCGCAGTTATCTGGCCGTCGCGCAAGAGTTGATCCGTCGTGTGGAACCCGTCGACGCCCCTCCCCCTCCACCCCCCCCTGCCCTGCCCGCTGAACCGCTGCCGGAGGTGACCGCATGACCGAAACCGCCGCAGGACGCCGCCGCCTCGGACGCGGGCTCGAAGCCCTGCTCGGTCCGACGCGCGAGGAAGCCCAGCGTGAAGGTAGTCTGGTGGAGCTCGCGATCGACGAAATCCGCCCCAACCCCTACCAGCCGCGCCAGGACGTCGACCAGGCCGCCCTCGAAGAGCTGAAGTCCTCGATCCAGCAGGCCGGGCTCTTGCAGCCAGTCGTGGTCCGCCCCCGTCCCCGGGCCGACGGCGACGGCTACGAGCTGATCGCCGGGGAGCGTCGTTTGCGCGCCTGTCAGGCGCTGGGCTGGCAGCGGATCCCCGCGGTGAAGCGCGACGTCGACGATCGGACCGCGCTGACCCTCGCGCTGATAGAAAACCTGCAGCGCGACGACCTGTCGCCCGTGGACGAGGCGCGCGGCTATGAGCGGCTGATCGCGGAGTTCAACCTCGCGCAGCAGGACGTGGCGGACGCAGTGGGCCGGGACCGCTCGACCGTGGCGAATGCCCTCCGAGTGCTGAAGCTCCCGGAGGCCGTGCTGCAGATGCTGCACGAAGGACATCTGTCGGTGGGCCATGCGCGCGCGCTGCTCGGGATCGAGGATCCGCGCTCCGCGACGAACCTCGCGCGGGAGGTCGTGGCGCAAGGACTGTCGGTGCGCGAGATCGAAGACCGGGTGCGCGGCGGCCGGGCGCCGGAGCGGCGGCCGCGCCTCAAGAAGGGGCTGGGCCAGGCGCCGGAGGTACGGCGCGTCGAGGACGCACTGCGCCGACGGCTCGGCACGGATGTGCGCGTGTCGCTGCGGGCGAAGGGGAAAGGCCAACTGCACATCTCGTTCTACTCGAACGACGACTTGGCGCGCCTGCTGGAGTTGATGCTGGGAGCTCCGTTCGACGGATGAAGCACCGCGGCGTCACAATCGTCGTCCACGCCGACGGCGACCTCAACACTCGGCAGTACCGGCTGCCAGCGTGGGCGTTCGAGGCGGGGAAGTGGGCGGCGCTGGTGCTGGGGCTGCTGGTCGTGCTGTTCTTCACGTTCGCTGGCCCGATCACACGGGCTGCCGCGCGCGTACCGGGGTTGGACCGCGAGGTGGCGCGGCTCCGCGAGCAGAACGCGCGCGTGCAGCAGCTCGCGGCCGCCTTGAACCGGGCGGAGCAGAATTACCAGCAGTTGCGGGGGATGCTCGGCGTGCGGGGAGCGGGAGGGGGGCTGGCCGCTCGCGGTAGCGGGGCCGAGAACGGTGGGGAATTGATGCGCGCCAACGGCGTGTCGGCTCGGGCGCCAGGCGCCGCACCGCGCTATGAGCGGGGGCTCTCGGCGCCGAGCCACTGGCCGCTCGACGTGAAGGGATTCGTGACGCGGGGCCAAGTGCGGCCCGGCGATCCCGCAGAATCGCATCCGGGCATCGACATCGCGGTGCCGGTGGGAACGGCGGTGCGGGCGGCCGGAGGCGGAACGGTGGCGGCTGCGGGCATCGATCCCGATTACGGGTTGTACGTCCTCTTGCGGCACCCCGAGGGGTATGAGACCATGTATGGGCACGCCTCGAGGCTACTGGTAAGCGAAGGAGAGCAGGTACAGGCGGGTCGGGTGATCGCCCTGACGGGCAACTCGGGTCGCTCCACGGCGCCCCACCTGCATTTCGAGATTCGACGCGAGGGCCGGTCGCTCGACCCCCTGACGGTCGTGAGAGAGGGGAATTAACATGGCGATCTTCACGGAGAAGCAACACGCGGGACCGGAGTCGGAGGCCGGGCTGTCGATCATCGGCACCGGGATGCGCGTGGAGGGAGACGTGTCGGCCGACGGCGTCGTGAAGGTCGAGGGCTCGATCGTTGGAACGATACGCGCGGCGCGCCAGGTGCTGGTCGCTAAGGGGGGCGTGGTGGAGGGGGACATCCTCACGCGCGAGGCGATCGTCGGCGGGGAAGTGCGGGGCGGGATTCAGGCAACGGAGCGGGTGGAGTTGCAGGCGACCAGTGTGGTGCACGGCGACATCACAACGCGGCGCCTCCTCGTCCAAGAGGGAGGGGAGATCAATGGGATTCTGCACATGGGCGCCGAAGTGGCCGAGTCGCTGGAGGGTGGCCCGCTCGCTGGAAAGATGTCCGCCGGCCATTGAAGTCGGACGGCTTGGGATATCCACATACGCTGTTGTTTGGCGTGTGGATAGTCCATCTCGTTACGACTAAAGATGTTGTAAACAGGCCCTGTGGGAATCTCGCCTAGATTTGTGGATTAAGTGTCACAAAGATACACGCTTGGTGTCGCCTCGCTGTCCAAACCTCTGGCCCGTCAGGACCGCGTTCCATGCAGCTGTCGCAACTGGTGGGCTACCTCGACGACTATCTACGGGTGCGGGATGTCCCCGATGCTTCCGAAGCACTGAACGGGCTCCAAGTGGGCGGCCGCGCAGAGGTCACGCGAGTGGCTGCAGCGGTGGACCTGTGCGAAGCGACGGTGCGACTCGCGGCCGAGCGTGGGGCCGACTTCCTGATCGTGCATCACGGGTTGTTCTGGGGTGGACTGCGGCCGCTGACCGGCCCGCAGCTGCGCCGCGTCGCGGGCCTCTTGAAACACGACATCGCGCTGTACGGCGCGCACCTTCCGCTCGACCTCCATAGCGATGTCGGCAACAATCCCGTGCTGGCGCGAGAGCTCGGCGTCACCATCAAGGGCGAGTTCGGCGAGTCTCGCGGCGTCGCTATCGGTGTGTGGGGCGAGCTCGCCGTGTCGCGGGCCGAGCTGGAGCAGCGGCTCGCGCGGACGCTCGGCGCGCCGCCCAAGGTGCTGGCCTTCGGCCCCGAGACGACGCGACGCGTGGGGATCGTGACGGGCGCCGCGGGCGGGATGATCGGGCAGGCAGCGGCGGCCGAGCTCGACACCTTCATCACCGGCGAAGGCCTGCACCACAGCTACTTCGATGCCGAGGAGCTCGGCCTCAACGTCTTGCTGGGCGGCCACTACGCGACTGAAACGATGGGAGTGAAGGCGCTCGCCGCGCACCTCCAGTCGCGATTCGGGCTGCCCTGGGTGTTCTTGGATCATCCGACCGGGCTGTGACGGCACGACGCGTCCTCGCCCTGCTCGCCGCCGCGGAGCTGCTGGGGATGGCGCCGTGGTTCAGCGCGTCCGCGGTAGCGCCTGCACTCGCCCGCCTATGGCAGCTCTCGCCCACGGGAACGGCCGCGCTCACCAGTTCCGTGCAGCTCGGCTTCGTCGCCGGCGCGCTCGTGAGCGCAGTGCTCACTCTGTCCGACAGGTGGTCGGCGCGCCGGCTCGTGGCGGGGAGCGCCGCGTTGGCGGCCGTCGCCACGATGGGCGTCGCCGCGTCTCGGGGGCCGACGGCGGCGATCGCGTGGCGGTTTCTCACCGGGGCTGCCCTCGCCGGCGTTTATCCGCCGGGCATGAAGCTCGCCGCCGGCTGGTTCCGGGAGGCCCGCGGCTGGGCGATCGGGACTCTCGTCGGCGCGCTGACGCTCGGCTCGGCGGCCCCGCACCTCGTGCGCTGGATCGTGGCGGCGGGCGCCTGGCCGGCGGTGCTCGAGGTGGCGGCAACGTCGGCGCTGCTCGGCGGCTTGCTGGTGCTGCGCATCCCGAACGACGGCCCCTACGCCGCGCCCTCCCCGCCGTTCTCCTGGACCGTAGTACCGCGCATCGTGCGAGATCGGGCTGTATTGCTCGCGAACCTCGGGTATCTCGGTCACATGTGGGAGCTGTACGCGATGTGGACCTGGATGGCCACGTTCGTGGCGGCGAGTGAGGCGATGCGTCACGGGACGGGGCAGGGTGATGGGGACGCGCCGATGGCCGGACTCCCGGCCCTGGTGACGTTCGTGGTCGTCGGGGTCGGTGCGGTCGGCAGTTGGCTGGGTGGGAAGTACGGAGACCGTCTCGGCCGCACGTGGGTGACGAGTTGGGCCATGGTGTTGTCGGGCTGCTGTGCGCTTACTGTCGGCATACTGTTTGGCGGGGCACTCTGGGTGCTCATGCCGCTACTGCTGATCTGGGGCGTCAGCGTCGTTGCCGACTCGGCGCAGTTCTCCACCGCGGTGAGCGAGCTCGCGCCGCAGGAATACGTGGGGACGGCGCTCACATTGCAGACGAGCCTCGGGTTCTTGCTCACCTGCGTTACGATCTACCTATTGCCCATCGTCTCTTCCTCTATAGGATGGCGTTGGAGCATGAGCGTGCTCGCCGTCGGCCCGGCGCTCGGTGTGTGGGCGATGCAGACCCTGCGGCGGCGGCCGGAGGCGGCGCAGCTCGCCGGCGGCCGTGGATGACTCCGTCACATCACGCCGCCGCCGGCCGGTTCCGGAACCCCTGGCCGAACGGCGCGCTGCAGCGCTTCTCCGGGGTCCTGCGGTGGCAGCTCGATCGCCTCACGAAGCCGCTGCCCGCTCAGCCCGATCCATCCGTCTTCCGTTCGGTCACGCCGGCGTTCGCGCGGCCGCGGGCGAGCGAGGATCGGGTCGTGATCACCTGGGTCGGACACGCGAGCTTCCTGCTGCAGATCGGCGGGCTCAACGTCCTCACGGACCCTGTCTGGAGCGAGCGCGCGTCACCGGTCGCGTTTGCGGGGCCGCGGCGCTGGGTGCCGCCCGGCATCGCGCTCGACGCGCTGCCGCCGATCGACGTGGTCCTGATCTCCCACAACCACTATGACCACTTGGACGACGCGACCGTGCGGCGGCTCGCCGCCAACGAGCCGGGCGCGCGCTGGATGGTGCCGCTCGGCCTCGCCCCCTTCTTGCGCGCACGGGGCGCGCGGCAGGTGCTCGAGCTCGACTGGTGGCAGGAGAAGGGTGTCGACGGCGTCGTCATCGGCTGCACGCCGGCGCAGCACTTCAGCGCCCGCGGCTTTGGCGATCGGAACCGGACCCTGTGGTGCGGCTGGGCGCTCGCGAGCGTCGCGCGCCGGGTGTATTTCGCGGGGGACACGGGTTATCACCCGTCCTTCGGCGCCATCGCCGATCGGTTCGGCCCGTTCCAGGCAGCGCTGTTGCCGATCGGGGCATACGAGCCCCGCTGGTTCATGCGGCCGGTCCATCTGAATCCGGAAGAGGCCGTGCAGGCATTCCGCGATCTGGTTGCCGCCCGACGGCCGGCGACGGGGCGGCCTGCCGTGATGGTTCCGATGCATTGGGGCACGTTCAAGCTCACCGATGAGCCGATGGACGAGCCGCCGGTGCGGGTGGCCCGCGCCTGGGGGGCGGCCGGACTCGCGCTGGAAGACCTGTGGGTCCTCGCGCACGGGGAAAGTCGCACGCTCTAGCCGGGACCGAAGGGTCCCGATGGGAGATCATGCATGACGAGCCGTCCGGTGACGCTGTTGCTGCTTCTCGCGGCGTGCGCTCACAACCCCGCTTCGTCGGCAGCCGCTCCCCCCGCCGTGGAGGCGCTGGCGCTTCCCCCACGGACGGAGCTGCGCGGGCCGCCTCGCGGTGAGGACTGGCAGGGGCTCGGGGTGGAGGCGGCGGCGCTGCTGTCGCAGTATATCCGGATCAACACGACCAACCCGCCGGGCAACGAGCTGTCCGCGGCGCGCTGGTTCGCGACGGTGCTGCGGCGGGACGGGGTGGAGAGCCAGATCTTCGAGCCGGCGCCGGGCAAGGCGAATCTGTACGCCCGGCTCAAGGGTGACGGCAGCGCGCGACCGCTGATCCTGCTCAATCACATGGACGTGGTTCTGGCCTCGCCCGAATTCTGGCGCGTGGACCCGTTCGCCGGCGCGATCCGGGAGGGGTACGTGTGGGGCCGCGGGGCGCTCGACATGAAAGGGGAGGGGATCGTCGAGCTGCTGAGCATGATCGCGCTGAAGCGCGCCGGCGTGCGGCTCCGGCGCGACATCATTTTCCTCGCCACCGCGGACGAGGAGATCGGCGCCGGGGTGGGTGCCGGCTGGATGGCGGAGCGGCATCCGGAGTTGGTGCGGGAGGCGGAGTTCCTCCTCAACGAAGGCGGTACCATCCGTGCCGATGAGGCGGGGCACGTCGAGTACGTGGGGGTCGGCACCACGGAAAAGTCGCCGTTCTGGCTTGAGCTGACGGCGCGCGGCACGGCGGGGCACGGCTCGCGGCCCACGCCCGACAACCCGGTGCACCGGCTGGTCCGGGCGCTGGCACGGATCGCGGCGTTCCAGACGCCGCTCATCGTGACGCCGACGGTGGAGCGCTATTTCCACGATCTGGCCGGAATCGAGGCGGACACGGGGCGGCGGGCCGCGCTCGCGAACGTGCGCGCGGCGATTCAGGACTCCGAGGCGGCCCGGCGGCTCACGGGCGACCTCACGTACAACGCGCTGCTCCGGAATACCATTTCGATCACAGGGCTCAAGGCCAGCGACAAGACCAACGTGATCCCGCCGGTGGCCAGCGCGGCGATCGACGTGCGGCTTCTGCCCGGGCAGCCCCCTGAGGCGTTCCTCGCCGAGCTGGTGCGGGTGGTGAATGACTCGGCGGTGACGATCCGCCCGCAAGGGCCGAACTGGCCGGCGACCGAAAGCCCCGTCGAGACGGAGCTGTTTCAGGCGATCGTCGCCGCCACGCACGCTCGGGATCCCCACGCGCTGGTGACGACGCCGGTCCTGGCCGGGTTCACCGACAGTCACTATTTCCGCCGCCTCGGCATCGTGAGCTACGGGGTCTCGCCGTTTCCGCTCAATGACTCGGAGGGGCGCGGCGTGCACGGCAATGACGAGCGGGTGAGTCTCGCCGATCTCACCTTCGGGGTGCGCTTCTTCTACGACATCGTGGCGCGCGTCGCGGCGCGGTGATCGGGCCGCTCGTCTATCCTCGCCGCTATCCGCCCAGTCGCGAGCCGCGCCCGCCGCGGTGGGAGCGCTGGGTCAAGGTGCCGTTCGGGCTCGCGGTCGAGCGGCTGTGCGCGCCGCTGGCCCGCTGGGACCCGGCCGAGTTGCGCGTGCCGGAGATTCCGATGCGCGTGCGCGGCCTCGGCGCCGCCTTCGCAGGCTACCGCATCGCGTTCGTCACCGACCTGCACCACAGCCGCACCGTTCCGACGTGGTGGCTGGAAGAGATCGCGTCGCGGACGACGGCGCTCGCGCCGGACCTCGTCGCGCTGGGCGGCGACTTCGTGAGCCATTCGCGGCGCGAGCTGGCCGGACTGTCCGGCCCCTTGCGGCGCCTTGCCGCACGCGACGGTGTGGTCGCGGTGCTCGGCAACCACGACCACTGGGTCGACGCCGAGGCTGTGGCGGCCACGGTCGCGGCGTGCGGGATCGACGTGCTGGTGAACCGGCACCGCCTCGTGCAACGGGCCGGCGCGGCCCTCGCCGTGGCCGGAGTGGATGACTTCTCGCACGGGGCCGTGCGCCTCGACGAGGCGCTCGCGGGGGTCGATGGGGCCGTGCCGCGAATCGTCCTCTCGCACAATCCGGACCTGATCGAATACCTGCCGCCGGGGCTGCGCGTGGACGTGATGCTCTCCGGCCACACGCATAACGGCCAGCTCCATTGGCCGCTCATCGGGCCCCTCACCGTGCCGTCGCAGTTCGGCAAGCGGTACCTGCACGGCCTGAAGCGCGTCGGCGAAACGTGGCTGTACGTGTCGGCGGGAGTGGGGACGTCCGCGATTCCGTTTCGGTGGGGGAATCCGCCAGAATTGCCGGTGATCAGGTTGGAGGGAGCAGGATAGGCCACGACTAGACGCACAGACGCACCGCGGTTCACGGGTCACGGTCTCCCGCTGTGCGCCTGCGCGTCTAGTTCGTTGGTGTTCCTCAGCCCTAGTTACTGCTCACTCCTGCCTGTCTGGGCCTCGCGTTCTTCACGTACTTGTCGAACCATTCGAACATCTCCGCCATCACATGCAGCACCGATTCGCGCCCGGTGTAGCCGTGGGCTTCGAGGGGCAGCATGACGAGCCTGGCCGTCTTCCCCAGGCCTTTGAGCGCGGCGTAGAGCCGCTCCGACTGAATCGGGAAGGTGCCCTGGTTGTTGTCGGCCTCGCCGTGGATCAGGAGAATCGGCTCGCTGATGCTGTCTGCGTGGACGAACGGCGACATCCGCAGATACACCTCCGGCGCCTCCCAGAAGGTCCGCTCCTCGTTCTGGAAGCCGAAGGGGGTGAGGGAGCGGTTGTAGGCGCCGCTGCGGGCGACGCCCGCCCGGAACAGGTCGGTGTGGGCGAGCAGGTTCGCCGTCATGAACGCGCCGTAGCTGTGCCCGCCGACACCGATGCGCTCGGGGTCGGCCACGCCGAGGTCAACGACCGCCTTCACCGCCGCCCGGGCGCTCATCACGAGCTGCTCCACGTAGTGGTTGTTGGCTGTGTCGCCGCCCAGGATCGGCATCTTCGGGTCGTCGAGCACGGCGTAACCCTGGGTGAGGAACAGCAGCTGCGACGGGCCACGGACGAGGTTGAAGCGGTTGGGAGCCGCGGTGACCTGGCCTGCGGCCGCCGCCGAGACGAACTCCGTGGGGTAGGCCCACATCACGACCGGCAGCCGCGAGCTTCCCCCCCCCGCCCGGGCGTAGCCGGGGGGAAGGTACAGGGTTCCCGACAGCGGGATGCCATCCTCGCGGGTGTAGGTCACCAGCCGCTTCTGAACGCCGGTGAGCTGAGGGGTGGGGTCCTTGAACTCGGTGAGCGCCCGGAGCCGGCCGCCGGCGAGCCCGCGCACGAAGTAGTTAGGGGGCTCGGTGCGCGACTCGCGGCGCGTCAGGACGTCGCGGCCGGCGTCGTCGAGTAGTGCGACGACGGCCTCGTAGTGAACGGTGTCGGCGCGCCACAGCCGTTCCGTGCGCTTCGTTTGAAGATTCAGCCGGTCGAGGAACGGCAACTCCCCCAGCGGTGAGGCGCCTGCCCCGGACAGGTAGATCCAGTCGCCGCTCTTCGCCAGGACGCGGTCGCCCGCCGCCGTGCTGCGGGTCAGGGGCGTGCCGGGGTCGCCGTAGCGGTCCTCGGCGCTGCGGTCCCAGAGCAGTTGCGGCGCGGGGGGGGGGGGTGTGCCCGCCGTGCGCGTATTCAGAATCCACGTCCTTGTCCAGCGATGCTCGCGGTCGTACTGGGAGAGCAGCGCGAGGCCTTGGTCGTCCCACACCATCCCTGCGTAGCGCTTCTCGAGTCGCGCCAACTCCACGGGGTCACCGGCGAACGGGGCCGCGAGGCGCACGACGCGGTCCTGATGGGGGACCTTCGTCCGAGGGTCTCCGCCGTCCAGCGCCTCCGTCCACACCAAGGTGGCGGCCGTTGCCGGCTGCCAGGCGACGGCCCGTGGGCCGGTGCGCACGCCTCGGAGTGGGACATTCTCGGCGAGCGGCAGCGCGGCGAGCGCGCCAGCGACCTCGCCCTTCAAGTTCCAGACCTCGAGCTGCTTGGGGAAGCGGTCGGCCGGAACGAGATAGGAGTACGGCCGGAGTGTCTTCACGATCAGCAGGAATTCGCCCCCCGGCGCGGCGTCGACACGGTCGAACACCGCTGGCGCACCGACCGGCGTCCGCGCGCCGGTCGCCACATCCACCAGCGCGAGCTGGGCGGTGAAGTAGTAGTCGAACAGCGCTTCATCGCGGGCGTTCGCCAGTAGATCCTCGTACGTGGGCGCCGGCGCAGGGCGGCCCGACGTCTGTTGGACGGTCGGCCCGGCGGGCACCTCGGGTGCGGGCGGCGGGGCGCCACGGCCGTCGGGCAGAAAGAGGCACAGCAGGCGGGCGCTGTCGGGCATCCACTGGCATGGCGGGCCGTCGGCGGCGTTGAGCGGCGGGACGGCGAGCCGCCGGGCCTGGGCGGTCGTCACGTCCGCCATCCACAGGACGATCGCGCTGTCGCCGGGGATCGTGAACGCGATGCGCCGCCCGTCGGGAGACCAGCTGGGGAAGGCGATGTGGCCTGCCGGCGTCGCAATCCGGCGCTGGGTCCCGTCGGCCACGCGCTCGAGCACCAGGCTGGTGATGAGCGACGGCTGGTGCGGCCCGTTGTTGCGCGCGTCGATCCGACTGCCCGCGAGCCGCAGCATCGGGCGGGCAAGCTCGGCGATAGTCGGCATGCTGCGCTGCTCCAGCAGGAGCAGCCATTGGCGGTCGGGGCTCACGCTGACGGCGGGCGGGGGCGGCGCGTCGAGGATGTCGATGACCACTTGCGGCGGCGTTCTATAGGTCGTTTGCGCGGCGGCGGCAGAGCAGATGCTCGAGAGGACGCAGGGGATCAGGACAAGTCGACGCATAAGGTGCTCCGAAGGTGCTGAGGGCCGATGGCTGACGGCTGACGGCTATTTCAACGACACCACAAACCGCACGGTAATGGTCTCCGCCGTCTGCGGCGAGACGGTGCAATAGCAATCCCTTCCCAGCAGGCGCTTCACGCCGAGCACCTCCGCTTCCGCGATCCCGGCTACGTCGCGGTACGTGATCTCGAAGGTATGCCCGTCGATCAGGCGGTACCCTACCGGGCGGCCAAGCAGGCGGTGGTGCGGATCGATGCGGGCGAGCCCGTCGGCGAGCTGATGTTGCACCTCGGCCAGCCGCTCGGTCGTCGAGGTGCTCTGTACGTCGCTCATGTAGGCTGGTTGGTGCGCGTGGCGCTGGCGTTGCGGCGCATCCCGGCGGGGCCGGGCCGCGCGAACGGTGTATCGGCGTAGCGGCGTTGGAACTCGGCGTCGTCGGCCGCGAGCAGGGCGGCGAGGTCGGGCGCCCGGAGATCCGCGCGAGGCGCGAGCTCGGGGTCCATCGCCGGACGCGCGAACTTCACGTTCCACGGGCACACGTCCTGACAGATATCGCACCCGAACACCCAGTCGCCCACCATCGCACGCTCGACGACGGTGAAGTCGCCGCGCTTCTCGATGGTGAGATAGGCGATGCAGCGCCGGGCGTCAAGCTCGCGCGGTGCCGCGAACGCCTCGGTCGGACAGGCGTCGAGGCAGCGACGGCACGTGCCGCAGCGATCGACGTCGAAGGGCAGGTCCGGCGCCAGGTCGGCGTCGGTCAGCACGGTGCCGATGAATGTGAAGGAGCCGAGTGCCGGGTGGATCAGCATCATGTTCTTGCCGATCCAGCCGAGGCCGGCGCGCTGGGCCAGCTCGCGCTCGGGGACCGGGCCGGCGTCCGCATAGCAGCGCGTGGTGGCGCCGGGCGCGACGTCCCGGATCGCGGCGGCGAGTCGCTCGAGGCGGGGCCCGAGTACCCGGTGGTAGTCGGCGGACCAGGCGTATTGAGCGACTCGGGCGGTCCCCGGAGCCGCCGGCCCGGAGTCGGCCGAGCCGTGGAAATAGTTGGTCAACGTGACGACCGCGACGCGGGCTTCCGGGAGGATGCGCGCGGGGTCTTTCCGTTTCTCCGCTTGGCGGTGGAGGTACGTCATCGTGGCGGCGTGGCCGGCGGCGAGCCAGCGGTCGAGCTCGGCGGCGTGGGCGTTCCGCGCGAGGGCCGTGACGCCGACGGCGTCGAACCCGAACGCCGTCGCTCGACGCTTCACCTCGACGCTCCGCTCGACAGGGTTCATAGCCCCATCGTCTCCCGCCGCCAGCGGGCGAAGTTCACGACATCGTCCACGGGCGGCACCGCCGCCTCGTCGCCGTAGGCCGTGAACATGCGCCACCGCAGGTACTCGCGCGGCGGCAGCGGTAGGAACGGCGGGTGACGGTACCAGCCGCGCGCGCGGAAGCTCCACGCCAGGCGCACGAGGTCGAGCGCCAAGCGCGGGTTCACCGCGGCCCGTAACGCCAGCTTCGCGTAGAACACGGTCCAACTCCCCGCCGTCCACATAGTTCCTGTATATTGAGCGCCTATGGCGCTCGCAAGCGGCCTCGCGGCCGATCGCACCACTGCGTCTCATGCCCTGGCGCGCTACCGGAGCGAGTTCCCGATCTTCCGGGACCGCATCTACCTGAACACCTGCTCGCTGGGCGCGCTGGGCGAGCGCACCCGCCGCAAAGTAGCCGAATTCCTCGACCTCTGGCAGAGCCGTGGGGCCTCGGCCTGGTACGACGTGTGGTGGGACGCGCTGGGCGAGCTGCGCCGGCGCTACGGCCGGATTGTGGGTGCCCTGCCGAGCGAGATCGCGCTCGCGCCGAGCATTTCGGTGGCGCTGAGCGCGGTGGCGGAGTCGCTCGATTATATGAAGCGCCCCAAGGTAATCGTCACGTCGCTCGACTTCCCCACCGTGGCCTATCAGTGGCTCGCCAAGCAGGCCCGCGGCGTGGAGGTGGTCGTCGTGGAGAGCCCCGACCAGGTGAGCGTGCCGGTCGAGGCGATCGCCCGGGCGGTCGACGAGCGGACGGCCCTGGTCGCGACCTCGCACGTCTACTTCACGAGTGGGGCGATCCAGGACATCGCGGCCGTAGCGGCCACGGCGCACGCCAAGGGCGCCCTCTGCCTCATCGACGCCTACCAGTCGGTAGGCCAGCTGCCGGTGGACGTGAAGGCCAGTGACGTGGACTTTCTCACGGCCGGCGGGCTCAAGTGGCTGCTGGGGGGGACGGGAATCGTGTTCCTCTATGTCCGCGAGGCGCTGGCCCGCCGGCTGGCGCCGGCGGTGGCCGGGTGGTTCGGGCACCGGGACCAGTTCGCCTTCGACCCGCATGCGCTCGCATTCCACGACGACGCGCGGCGTTTCGAGCTCGGCACGCCGGCGCTCGCCGCGATCTATGCGCAGCTGGGGGGCCTCGAGTATATCGAGGAGATCGGGGTGCCGGCCATTCGCGCGGTGACCGCGGCGCTCACCGAGGACCTCATCGTACGCGCGCAGGGGCTCGGGGTCCGGCCCAAAGTAGCCGCCCGGGCGGAGCAGCGCTCGGCGATCGTCATGCTGCCAGCCGCGGATCCGCACGCTGCGGTGCGCCATCTGGCCAGCGGCGGCGTCATCGCCGACGCGCGTCCCGGGCACGTGCGCCTCTCGCCGTTCTTCTACAACCTGCAGGACGACCATGGCACAGCGCTCGAGCGGCTCGCCACGCATCTCCGTCACTGAAGACGAACGTCTCCTCACCGCCACGCCGTCGGAGCGACGGGCGTTCACGCGCACGGATCCGTGGCGCGTGCTGCGCATCCTCGGCGAGTTCGTGGAGGGGTTCGACACGCTCTCCGACGTCCAAAACGCCGTCACGATCTTCGGCTCGGCGCGGACGCCGGCGGACGACCTCTACTACGACAAGGCCGTGGAGACGGCCCGGCTGCTCGCCCGGGAAGGGTTCCCCATCATCACCGGGGGCGGCCCCGGCGTCATGGAGGCGGCCAATCGGGGGGCGCAGGAAGGCAACGGCCTCTCGATCGGCTGCAACATCGAGCTGCCGTTCGAGCAGGGGACCAACGCCTACGTGGAGCGCGCCATCCACTTCCGCTATTTCTTCGTGCGGAAGACGATGTTCGTGAAATACTCGACGGCCTTCGTCGTGTTTCCCGGCGGATTCGGCACGATGGACGAGCTGTTCGAGGCGCTGACGCTGATCCAGACCGGGAAGGTCAAGCACTTCCCCGTGGTCCTCTTCGGCGCGGACTACTGGAGCGGGCTGGTCGAGTGGCTCCGGGAGCGCGTCGCGGGAGAAGGCAAGATCAACACGGCGGATCTGGAATTGTTCCACGTCACCGACGATCCGATGGATGCGGTGCGTCGGATCCTCAAGGCGCGCGAGCGTCGCAGCCAGGTCCTCACTGCCCTCGCTCCCTGACATGCCCACCCGCAAGGATTACCTGCGCGGCCCGCGCATCGACCCCCGTCCCGTCACGGGCAAGGAAACCGTCCCCGAGCTGGTGGAGAACGCGTTTCTGGCCTACAACGCGGGGCGGCTGGCCGAGGGGTGCCGGTTGTTCACCGAGCGTATGCTCGAGCCCGAGGTGACCGTGGGGATGAGTCTGACCGGCGCGATGACGCCGGCCGGCCTGGGGATGTCCACGATCATTCCGCTCCTCGAGGCGGGGTTCATCGATTGGATCGTGTCCACCGGCGCCAACCTCTATCACGACGCGCACTTCGGTCTCGGCCTCACGATGCATAAGGGGACCCCGTTCATCGACGACGTCGCGCTGCGGGAGGAAGGCGTCGTGCGCATCTACGACATCTTCTTCGACTACGAGGTGCTGCTCTCGACCGACGCGTATGTCCGCGAGGTGTCGGCGCGGCCCGAGTTCCAGCGCCCCATGAGCACCGCCGAGTACCACTACCTGCTCGGCGGCTATATCCTGGAGCGCGAGCAGGCCCTGGGGATCACGCGCAAATCGGTGCTCGGTGTGGCGCACCGCTGCAGCGTCCCGATCTACACCTCTTCGCCCGGCGACTCGTCGATCGGCATGAACGTGGCCGAACAGGCCCTCGCAGGCAGCCAGCTGCGCTTCGACGTCAGCGCCGATGTGAACGAGACCTCCGCGATCGTGTTCGCCGCCAAGGTCTCCGGAGGCAAGAGCGGTGTGTTGATCATCGGCGGGGGCAGCCCCAAGAACTTCGTGCTGCAGACCGAGCCGCAGATCCAGGAGGTGCTCGGGATCAGCGAAAAGGGGCACGACTATTACCTCCAACTCACCGACGCGCGGCCCGACACCGGCGGTCTCTCCGGCGCGACGCCCGCCGAAGCGGTGAGCTGGGGCAAGGTGGATCCCGACCAGCTGCCCGGCATGGTGGTCTGCTATCTGGATAACACGGTGGGCTTCCCGATCCTCGCCGCCTACGCGCTCGCCAAACGCAAGCCGCGACCCCTCAAGCGGCTCTATGACCGGCGCGGCGCCATCATGCGCCAATTGACCGAAGCTTACCTCGAGGCGAAGGCGGACCGCGACACGCGCGCGGAGGCGGCCACTGGCGGGGGCGCTCCCTAAGGGCGGCGGGGCGGCGAGCAACCCCAGAGCGTACGCGGCCTACGCCCTGGGCCTCCTCACCGTGATCAACCTGCTGAACTACACCGACCGCAACGTCGTTTTTGCCCTGTTCGAGCCGATCAAGCGGGACCTCGACCTGAGCGACCAGAAGCTCGGCTGGCTCGGGTCCGCGTACGTGATCGTGCTCTCACTCACGGCACTGCCGCTCGGAGTGATCGGCGACCTCAAGTCCCGCCGCGTCGTGATCGCCTTCGGCGTGGGGCTGTGGGGCACCTTCACCACGCTGGGCGGAGGCGTGCGGCGGTTCTGGCAGCTGTTCGTCTGCCGGGCGATGGTCGGTGTGGGGGAGGCGGGCTACGGGCCGGCGGCGCAGGCGCTGATCGCGGAGTTCTACCAGGGGCGCCGTCGCGCGTTCGCCATCGGCGTCTACTCGGTGGGCATGGCCTTCGGTGGGGTGCTCGGCGTCTGGCTGGGAGGCGTGCTCATGGAGCGCTACGGCTGGCGCGCGACGTTCGTCATCATGGGCGTCCCGGCGTTCGTGCTGGCGGTGCTCGCATCCCGGCTGCGCGAGCCGTTACGGCGGGCGCCGGCGCCGCTGCTCGCGACCGTCCGCGGCTGGATCAGCCGCGGCGTGCGGCGGGCGGTGCCGTACGTCGCGCCGCTCCTCCTCCTGTCGGCGGCAGGGGCGGCGGTCAGTGGCGTCCTGGCGCTGATCGAAGGGGAGCCGTCCGAGCTCGACACGGCGGTGTTCGGCGGATTCGTCGCGCTGGGGCTGGCCTGGACCGTCTACCGCCTCGTCCCCGTCGCCATCGCGCGCACGACGGAAGCCGGCGAGGTGGCCGCGACGGCGTTCCAGGACTTTCAACAGGCGGCGGCGACCGTGCTCCGCACGCCGACGCTGATCTGGATGTTCATCGGTGGAGCGATGGTTACCTTCGCGGTGAACGGCCTCATCGTCTGGGCGCCGACGTTCATGCACCGCGTCCACGGCCTGTCCGTCGGGGAGTTCGGCCGCCAATTCGGGGTCTGGGGACTTGTCGGCGGCGCGCTGGGGTCGTTGGTCGGCGGCCGGATGGCCGACCGGGTGTTCGAACGGTGGAGCGGGGGGCGGGTGCTCGCCTCAGGAGCCGGTTTCGTGCTGGGCGGGCCGGTGTGCGTCGCGCTCCTGCTCGTGACCGAGATGCGCACGTTCACCGCGCTCCTGGTCGTGACGTTGTTCCTCTATACCTGGTACAACGGGCCCCTCTCCGCCGTGATCTTCGACGTCGTCCCCCCAGCGGTGCGGGCCTCGGTGCTGGGGGCGTTCGTGCTCTTCTCCCACCTCGCCGGGGACGCCATCGCGCCCCCCCTCGTCGGGTACTTGTCGGACCGGTTCGAGCTGCGCCGCGCGATGCTGATCCTGCCGGCCGTGGGGGTGCTGGGTGGCCTGGTGATATTGGTGGGGCTGCGGACGGTGAGGCGGGATATGGCCAGGGTCGGACGGCCGGACGGTCGGATGGTCGGACGGTGAAGATCGCCGTGGTGTTCGATTCGCTCCATCCCGAGTGGGGCGACGAGGACTACAGGCGGGAAATGGCGGCGGGGGAGGTGGAGGAAGCCGAGTACGACGTGGCCCGAGCGCTGCTGAAGAAGGGCCACGACGTCCGGATGCTGGGAATCCGCGACGACATCCGCCCGCTGGTGGACCGGCTGGGCGAGTTCCAGCCAGAGCTGGTGTTCAACTGCTGCGAGAGCTTCCGCGAGGGGTCGCAGCACGAGTATGCGGTGGCTGCCGTGATGGAGATGCACGGCTACCGGCACACCGGTTCTTCGCCGACCGGGCTGCTCGTCGCCCGCAACAAGTCGATGAGCAAGAAGATCCTGGCGTTCCACGGGATCCGGGTGCCGGACTTCGCGGTGTTCCCGCCGGGCGCGGAGTTCGTGCGGCCCTCGGCGCTGCGGTCTCCGCTGATCGTGAAGCCGCTGCTCGAGGATGCCTCGGTGGGGATCGCGCAGGCTTCGGTGGTTGCGGACGACGAGAGCCTGGCCGAGCGCGCGCGCTTCATCCACGAGCAGTTTCACCAGGCGGCGATCGCCGAAGAGCTGATCGAAGGTCGCGAGCTGTATGCGGGGCTGCTGGGCAACGCCAAGCTTGAGATGCTGCCCGTGGTGGAGCTCCACTTCGGCAAGCTGCCCTCGGCCGAGCAGCGGATCGCGACGTACAAAATGAAGTGGGACGAGGACTACCGGGAGCGCCACAAGATCCGCAACGACTTCGCGCGCGGGCTCTCCGAGGACGTCCAAGCCAAGATCCGCCAGGTGTGCGAGACGTCATTTCACGCCCTCGGGCTGCAGGACTACGGTCGCATCGATCTGCGGCTGACGCACGATGACGAGGTGTACGTGCTGGAAGTGAACCCCAATCCGTTCATCGCCGACGAGCACGAGCTCGCGATGTCCGCCGAGAAGGCGGGGATGAAGTACGAGGACTTCATCCAGCGCATCGTGGCCGAGGCGCTGGCGCGATGACACCGGGCGCGCGATGAGTCCCCGCCTGCGTCGCGAAGTACCCAGGCCCGAGGTCCGCTGCGCGACGTGCCGCGCCGAGCTCGAGCCGTTCTGGGCCTGCTGCGCCAACTGCGGTCGCCGGCTCGAGTGGCGCGACACCCAGCGCATCACCGGCACGGAGTGCCGCTACTGCCGCTGGATGGTGTCGGACAAGTTCTCGTTCTGCCCCTGGTGCGGCCGGGACATCGCCGATGCCGATTCCAGCTCGGAGCCGCTGAAGGCGCCGAAGGGATTCAAGTAT
Source organism: Gemmatimonadota bacterium (assembly GCA_003223415.1). Taxonomy (GTDB): domain Bacteria; phylum Gemmatimonadota; class Gemmatimonadetes; order Gemmatimonadales; family GWC2-71-9; genus 13-1-40CM-70-15. The sequence goes on from QHUY01000008.1 coordinate 21,220, forward strand.
CACGCGCGCTGCGACTGGGGTTGCGGCGGCGGCGTGCAGTACCCGATGACCTACTGCCCCTGGTGCGGCCGGGAGCAGAGCTGGCGCTACGATCACTTCGAGAACATTTGCCCGCACTGCGACAAGGGGGTCGACGACTGGATGGACACGTGCCCCTGGTGCGGCGCGGACGCCACCGGGCGCGACCTCATTCCTCGCGCGCTGCGCCGCGCGCGACGCCTGCTGGTCGTCTCACGCATCCGCGACTGGAGCTACCGCATCCTGCTGCGCCCGGGGGTGTCCGGCGTCGCCCCCGATGCGCCCAAGATCATCGAGATCGATCGCCGCTACGTGCTCGGCAAGCGGCGGCGCGACGAGATCTCCTGGAACATGCTGACCGGCCTGCTGCTCCACGAGCTGGGGCATTCCTTCCTGTACCACCACTGGACCTGGACACGGAGGGGACGGTTCCGCCGCGCGTTCGGCGAGGTGCGCATGGCCTACCGGGTGGCGGACGAGCACTGGGTCGACTTCGAGCGGCGCGGGGTGGCGACGACGCTGGCGGATTACGTGAGCGCCTACGCCGGTACCCACCCCCAGGAGGACTTCGCCGAGACGTTCCGCTTCTACGTCGCCCGGCGCGGGCGGCTACGCGAGCTGTTCGGCGAGTTCGGGCGCAAGCGCAAGGGCGTGGTCGTGTTCGAGAAGTTCCTGGTGCTGCACGATTTCGTGCGGAGTTTGCGGGGGTGGAAGTAGCGGGGCCGCCCGCGTGCGCGAGCGGCCCCCAGCCTTTGACGGTGGTGCCACGGGCGTCAGCCCGCGAAGCAGTACCCGCAGCCCTTCTCCTGCGCCCGGCTCACCGCCAGGACGCCGGACGGCACGACCTGGACGCCGGGGAGCAGGTTCGCAATCCAATCCTGCTTCACCGCCGCGGCGTCCAAGTTCATGTTCTTGGCCACGACGCCGCTGTAAATCGTGATCGCCACGTTGCACACGCCGAACAGCGCGCCCTTGGCGAGCAGTGCTACCATCCCCGTGCCGGGCAACGGCAATGGGAGCTCCTTGGCGAAGATGTTCGTTACCGCTGGCGCGTTCGTCGCCGCATCGTTGAGCTTGAACACTTCGCCGAGCTTGTACTTCGCCCACATCGCGTCCTGCATCGCGAGCGGAATGGCCGCGTGGCGCAGCACGATCACGGCGCTGTTCTGGGCGTCGGTCGTCCCGTAGTTGTCGTTGTTGCTGTTCAGCCAGACGCGCGGCCAGACCACCGGCATGCCCTGGTTCACCTCCGGCGCGTCGAAGATCATCTTGTGCATCTTGCCCGTGATCTTGTTCAGCCACGCCTCGAACGACGGATCGGTGCCGCGCTCGCGCCGCGGCTCGGGCTGGCCCTCCAACCGCAGCGGGGTGAGGCTGGTCACGCCGAGTGCGGCCGCGGCCGCCAGCTTGCCGAGGAAGCCGCGGCGAGGGGTCGTGTACTTCGGGAGATCGAACATCGTCTGCTCCTTCACGTGATGAAGTGGAATTACCGGGGCCGCACCCCAACAGCGGGCGCGGTCGTCGTCTTTCGTTGGGCCGCCGACGTGGGATACGCGACATCGGGCGGCGGATCGCCGTTGGGCCAATCGCGCTCCTTACCGGCGAAATCGGGCCGGGGCCGTCCGCTCACATACGCCGCGACGTCCAATGCCTGTTGGTCGGAGAGCGTGCCGGGCTGGTCGAACGGCATGTTGTCGCGAACGAACGCCGCGGCCGTCCGGACGCGGCTCATCCCGGCACCGATGTTGTAGGCCCCGGGGCCCCACAGTGGCGGCGCCACCGCCGTTCCCTGGCCGTCACGTCCATGGCACTTGGCGCAGACGCCCGCGTAGACCAGTGCCCCCGCAGCCGGGTCGGCCGTGAATGCCGCCC
>QHUY01000008.1:23126-25974 GCA_003223415.1 Gemmatimonadota bacterium
GGGGGGGGGGGGGGGGGGGGGGGCGGTGCCACGGTGGCGTCCCGCGACAAGAACGCCAAGTAGGCGACCATATCGCGCATATCCGCGCCTCCCGGGTCCAGCGCCGTCCCGTTCATGCTGCGTCGGAAGCAGTCGTTGATCCGGTACTCGATCGTCTCCACGGTGCCGCTGCGGGCGCGGTACTGCGGGAAGCGCGCGAACACTCCCACCCACGACCCCGTCGGCCGCCGCCCTTCGTCGAGGTGGCAACTCACGCAGCGCAACCGGTTGCCGACATGGGCCGCCAGGCTGTCCCGCGTGGCGAGCATCAAGGCGCGGCCGCGGCGGATCGCGGCGCCGAGCGGGCCGGACGGGATCAGGGAGTCAGCCGGTCCTCGGGAGACGGACCCGCCCGGCGGCGCGGGCCGTTCGCCCGCACAGGCGACCACGGTCGCCATGCCCAGCAGCAGCCAGCAACGTGCCCACGGCGTCACGGGGCAGATTATACAGGCTTTTCGGGTCGTCGCCACCCGGGGCAACCTTCTGGCCGGCCCGATCATCCATACCTGTGGTACCATCGCCTGAGAACTCCTGCGCCCGAGGCTCCGATGATGATCGCTGCCGTGGTCCTGTCGATTCTGTCCGCCGCCGCCGCCCCGAGGGATTCCGCGGCCACAGCTCGGCTGCTCGCGCTTCTTAAGAGCGCCGACCCTGCCGTCTGCGAGCTCGCAGCCCGGACTGTGCTGAACCAAGGCCGCTTCGGCGGCGACTGGTCCGACGACCTCCCGATGCCGATGCCGGTGCCGATTCCCATGCCGATGCCGCACGTCTCATGGGGCTCCGAGCCACGCATCCACATCCGGCATGGCCTGCGGTTCGAGAAATCCATTGATCCGGGTACGCTGGGCGCGTATCGCGCCGTGCTCCGGGACGAGAGCCGCTGCGTGCGCAACCTGGCCGCGCGAGCGCTGGGGAATGCCGCAGCGCCCGGGACGTACGAGCTGTTCGCCGCACTGCTTCGCGATCCCAGCGCCGGGCTGCGGGAGACCGGGGCGTTGGGCATGGTTGAGCTCGGAGACGCGCGCGCGCTGCGGCCGCTCTCCGACGCTCTGAAGGACGAAGACCCCGGTGTGCGCATCATGGCCGCGCGCGGCCTCGGCGGCCTGGAGAACACCGCCGCCATCGAGCCTTTGGTCGGCGCCCTGCGGGACCCAAGCCCCCCGGTGCGCCGGACGGCAGCCTGGGCGCTGGGGGAGATCGATAATGCCCGGGCGATCGATGCGCTCACCGCCGCCCTGAACGACCGTGACCAGGGCGTGCGCCGGATGGCCGCCTGGGCCCTCGGCGAGATCGACAACGGCACAGCGGTGCGTCCCCTGACCACCGCGCTCCACGACGCCGAGGCGGCCGTGCGCCGCACCGCAGCGTGGGCGCTCGGCGAGATCGGGGACGCCAGCGGCGTGATGCCGCTCGCCGGCGCCCTGCATGACCAGGATGTGGACGTGCGCAGCACAGCTGCGTGGGCGCTGGGCGAAATCGGGAACTCCCAGGCTGTATCACCACTCGCCACGGCGCTGAAGGACACGGCCCCGGAGGTGGGGCGACTGGCGGCCTGGGCGCTGGGAGAGATCCAGGACGCCGACGCCGTGGAGCCGCTCGCGGCCGCGCTGAAGAGCGAGGACGAGGACGTGCGCGCCACCGCGGCGTGGGCGCTGGGAGAGATCGAGAGCCCGCGCGCCCTGCCCGCGCTCCAAGCGGCGACCGACGATCGGTCGGCCGAGGTGCGGAACGTCGCGAAATGGGCGTTGCGGCAGATCGGGGACGACGGCGACGAGCGGGCGGTGCACATCCGCGTGCCCCGGCCCCGGGTACACGTCAAGCCGTGATTCTGCGCGTGCCGGCGACGTCCTTCAGGTAGGCTCGCGACCGCTCCACCTCCCGCTGGTAATCGGCGACCTCCTCGGCGCGCCGGGTGGCGTCCCAGCCGAGCAGCGCGGCTAACCGTTCGGAAACGGACACGGCTGCAGCGGCCGCCTGGCCCGGCGCCTCGTAGAAGAGGTGCAGGCGCCGGATCAGCACATCCGAGAGCCGCAGCGCCATCTCCCGCTCCACCGCGTGCGTCACTTCGGCCCAGATCTCCGGGCGGCCCGCGAGGATCGCGGCCCCGAGCGCCCGATCGTGGTCCACCAGGTTCAACACCGCCGCCGACTCGCTGCCGTACTTCGCCACCAGGTGCTGCGCCGTGGCATCCGAGACCCCCCGCTGCTTCGCCGCCTTCACGAGGCCCTCGAGATCGGCCGTTTCGCCACCGGGCAGCACCAGCGCGTCGGTGCGGGCGCGCGGCGGGAGCGGGCGGCCGTCGAGGGCGCGGAGGCGCTGTCCCACGCGGTCCGCGACGTCACGCGCCATCACGCGATAGGTCGTCAGCTTGCCGCCCGCGATGGTGATCAGCCCGCTCGCGCTCTCCACCACCCGGTGTTCGCGCGACACCTGGGAGGCCGACAGTTCCTTGTCCGGCGCGAGCAGCGGTCGCAGCCCGGCCCACGTTGAGCGGACGTCCGGTGGGGCGAGACGGGCGTTGGGGAACAGCGCGTTCGCCGAGCGCAACAGGTACACGACGTCGGCAAGGGAGGCGTACGTCGCGTCGGGGTGGGGGGGACTCGCGTCGTCGGTCTCGGTCGTGCCTATGTAGCTCAGGTCGCCCCAGGGAAGCACGAACATCACGCGACCGTCGAGGGGCGACATGAGGGTGATGGCGTTGGTGTGGCCGATCCGTGCGCGGGGCACCGCGACGTGGGCCCCCTTGGAGGGCCGCAACAGCGCGGCCGCCCCAGGCTCGTCGAGTCGACGCAGGGCGTCCACCCACGGG
>QHUY01000117.1:0-5541 GCA_003223415.1 Gemmatimonadota bacterium
CGCGACGGACAGTGTCTCTTTTTCCACTGCTGCATGAGGTGGAAACGCCCTGGTCCGAGGGGCCGGCTTGCTGCATTCTTGACCGATGTGCCTCTCAACAACCGAAATTAGACTGCGAGGAGCAACCCGTCGTATGCAGTCTAATGACTCGTTAGGCCGCGCTCTAAGAGGAGGTTGATATGCCCCTCGATGGCAAACATGCCTTGATCACTGGAAGCTCCCGTGGCATTGGCCGAGGAATCGCGCTGAAGCTGGCGGAGCAGCGCCTCAAGATCGCCGTCCACTACTACCAGAACGAGCGTGCCGCCAACGACACGCTCGCTGAAGTCCGCAAACGCGGTTCTGACGGTTTCGTTGTCCAAGCCGATGTGTCGCGTCCAGACGAGATCAAGCAGATGTTCCGCAAGGTCCAGACGCAATTCAAGAAGCTCGACGTTTTCGTGAGCAACGCCCGGCCGGAGGTACCCGCCTTTTTCCAGGCGCCCTTGGACATCACCCTAGTGCAGTGGGACACGGCCTTCGATTCCCAGGCGAAGGCGTTTCTAGTCGGAGTGCGCGAGGCGATTCCGCTTATGAGCAGCGGAGGGAGAATACTCGCCCTCACCTACGCTGAGGGGAGCCGCACGGGCGGACTGCAACCTTGGGTAGGCATGGGCTCAGCCAAGGCGGCGCTCGAGTCACTAGTGCGTTATTTCGCGGTGGCACTCGCCAAACGCGGCATCACAGTGAACGCAATCAGCCCCGGGTGGACAGAGAACAGCGTATTGAACACGCTGCCACCTCAGGCCCAGGATCTCATCAGGAATTGGCACGTGCGCGGGTGGACGCCCATGGGGCGCTTGGGAACGCCGGAGGACGTCGGCAACGTGGTGACGCTCTTCTGTTCGGAGCAAGCGGCCTGGATAACAGGACAGGTGATCTACGCGGATGGCGGTGCCTCGTTGATGAATCCCGAGGTCCCACCGGAGATACAACTGGGGTAACGAGCGCGCCAGGACCCAGCAACGAGCAGGAAGCGTGCGCGGCTTATAGGCCGAATCGACCACTATCGGAGAAACTATGCCACACATTTGGTTTCGACCCTGGGGCTGGATCTATCGTCCCGCTTCCTGGCAGGGCGTTCTTCTGCTCCTCCTCGTCACCGTCTTCTGCATCCAAGTCTTCGTCGCCGTGGATCGTCACTCCCACTCCGTCAGTGACACGTTTTACGGCATATTTCCCTATGTCGTCCCTTGCCTCATGCTACTGAACTGGGTGGCGTCGAAGACTAGTGGCCGAGGAGGCACAAGCTATGGCGGCTAGAGAGACGGCATCACGTACTACAGCGCTTCGCGAGCAGTGGATGAGCCCCTCATCGCGACGCTTTCGACCGATCGCACATGGGTAGTCGCCAGTTTCGCTCGCGAAACGGGCAACGTGTGGAGCAATAGAGCGCGACCTTGTCGCGTCGGCGCCGCAGTCTAGTTGAGTGTCCCCCCTTGCGGTGAACTGGACAACGCTTCCATCGTAAAAGCGACGGCTCTCACAGAGGCCCTCGTGCATCGAGCTCCGGTCCGCCTTGCGACGCTTGCTCTCCTCACTCTTGCTACGGTCGCCTGTGGCAACCTCGGGAGCCCAACCCTCGACGATATGCTCGCACAGCGCGCCATGTGGTCACGCCAAGGCCTGCGGAACTACTCCTACGACTACACAGAGATCGGCTTCTTCATCTGCTGCACTGAAGGCCAACAGATGAAGCTCGAGGTACGCAACGACACGGTGGTGTCCGCCGTCTTCGCTGCCACCGGTCAACCGGTGCCCGGCTCAGCGGCCAGGTTACCCACGATCGATGGGTTATTCGACTTGGCAGAGCAGGCGGCGCGCGATCACCGACTGGGAGGTATTCTGTTCGACCCGTTGCTTCACTACCCGCTAGTGGCTCTGAGTTCGCTGCCCATGTTCAGCGCCTACCTTGACGACTCGCCGCGCAGCCCGACCCTGGGGGGGGGAGGCTTCATGAGCAAGGCACTTCTAGAACTCCTCATCGCCGCTTGATGCGTCGGCACCTGCGTCGGCACCCGGACTTTCGCGTCGCAGGTCGCATCGCCGGTGAGGTGCAGGCTCCCTGAACCTTCGCCCAGCGCAACCCGCCGATGTGCCCGCCTTGCAAGACCTCATCGTACGGTCGGCTCGGGCGCTCAGCGCGCCATACTACACGCCCGCGCAGACCGAGGCGGCCATTCGCTACGTGTTCGGCGTCGACAGTCAACTCATCGCCGACGGGACGTACTTCTTGATCGAGCTCGAAGGGGAAGTGGTGGCCTGCGGCGGTTGGAGCAAGCGGCGGACGCTGTTCGGCGGCGACCAAACCAAGGTCGGACCCGATCCCCTGCTCGATGCGGCGGCCGAAGCGGCGCGCATCAGGGCGTTTTTCGTCGACCCACGCATGGCGCGACGCGGTCTCGGGCGCCGGCTCATCGCCGAGTGTCTCAAGGGCGCTCGAGCGGCCGGGTTCCGGTCTCTCGAGCTCGTCGCCACCCTGCCCGGCGAGCCGCTCTATCTCGCCTCCGGGTTCACGGTCACCGAACGCTTCGAGCTCGCCCTGCCTCAGGGCGTTCGCGTTCCCGTGTCGCGCATGCGCCTGGTGCTGTGAAGCACGACGGCGGTCGTCATCGCGCGACGCGCTCGTACACCGTCAGCTCCTGGCGGGCCACGACGGGCCAGGCGAACCGGATCGCCTTGATGAGGCCGGCCCGGCTCATGCGCCGCCGGCGCGCGGGATCAGCGAGCAGCTCGATGACCGTGGCCGCCCACGCTGTCGGCTGATCTTTCGGCAACAGCACCGCCTCGCGGCCATCCCCCACCAGCCAGCGATAGCCCGCGTTGTCCGCCACGATCATCGGCGTGCCGCAGGCCATGGCTTCGAGCAGCGTCACACCGAACGAGGCGATCCGCGTCGGGCAGAGATACAGGTCGGCCGACCCGTAATACTCCGGTCGCTCGGCCAGCACCTGGCCGACGAAGCGGACGCTCTCTCCCAACCGCCGCGCCCGCCATTCGTAGAACCGCCGCCACGGGCCGTCGCCCGCGACGAACAGCCGGGCACGCGGGAAGCTGGCGAGAATCGCCGGCATCGCTCGCAGCAGCGTGCCGAGCCCGTTGCGCGGCTCGATGCGACCGAGGAAGAGGAGACGGGGACCCTGCGTCAGGGCGTCCGTCGGGCGCCGGCCGTTCGGCTGGAAGAACGAGACGTCTACGCCGTTCGGGATCACCTGCCAGTCCGCGCGGAAATAGCGCGACATCACGTCCACGACCGGTTGGCTGACCGCGATGGTCGCGGCGTGCCGGTCCAACAGCCGCTGCGCCGGGGCGCGCAACACCCGGTACGAGGGCGAGGTCTCGAACCACGAGTGGAAGGTCGCCACGACCGGGATGCCCGCGCGAAACGCCGCCCAGGGGGCGAGAATCCCGAACGTCGGCGCCAGACCGCCATGGACGTGCACGACGTCGTAGCGACCGGCGCGGAAGCATTCTTCGAGCTGGCGCTGCAGCCCCCATCCCGTGGTGATGCGCGACACGCCGCCGTTCGCGTAGATGACGCGGCTCGTCCCGATGCGCCGCACAAAGGCGGGATCGGGCCCCGCCCCATCCATGTGTGATGTCACGATGGTGACGTAGTGCCCCCAGGCGAGCAGCTGGCGCGCCAGGTTGTGGACGTGCTCGGGCACACCGCCGAGCTGCGGGTAGTAGTCCTCAGCGACCAGCGCGATGCGCATGCAGTGTCCTTGCTCCCGTTTGGTTGGGGACGCCCACTCTCATTCGCCGCGGCGTGGCGCTCCGGCCGTGCTCACCCGCGCGCGCGCCACCGCGTCGAGCACCGACTGCGGCTGTTCTTCCTGGGGGTAATGACCCACGCCGGGCACGCTGTCCAGCGCGAACACGTGCACCCGGCCGCGCAACAACACTACCTCGGCGGCGCCCACATCTCCATCGTGGCGCGCGCCGCCGACCACGAGGCGCACCGGACAGCGAATTTCCGCCAGATGCGGTTCCAGCTTGTAACGCTCCCGCGCCGCCGCCATCCCGAGGAACGCTTTCAGCGTCGCATCCAGATGCGCGGCGGCGCCGGCTGTGTACCCGGTCACTACGCTATCCGTAATCCACGTCGTGTCGCCGGAGGACGAGATCAGGTTGCGGCGGATCAGCCGGCGGATCAGCCGGATGCCGCCGAAGATCTTGATCCACGGCGCGAAGCGCATGGCGCGGCGGAACGCCGGCGTGGCCGCGGCCTCCGTGGGCCCGCTCTCGATGGAGATGAGCGCGCGCACCAACGCGGGATGGCGGAACGCCAGTCGGAACGCGATCGCGCCCCCCATCGAGTGGCCGACGACGAACGCGTCCTCGACACGGAGCGAGTCGAGCACGGCCGCCACGCGCTCGGTCTGCGCCCCGAGGGAGTAGTCCGCGTGCTCGGGCCGGCTTGACGATCCGATCCCGAGCGGCTCCACGATGATCGTGCGGTACCCGGCCCCGGTCAGCAGCGGGACGAGCTTGCGAAACCCGAACGCCGAGCCGAAGAGGCCCGGCACCAGCACCACGGGGTCCCCACGCCCGGCGGTCACCACGTGCAGCGATTCGGCGCGCCAGACCACAACCCGAAGATCTTGCGTGCTATCCGCCAAGAGCGCCGCGGCCAACGCCAGCCACACGGGTCCTCCTTCCTGAACCCCGACGAGCCTTCCAGATTAGCCTCAGTGACCGCGCGGCCTGAAACTGAAGCGCTGCTGCTGGATTTCGGCGGCACGATCGACGCGGACGGCGTGCATTGGGCGCCCCGGTTCTACGAGGCGTACCGCGCAGCCGGCGGGGCGCTCCCCTACCCGGCGTTCGAGCCGCTCGTCACCGCCGCCGACGTCGCGCTCGGCAGGCTTCCCGAGATTCGCGCCCTTGGCTTCCGGGCCACCATCGACGCCCACGCACGGCTGCTGTGCACGCTGCTGCCGGCCTCCGAAGCAGCCCGCATCGCGCCGACACGCCTGGCGGATCCATTCCATGCCGAGGCGCTCGCGACCGTCCGGCGACACCGCCCCGTGCTGGAGCGTCTGGCCGCCGGCTACCGGCTCGCGGTGGTCTCCAACTTCACCGGCAACCTCGACCCTTGCCTGACAGAACTTGACCTCATACGCCTGTTCACCGTCACAGTCGACTCAGGCGTCCTGGGGATCAGCAAGCCCGACCCGCGCATCTTTCTCCACGCGCTGGCAGCCCTCGAGACGCGTCCCGACCGGGCCTGGATGATCGGCGATAATCTTGCGGCCGACATCCGTCCCGCGGCAGGGCTCGGCATGAGGACCGTTTGGGTGGCACCCGCCGGTCGGACGCAGCCCCCGGACGGGCCGCCAACCGCCAGGGTAGAACGGATCGAGGAGCTGGAAGACCTGCTCCTTTCCCCTCCCCGGAGGGAGCGCTAAGGGCACGGGCTCGTCCTGGGAGGCGGCGAGGGGTCCCGGCTGACCCGGGGGGGGGGGGGAGGCGTCGCGGCGCCCAAACCGCTGGTGGAAG
>QHUY01000117.1:5579-19860 GCA_003223415.1 Gemmatimonadota bacterium
GTGTGACGTGGGCCGGCCGCTTCGGGTCGAGCCCTGTCACACGCCCACGTCGGCACACACCCTGGCGGCGGGCCTGGCGTTGGTGCCCCCCGGACCGGTGTTCTGCAGCCTGGTGGACACAATCATGCCACCTGAGAGCTGGCGCGCGGTCTACGCGGCCACCGGGACATCCCTGGCCGGAGGTGTGGACGCGGTGCTAATTGTGACGCCATTCGTGAACGACGAGTCTCCACTCTACGTAAGCCGGGATGCTTCGGGGGTCGTACGCGGCCTCGGGGAGGTCGCCACCGGGCCCGCCGTCGTCACGGGAGGCGTCTACGGCTTCAACCCCTCGGCCCGCCTCGCGGCCGCCGAGGCCGTCCGCGACGGGGTGCAGCGGATGCGGGGATTCCTGCAGCGGCTTGTCGCGCAGGGGGCTCGTGTCGCGACGGTGGAGGTCGAGAAGATCATCGACTTGGACCGCCCGTCGGATCTGCAAGAGGCGAATCGCTGGCTCAGCGCCGCAGGCCTGTAACCTGAACATCGAGGCAGGAGGGACGTGTGGTGTGCCGGACGTAGTCGCAATCTCCCGCAACCCGATCTACTCGCCGCTGCAGCATCGCAGCAACGATAGCGCGATCCTCGAGGCGACCCTGGCCCACCTAGCGCACCAGGGGAGGGGCTGGCGACTGGTGAAAACGAGCGAGATGGAGGTCGCGAACGGCCATCTCCCGGCCGCCCACCTCTATCTCAACATGTGCCAGGGGGCCCTGGCCTCCGAGCAGCTCATGCCGCTCGAGGCCGACGGGGCGATCGTGGTCAACCGTCCGTCCAGCGTGCTCAACTGCCACCGGCACCGCCTGGTGAAGCGGCTGGCCGGCGGAGCACTGCCGTTTCCCCGCACCCTCATCCTGCCGAGCACCGCGGCGGCGCCCGCCGATGCGCTGCGGGAGCTCGCCGGTGAGGAAGCGGGAGAGAGAATCTGGATCAAGCGTGGTGACGTCCACGCGGAGCGGCCGGAAGACGTAGTGAGCGTCCCGGCGGTGGAGGTGCCTGCGGCGATGGCGGCATTTGCCGACCGTGGCATCCCGTGGGTGGCCTTACAACAGCACGTCCCGGGGCCTATCGTGAAATTCTACGCGGTGGCGGACGGCCGATTCTTCCGCTGGTACCCGGCGGTCAACGGGGGGGGCGCAGCCGCGTCCGCGGACCTGCGGGTCGATGAGGACCGGCTCAAGGCGCTGGCCTTCGACGCAGCGGCGCAGCTGGAGCTGGAGGTGTTCGGCGGGGACGTCGCCGTTCCCCGTCCCGGCCGCCCGGTGCTGATCGACATCAACGACTGGCCGAGTTTCGCACCGTTCCGGGAGGACGCGGCGCGGGCCATCGCCGGCTACGTCTGTGATCGTCTCGAGGAAAAGGGGGGGGGGGAACCGCGGTGACCACCGTCCGCCAGATTCTGGTGCCGGGGCCGAAGTCCGAGGCGATCTTCGCGGCGGAGGCGCAGTATCTGGCGCCCGGCACGCAGAGCGTGGCGCTGTTCAGCCGGCTGTGCATCGATCGGGGCGAAGGCGCGTTGCTCTACGACGTCGACGGCAACGCGTACATCGACCTCCTCGCCGGCGTGGGGGTGGCGAGTCTGGGGTACGCGCATCCCAAGTACGTGGCCGCGCTGCAGCGGCAGGTCGCGCGGATCCACGTCGGGAGCTTCACGACCGAGCACCGGGCGGCGCTGGTGAAGCTCCTGGCCGAGATCGCGCCCGGCGACCTCAATCGGACGCAGTTCTACTCGAGCGGCGCCGAGGCGGTCGAGGCGGCCGTCCGGCTCGCCAAGTCGCGGACCCGCCGCCAGGAGCTGATCGGCTTCTGGGGCGGCTTCCACGGCAAGACGGGCGGCGTCCTGCCGTTGCTCGGCAGCAGCTTCAAGCACCAGCTCGGGCCGCTGATGCCGGGGGCCTACCTGACCCCCTACGCGGGGTGCGCGCGCTGCGCCTTCGACAAGACGTTCCCGTCGTGCGAGTGGCACTGCGTCGAATTCCTGCGCAAGAAGATCGAGGTCGAGACGGCGAACAACGTGGCCGCGATCCTCGTCGAGCCGATCCAGGGCACGGCGGGGAATGTGGTCCCGCCCCCCGGCTATCTCGGCATGCTGCGCCGGCTGGCCGACGAGCTCGGGGCCCTGCTCATCTGCGACGAAATGCTCACGGGGTTCGGCCGCACGGGCAAGATGTTCGCGATCGAACACGAGGGTGTGCTGCCGGATGTCCTCACGGTGGGCAAGGGGTTCGGGGGCGGGTTCCCGATGAGCGGGATCATCGCGCGGGAGGACGTGGCGTTCGCGAAGCCGTTCGCCAACCCGAGCGGTAGCTCGTCGAGCTACGGCGGCAATCCGCTTGCCGCCGCGGCGGCACGGATCGCCGTCGAGACCATCCTCGAGGAGGGTCTGGTCGAGCACGCGCGGCGCGTCGGCGAAACCATGCTCGCCGAGATGAAGCGCTGGGAGCGCGACATCCCGATCGTGAGCGACGTGCGCGGCCGGGGGCTCATGCTGGGCATGGACCTGGTGGTTCCGGGGACGCGGAAGCTGCTCGACAAGGCGGCGACGCGCTGGGTGTTCGACACGCTGCTGGCGCGCGGCGTGATCGCCATGATCTACAATCCCGAAGTGCGGATCAATCCGCCGCTCGTCATCCGGGAAGAGCAAGCGATGGCGGCGCTGGCGACCATGCAGGACGTGCTGTGTGAAGCCGCCGACCGCGCTCGCGCATAAAGGCGTCGCCGTCGAGGAATGGGTCGACCTGCGGTTCTACCGACCGCTGGGCGTCCGCCTCGCGCGGGCCTTGCAGCCCTCCAGCGTGTCGGCCGACGAGGTCACCCTCTGGGCCCTCATGGTCGGCCTCGTCGGCGGGCATCTGTTCGTGTACGTCGACTGGCGGCGGAACGCGCTCGGCTTCGCGCTCCTCATCGTGTCCGACGTGCTCGACAGTGCGGACGGTCAGCTCGCGCGGCTGCGAGGGACCTCCACGCGGTTCGGCCGGACGCTCGACGGCATCGGCGACAACCTGCGCGGCATCAACATTTACGTGCACCTGGTCATCCGCCTGTTTCTCGCCGGCAGCGGCTGGGCCGCGCTGCTCCTCGGCGCGATGGCCGCCCTCAGCCATTCGCTGCAGAGCGCGGCGGTCGATTTCATCCGCAACGCCTACCTGTTCGCGACTGCGCGAGCCGGAGAGCTGGATCTCCCGGAAGATTTCAGCGACGCGCCCCCCCCCCCCCCCCCCGCCCGGTTCGCCGCCCGCGTCTACCGCGACTACGTCGGGCGGCAGGCCCGGCTCCTCCCCCGGACCGTGCGGCTGATCCGGTCGCTGCGCCGGACGCCGATTGCGGACGCGTTCCGCGCGGAATACCAGGAGCTGCAGGGTCCGCTGCTCCCGGTGTGCGCGTGGCTCGGCCAGAACATCCGGTTCGCCCTGGTCGGCGTGACGGCGATCGCCGGCCACCCCGCCGTGTATCTGTGGGCGGAAGCGTCGGTCATGAACGTCGTGTTCCTGGTGCTGGTGTTGCGGCACGAAGGGAACGCGACCGCGCTGCGGGAGTCGCTCGGAGAAGCCGAGAGCGTGTATGCCTGAGGCCGTCGAGCGGCGGCGCTACCGTGGGGCGATCATCGGGTCGGGCAACGTGGCGCGCACCGGCCACCTGCCGGCGTTCCGGGAGACGCCGGAGCTGCGCGAGCGCGTCGAGCTGGTGGCCTGCGTGGACGCGGGGCCGGACGCCGCTTCCTTGGACGGCCTCCCCCTGCTGGGGAGTCCGGAGCAGCTCGCCCTTCTCGAGCCGATCGACTTCATCGACATCTGCACGCCGACGGCGACGCACATCGACCTGGCGCTGTGGGGTCTCGAGCAGGGCTACCACGTGCTGTGCGAGAAGCCGGTCGCCTTGACGGGGGCCGAGGCCGAGCGCCTCGCGCGCGCGGCCCGGCGGCACGGTCGCATTCTCGCCCCGTGCCATCAGTATCGGTTCAACCCCGTGTGGCGGCAGATCGCCGAGTGGCTGCGCGCCGAGGCGATCGGGCGCTGGTACCTGGCCGAATTCGCGGTGTATCGCCAGGCGGCCGATCCCGGCGCGCGGGCCGCACTGCAGGGCGGGGGGGGGGGCCCGCCGTGGCGCGGCACCCGCGTCGCGAGTGGGGGCGGCGTGCTGGTCGACCACGGCGCGCACGTCGTCTACCAGCTGCTCGACGTCGCCGGGCCGCCCACCACGATCGCCGCGTGGACGGGCCGGCTGCGTCACCGGGACTACGACGTCGAGGACACAGCGTCCGTTGTGCTCGAGTATCCGGATCGGGTCGCGACGCTGCTGCTGACGTGGGCCGCGGGCCGGCGCGAGACCGTGGTGCGGTTCGTGGGTGAGGCGGGGATGATTGAGCTGGCCGGGGGCGAGCTGCGGCTGGTGCGCGCCGGGGGGGTCGAGCGCCGCGACGTCACCGCGGCCCTGCAGAAGTCCGCCTACCCGGCGTGGTTCGGCGGCCTGTTCGCAGGGTTCGTCGCGGCGCTGGACCGCGGCGAGGCGGACGGCTACCTGGACGACATCCGGCGCGTGGCCGTGGTGCTCGAGGCCGCCTACGAGGCGGCGGCGACGGGCCGGCGGCGGTCGCTCGCAGGGATCTGGTGAACCGCAAGCTCCAGCTCCTCTTCTTCGCCTGCGGCGGAGCGCTCTTCGCCTTCTTCGTGGCGCGCATCGGGCTGCCCGCGATCCTCGTGAATGCCCGCCAGACGGGGTGGATGTTCCTGCCGCTGCTGCTCTTGACGGCCGTGGTGTACCTGTGCCACGCCGGGGCGTCGTGGCTGATCCTCGCGGACGAGCCTACGCGGCCGACCTTCTGGCGACTGTACGCCATCACGGTATCGGGCTTCTCGATCAATTTCATCACGCCGATGGTGAACCTGGGGGGGGAGCCCTACAAGGTCGCCGCGCTCTCGAACTGGCTGGGCGTGCGGCGCGCGGCGGGCTTCGTGGTGCTCTACCAGATGCTGCACAGCCTCGGGATGGTGCTGACCAGCCTGACGGCGCTCCTGCTCGCCCTGCTGCTGCTGCCGCCCGAACCCGCCCTGCGCGGGGCGATCGCGGTCGCCTGTGCGGGGTTGCTGCTGATCACGCTGGTGCTGTTCTGGGCGCATCGGCACGGGGGGCTGGAGCGGCTGCTCGACCTGCTCCACCGCCTGCCGGTGGTCGACCGTGTGGCCCGTCGATTCGAGGCGAGCCGCCCAACCTTGGCGCTCATGGACGAGCAGATCACGCGGTTCTACCACAACGACCGCCGGCGGTTCTTCTTGGCGCTCCTGCTCGAGTATCTGGGCCGGAGCCTGCTGATGTCGGAGTACTTCCTGATCCTGCTCAGCGTCGGAGTGGATATCGGGCTGCCACGCGCCTTCGCCATCGGGGCCCTTGCCTCTCTGGTCGGAAACACGCTCTTCGTCCTCCCCTACGAGCTGGGGGCGAAGGAAGGCTCGCTCTACTTCCTGTTCCCGCTGGTCGGGGTCGATCCCGCGCTGGGCGTCTATGCCGCCCTGGTGAGCCGAGTGCGGGATCTCGCCGGCATCGCCGCCGGGCTGGGACTCATTTGGGGCACCGGCCGACGCCGGGGGGCGGCCCCCGCTCCGGCCTCCACGGAGGCGACCTGAGATGACGGTCGTCACCCACGTGTTGGCCACCACGCTGGGGGTGCAGGCCCTCAATCTCCACGGGCCCGAGGCGGCGCTCGCGTACGTGTTCGGCGTCGGGGTCGATGCGGACCACGCCCTCAAGGCACCGTTCTACCTGCGCGCGGTGGGGTTGAAGAACCAGCGGGGCTACTACTGGCGCTCGTCGCTGCAGGAGCCGGTGGCGCTGCTCTGGATCCTCCCGCTGTGTTTCCTGCTCGGCACGGTGATCCCGGTGATGTTCTTCGCCGTGCACCTGGCGATGGACTACAGCATGAGCTACGAGAAGATGCCCTTCTTTCCGTACTCGACGCGCGTCACTCGAGGCTGGCTGGTGAAGGTGCCGGACAAGCTGAAGGAAGGTGTCGTCGCCGCGGCGCTGCTATGCATGAACTTGATCGCGTTCTTCGCACGACGGTAGACCGGACCGTCCGGCCGGTGCTGCGCTTCGTGCACCTGCGCCTCGGCCTGTCGCCGAACCAGGTCACGTGGGCGGCGTTCGCCGTCAGCGTCGGCGCGGCGGGCGCCATCGCCGCCCGACGGCTGGGCCTCGGACTCGGCCTCATGGCGCTCGGGCAGGTCCTCGACGGCCTCGACGGCGGCATCGCTCGGCAGTTCGGGATCACCAGCGCGGCGGGGCATCGGCTGGATACGCTGCTGGATCGCGCGTCCGAGGCCGTCCTATTCGCGGGCTTCGCCGTCGGCGGATTCGCGCCGCCGACCCTCGTGCTGCTCGCCTTCGTGGCCATCCTGCTGATGACGAGCATCGTAGACCGCTCCCAGATCGACCCCGGTGCCAAGCGGTTCGCCCTCTACTTCGGACTCTGGGTGCCCTATCCACTCCTGTTCAAGATCGTGTTCGGCGTGAACCTGGCCGCTTATGCGGTGGGATTGCTCGTGCTCGATTGCCGCTTTCAGCTCAAGATGGACGCGCTGGGTGGAGACCTGGACACGGTCGCGTCCCGGGCCGCCGCGTTGGAGCGGAGCACCTGACGTAGGAGGGGAGAGCCGGTGGACCGCGGCGCGAAGAGCCTGCTCATTTTCGGCATCTACCGTGCGATCCTGGGCGCGAGCCTCATCTTCGCGGGGGGGGGGGGGGGGGGGGGGGGGGGGGGGGGGGGGGGCTGCAGGTCGTGGGGCTGTTGCTCTGGGTCCTCGCAGTCTACGATGTCGAGGCTGCCCGTCTCGACCTGACGCCGTTCATGCACGTGACGGTCTTCACCCGGTCCTTCCTCCTCGTGGCCCTGGCGGTGCTGGTCGCGTTGCGCGTCGCGCGTCCGGCCCTGCTCGTGTTCGGGGTCGTGGAGCTGCTCGGAGCGGTGTGGACCCGGCGCGCCCTGCGGGGGGAGGCGTATTTCTGATGGTCGCGCTGCTCCTGCAGCTGCTCCAGGTGCCGAGTCAGACGCCGCCGATCAACCCGGCGTGCGAGCGCGTGCTGTCCGCGGCGCGTGTGGGCCGCATCGCCGGTGTGGCCGGCGTCCACCTGGTGCCGCGCGATCCCTCCAAGGGGGCCGGGGGCATCTGCAATTACGCGCTGGCCGGAGACACGCTGCTGGTCATCGTCATGATCTCGCGGTCGTCTCACACCATGCAGCAGTTCGAGGCGACGAAGGTGGGGTCGATCGGACTGCTGAACCAGCAGCCGGTGTCCGGCCTGGGCGACGAGGCCTTCACGTACGGGCAGTACGGGGAGGATCTGCTCGTGCGCAAGGGGAACGTGCTTGTCGGGGTGACCACCTTTCTCCGGACCATTCGCCGGCCCGCCCGCGTGCAGGGCCCGCGGCTTTCGCGCGACCAGCTGGTCGCGGTGGCCCAGGAGGTGCTGACCAGGTCGTGACTTGACGGCGGCAGCGCCGGCCATACGATTCAGCATGGGACGGATGCCGCGCTTCCTCCTCGTCCCGGCCCCCGCCGTGCTCGCCGCTTTCGCCGCCTGCTTCGGGCGGGGAGGCATCCAGCCGAACACCGCCGACATCAGCGGCGCCTGGCAATACACTGAGGCGTTCACCGACCTGACCCACGGCATCTCCTGCGCCGACACCGGGACCTACCAGATGGTGCAGACCGGGGCCACGTTCACGGGGACCTATAACCAGCGCGGCATCTGTCAGACGCCGCAGGGCAACGTGAGCAACTCGGACAACGGGCCGGTCAGCCAGGGCCACCTTGCCGGCCACACGCTGAAGTTCGTCGCCCCCAACTGCTCGTACGACGGGAGCGTGAACGCCGACACGTACGATCGTATCGACGGGCACGTCGTGTGCGAGCTGCGGGACAGCACCCGCCTGTTCAGCTTCACCGGATCCTGGAAAGCCAACCGGTAGAGACGCCGGCGGCGCTTTCCCGCCGCATCATCGCCTGCACCCGATGCCCGCGTCTGCGCGCTTATGGCGCCCGCGTGGCGCGCGAGAAGAAGCGCGCCTTCCGTGACGAGGTCTACTGGGGCCGGCCGGTGCCGGGGTGGGGCGATCCGCGCGCCCGGCTGCTGGTGGTCGGCCTTGCGCCCGCCGCGCACGGGGCGAACCGCACCGGCCGGATGTTTACCGGGGACTCGAGCGGCGACTGGCTGTACGCCGCGCTGCACCGCTTCGGCTTCGCCAGCCGGTCCCGCGCCACCGGCCGCGACGACGGACTCGCCCTGACTGACTGCTGGATCACCGCGGCGGCGCGCTGCGCGCCGCCGGACAACACGCCGAGTCCGGCCGAGCTGGCCCGGTGCCGACCGTACCTGGAGGACGAGCTGCGGTTGCTCGCCCGCGTGCGAGTCGTGGTCGTGCTGGGGCGCATCGCCCACGACAGCTTTCTCAAGGCATCCGGCTGGTGGGCCCGCCTCCCACCCGCGCGGCGCCCCCACTTCGCCCATGGGGCGGTGACCCGGCTCCTCGACGGCACGATGCTGATCTCCTCCTACCATCCGAGCCGCCAGAACACCAACACTGGCAGGCTCACGCGAGCGATGTGGCTGGGGATCTACCGACGGGCGCGGGCGCTGCTCGCTCGTTAGCCAGGCCGCGCGCGCCAGCAGTGGATCTCACCGGGCTTGGCCTTGGGCATGCCGGGCGGGGGCGCGGCCGTGCCGACCCACAGCCCGCACTTCACTTCGCTCATGCTGCTCGGGTGGAACGCGGTCGCGCGGTAACCGGTGCGAGAAACATCTTCGATGGCGATGGAATCGAGGCTCGACTCCGTGTAGGTGGAGCCCATTGCCTTGCTGCGGTACGCGACGAGCTCGGCATGCGTCGCGTAGTGACTCGAGTCCTTGAAGAACTCGTCTTCGTCGATCTGCACGGATTCGAGGTCCAGCTCGAGCAGGGTATCGTGGCGGTACGACCGAACGCCGTGGCCGAACTTGAGCATGATACTCATCAGCAGGATCAAGGTCGGCGTCACGGTGAAGATGGTCTGCGTGAAGACGAGGGTGGGCGGTGTGGGGGCGGTGGCAAGCGGCAGCCGGCCGGCCCGCCAGTAGATCAGAACGCCGAGCCCGACGATCACCCAAGCGCCAAGCACCTGCCAATAGATGAACCCCATCGCTATGGACATGACCGCGGGGAACGC
This sequence comes from Gemmatimonadota bacterium, assembly GCA_003223415.1. Lineage (GTDB taxonomy): Bacteria > Gemmatimonadota > Gemmatimonadetes > Gemmatimonadales > GWC2-71-9 > 13-1-40CM-70-15. The sequence continues at coordinate 14,813 of QHUY01000117.1, forward strand.
CGCCGCGAACGCGAGCGCGAGGCCGCCGAAACGCGTCACGCGGCGCACCGCCGCCTGCCACAGGGGTGAAGCGCGGCGGAAGGCGGGAATCACGAGCGGCACGGCCGGGCCCAGTACCAGGACCAGGGCGAGAATATAGGCGCCCTCCACGCCCTCGGTCGTGTCGAAGGTTCCGCCGTACCCGGCGATCTTTCCCGGCAACGCGATCAGTCCCAGCGCGGCGATGAGACCGAGCACCACCCCCAGCACCTGCAGGATGACGAGTCGCGGTGGCGAGGCCGGCGGCGCGGGCGCCGAGGGTTCGCCGGTGGCGGAGACCGACAGTGGCGCGGCGCGTGGCGTCCGCGCCAGCCAGAAGATCCCGCCGCTCACTGCGAGGAAGAGCGCCGCGGCCGCCCCCGTGCGCCAGGATCCTCCACCGGAGAGGGTGCCGAGGAGCAACAGCAAGCTTGGCACCGCCAGCACGACCGCGCTGAGACGGCAGAGCTGCCGCAGCGGCGACCGCGCTTGCTCGCTGCGGGGCCGGAGCGTTGGAGACAGGAGCAGTAGCGGCGGGAGCAGCGGGAGCCCCAGGGCGAAGGCGTCGAGCAGGGCGAAGCGGTCGTCCTCCAGGTACCGCCCGAAGGCGAGCACCGCGACAGCCAGGACAGCGGTCCCGTACAGTCCGGCAGCGAATCCGGGTGTGATGCCCAGAAAGCGCGGGCCGCGGGGGAAGGGCTCGGTCATCGGATATCATATACCTTGTCACCCGGCGCGGCGCAAAGCCGCAACGCCGCCCGCTCATGCGAGCGAAGTGGCATGCCGGGTTTCGGCGGGTGCGGAAGCTGCTGAACGAACGCGGGCGCCGGCCCGGCCGGGATACGGCTCCGCGGCCCGGAGGTCCCGGAGATTCCTCGCGAACCGCACCACTAGCATTCCCAGCATCCCCGCGGCGAGGAGCGCGAGTCCCAGGTTCGCTGCCGTAGATATGGCCGCGCTCCCCGCCCCCCCCCCCTCCCCAAGGGCGAGCGCGCCGTTGGCCCCGATCAGAATCAGCCGGGCCTCCGTGGGCCCGAACCGCCCGTAGCCGAGCCGGAACGCCCCGAACACCGTGGACTCGAGATAGACGTTGATCGACAACACGAGGTAGAGCACCACGGCGACGAGCGCGATCCCCAGGTTCGCGTAGGGGGAAAGCCCGATGCCCACCCCCACCGCGACCGTCGAGTAGGCGTCCACCAGGTGATCGAGGTAGTAGCCGTAGCGCGGGCGCTCGTGGCGGCGCACCCGCGCCAGCGTGCCGTCGAGGCTGTCGCCCAGCCAGTTCGCGACCAGCATGGCGCTCGCGGCCCACAGCCACACGCTGCTGAACGAGGACAGGGCGTACGCCGCGCCGGCGCCCGTCGCGCCGAGGACGCCCAGGACGGTGAGATGATCGGACCGCACCACCGACGGCAGCCGCGCGGCGACGGCCCACAGCAGCCGGCGCTCCGGCTCGGCGAGGAAGAAGGTCAATTCACGCGTGGCGTCGGCCATAAAGCATCCTCACGGTTGGGATCATCAGCAGCACGAACAGCGCGACGAGCGGCGCCGCGGGCAGATGGACCGCGACGCCCAGCCAGGCGAGCAGCAGGTAGCGCGGCAGGCGGCCCGCGGCGACGGCGCCGCAGTAGCGGCCGAGCGGATAGCGCGTCGTGAACGCGAGCGCTTTGAAGGGGAAGAACGGGAGCGGCGTGAGCCCGGAGGCCGCGAGAATCGCGAACGGCGCGCGGGCGAACCAGCGCTGTATCCGGCCGGGCGTCGCGCCGCGCCGCTGCTCGAGCCGGGTCAGCAGCGGCACGAACGCCGCGTGGTCCACCCAGGCCGCGAGCACCGTGCCGGCGGTGGCGACGAGCGCTGTCGGCCACACGCCGAGCCGGGGCCCCGCCCAGAGCACGGCGGGCTCGTGCGGCACGACCGCGAGCGCGACGTTCGAGAGGAACGCGTAGGCAAAGAGGGCGAGCATGCTGGCCAGGCGCTCCGTCACCGGAGAGGAGCCGACAGCCGAATGAACAGAGCGATCAGCAGGATCGCCTCGAGCCAGGCGATCCGCAGCGGGCGGGACCTACGGGTGTGTCGGGGCATCGGGCCTCTCCGGCGTGTGGTGCACGCCCAGAGAATGGCCCGCCGCTCTCAAGCGGATATCAAGAAGGGGGCTCTAGAAGACCGACACCGTGACCGGCAAGGCGAACCGCACGGCGCACCCGTGGCGCACTGCCGGGCGGAAGCTCGTCTGTCGCAGGGCGGCCACCAGCTGGGAATCCGCGGCGGCGCCGCCCGAGACGACGACGCGCGACTGCCGGACCGCGCCGTCCGGCTCGACGATCCCTTCGACCGTCATGCGACTGGCGGCGAACTCCTGAGGCGGCGCGATCGGCAGCTTGGGGCGGGGGGGGCTGACGCTGCTGTCGGCCGCCGTGTACACCGCCGTGTCGCCCACGCAGGGGGGAGGCGGCAGCCCCTCCCGCGCGGCGCGGTGGCGGCCGAATAGGCATCCCGTGACCGCGAAGAGGGCGGCGGCGGCGACAGTCCTCATTGCCGCGATACCTCGGCGTCCGCCCGCGCCGGCTCGCCACCACCCGCAGGCGCCTTCTCCCACACGTAGGTCCGCCCCGTCGTGTAGCGCTCGAACCAGTCCAGCTCCGCATTCATCTTGAAGAGCTGATGGCGCAACTCGGCCCAGCCGTGCGGCTCGCGAGGGGCCACGTACAGGTGCGTGGGTACGCCGTTCGATTTGAGCGCCCGGTACAGCTCCACCGACTGCGGCATGGGGACGCGGGGGTCGTTCTCCCCGACGAACACGAGAGTCGGCGTCCGCGCGTTCGCGATGTCCTTGAGAGGCGAGTTGTTCCAATACACGTCGATAGGAGCGTTCTTCTGCCACGGCGTGCCGCCGAACCACGGCGTGCGGTAAGTGCGGATGTCGCTCTCGGCGTACATGGAGATCCAGTTCACGGCACCGGCGCCGGCGGAGGCCGCCTTCAAACGGTGCGTGAAGGTGATGAGCTTGTCGGTCATGTGACCGCCGGCCGACCACCCCATGGCGATCAGACGGGCGCTGTCGGCGACGCCCAACGCAATCACTTTGTCCATGCCCGCCAGCACGTCGAGATGCGCGTTCTGGTAGTAGTGCCCCACCATGTCGCGCAGGAAGGCGTTCCCGTATCCCGCGTACCCCATCGCCGTGAGGACGGGCGCGTAGCTGCCCCAGCTGCCGTGGAAACCGAACTGGTCGGAGGACGCCGGGCCGCCATGCGACTGCACGACCAGCGGGTAGCGCTTCCCACTCCCCGGCTGGTAGTCGAGCGGATAGAACAGCAGCCCTTCCACCGTGACGCCGTCCGCCCCCTTCCAGGTGATCTTCTCCTGGCGGGGCAGGCGATAGTCGCGCGCGAGGCGGTCGAAGACGTGGGAGATCTGGGTGGGCGCTGCGCCGTCCGCGCCGATTTCCCAAACGTCGCCGGGGTTTGTCGACTCATCGAAGCTCAGGATGTGCCGCCCGCTCTCCGGGTCGTACTCCCATCCCCTGATGGCGTGCGCGCCGTCGGTGAGCTGGCGCAACCGCCCGGACGCCACGGCCACCTGGAACAGCTCGCTGTGCACCCCCAGGTTGGCGACGAAGAAGATGGACTGACCGTCCCGCGACCAGCGCGCGTTGATCACGTCGTAGGGCAGATCCGGGACGAGTGGCTTGGCGACGCCGCCCGCCGCCGGGACGACGAACAGGTTGTCGTTGTAGTACGTCTCGAACTTCGCGTTGGCGCCGGCGTGAAACAGCACTTGCGAGTTGTCGGGCGAGAGCTGCGCATCGCTCTCGTCCACCTGGTTGTGGGTCAGCTGGGTCGCGTCGCTGCCATCCGCGCGCATCACCCAGACCTCGCTCTGGTCGGCGTCGCCGAGCAGCGGATCGGGGGCGCGCCGGACCGTGAGCTTCGTGCCGTCGCGCGAGAGCTCGTAGTCGAGCACCGAATAGTTTCCCTCGGTGACGCGGCGCTCGCTGCCGTCCGCCACGGCCACCTTCCATAGATGCCGCTGTTGGTAGTTCTCGTCGAAGGCGTAGACGTCGTCCTTCTGCCGGTCGCGCTCCCTGGCCTCCTTGGTCTTCGCCTCTTCGGCGACGAAGTAGAGGGCGTCACCGGACGGCGACCAGGTGATGTTCGCGACCGCGGTCGCGTGATGCGTGAGCGGCCGCGCTTCGCCGCCGGCGTCATTGATGAGGTAGATCTGGGCGCTCCCCGTTCCCGTATCCCGAGTGGCGACGAACGCGATGACGCGCCCGTCCGGGGACCAGCGGGGACTGCTCTCACCGCGCTGCCCGCCCGTCATCTGGAGGGAGCCGCCGCCGGCGACGTTCGCCCGCCAGATGTGGCCGACCCGGCGGCCGGCTTTCCAGTCGGCCGTCGAGAGCACGTACAACAACTGGCGGCCGTCGGGCGAGAGCCGGGGATCACCGAGGCTCGGCACCTCTAGCAGGTCGATGAGCTTCATGGGTCGGGGGCCGGAGGGCCCGGGAGTCTGGGCCGCGGCGGACGCGCTCACGGTGAGCAGTGCCAGCACGAACAGTCTGTGGATCATGGTCGGCCTCGCGAAGGTTGCTCGCGGACGTTAGGCTGAAGGCATGAAGACCGCCAGCCTCGGCTTTCGTGTGAAGTCGGGTTGGGCCACGACGGTTCTCGTCGGTGGCCCGCCTGCGTCCCCCCAGGTCCTCGATCACGGTATCGTGCAGCTCAGCGACCCGGCGCTCCCCGCATCGCGGCAACCCTTCCATGGCGGCACGGGCCAAGAGGAGCGGGACGGCCGCAAGGTCGCGCGCCGCGTGGCGGGGATCCGCCGTTTCGCGCGGCGATCCGTGGCGGACCTCATCAAGCGCTATCGGGCGGCGGGACATCGGCTGCGGGGCGTGGCGGTCGTCGCGGGGAGCGACATCGAGCCCGAGCGGATCGCCAACCCGCACATCCGCGCCCACGCCCAGGAGGGGAAGCTGTTTCGCACGGTCCTGGAGGACGGCGCGCGGCGCGCGGGACTGCGCT
>QHUY01000117.1:19963-21639 GCA_003223415.1 Gemmatimonadota bacterium
GGGGGGGGGGGGGGGGCGCGGGCGAGCCGGTCGTTGGCGCGCGGAGGAGAAGGCGGCGACCCTGGCCGCGTGGTTGGTGCTGCGAGGGAATCGGTGAGGCGGGCGGTCGCGATCCTGCTGGTCGTCGCCTCGTCCCTCGTCGCCGGAGCCGCACCGGCGCGGGACCAGGACCAGGCGGGGGGGGACGGCCAATGGACGATGCCTGGCAAGGACTACGCCGCCACCCGCTACAGCGGCCTTTCCGGGATCACCGCGGCAAACGTCGGACAGCTGCGTCCCGTCTGGAGCTTTTCGACCGGCGTCCTTGGCGGGCACGAGGGACAACCGCTCGTCGTGAACAACACGATGTACGTCGTCACCCCGTACCCGAACGTGCTGTACGCCTTCGACCTCGCCCAAGCAGGCTACCCCCTGAGGTGGAAGTACCGTCCGGACGTGAACCCGGCCTCCGTGGGGATTGCGTGCTGCGACGCGATCAACCGGGGCGCGTTCTACGCGGACGGAAAGATCGTCTACAACCTGCTCGACGGGCACACCGTCGCGGTCGATGCGGCGACGGGCCAAGAGGTCTGGAAGACCCAGATCGCCGATCTCTCGCAGGGCGAGACGACTCCGATGGCCCCCTTCGTCGTCGGCGACCGGGTATTCGTGGGTCCGTCGGGGGGCGAGTTCGGGATCCACGGCTGGCTCAAGGCCCTGGACCTCTCGACCGGTCGAGTGGTGTGGACGGCCTACAACGAAGGCCCGGACAGCGAGGTGCTGGCTCGGCCGGGGACGTTCAAGACGTTCTACGACCGGGGCTCCGAGCTCGGGCTCACGAGCTGGCCGGCGGAGGCCTGGAAGCGCGCCGGGGTGCCGGTGTGGGGATGGCTGTCCTACGATCCCGCGCTCGACCTGGTGTACTTCGGCACCGGCAACGCGGCCCCGTACAATCCCGAGCAGCGGCCGGGCGACAACAAGTGGGCGTCGAGCGTCCTGGCCCGGCGGCCGAAAGACGGCGCGCTCGTGTGGGCCTACCAGTTCACCCCGCACGAGAACTGGGACTTCGACGCGAACGCCGAGATGATTCTCGCCGACCTCACCATCGGGGGCCGGAGACGCCACGTCCTCGTCCACTTCGACAAGAACGGCTTCGCCTATACGATCGACCGCGCCAGCGGGGAGGTGCTGGTGGCCGAGCCGTTCACGGTGGTCACGTGGGCGACGCGGGTAGATCGCGCGACCGGTCGCCCGGTGGTCGATTCCACGAAGCTCACCGGCGCGTCGCGGGGGAACATCCAGAACATTTGCCCCAGCCTGGAAGGCGGCAAGAGCCCGGCGTCGCCCGCGTCCTACTCGCCGCGCACCGGCCTGTTCTACGTCTCCACCAACAATCTGTGCATGAATTACCAGGCCTCGCGGGTCACGCACATCCGGGGGACGCCGTTCATCGGCGCGACCACTCCGTACCAGCCGGGCCCCGGCGGCCACATGGGGGCGTTCATCGCGTGGGATGCGGCGACAGGCCGCAAGGTGTGGGAGATCCGAGAGAAGTATCCCGTGTGGAGCGGCAGCGTCGCCACGGCGGGCGACGTCGTGTTCTACGGCACGCTCGACGGCTGGTTCAAGGCGGCTGACGCGAGGAGCGGGAAAGTGCTGTGGAAGTTCAAGGTCGGCTCGGGGGTCGTGGGAGCGCC
>QHUY01000118.1 GCA_003223415.1 Gemmatimonadota bacterium
AAGGGCGACCCCAGCGGCCGGTGCCCGATGCGGCGCGAGTAGAAGAACTGCGGCGCGTTGCCGAACTGGATGAACCCGCCTGATCCGCCGCCGAACCCGAAAATATCCGCCCCCTCGACGAAAAACGGGCGATGCTCGGGGAGAAACTGCTCGAACGCCGAGAGGTTCACGAACGCGGGGTCGATCTCGACCTGGCCGAAGTCGGGGTTCACCGTCGCGTCCAGGGTGAGGTTGGAGGTGACGCCGTACTTGAGGTCGAGCCCCGCGCCCCCGAAGTAGTCGCTCGATTGGTCGAACGGATTCGCGGGGTTGCCTGGCTGCCGGAAGGTGCCGCGGCCCACGCTGTAGGGGAGGACCTCGAGCCGCTTCGGCGCAGGGATGTCGCGCAGCCCGGCCAGGTGTCCGAAGCGCGACACGAACCCGCTTTCCGTCTTCCCGATGAACGGCCACATGGCGAATTCGTTCTTGCGCAGAATGGTCCGCACGAAGCGGATGCCCCAGACTTGTTCCCGGGCGCGCGAGAAGCGCAGCTGCGAGAACGGGATACGGTACTCGGCCGACCAGCCGAGGGAGTCCACGCTGGTCGCGACCTGCCACACCGGGTCCCACGAGTCGTCGGCGAAGCCGCCGTCGTCGCCGAATTGGAGGTCGTGCTTCACGCCGAGCGGATTCACGTCGAAGCGGAAGGCCGTGCGGTGGTCGTGGTAGGAGTCGATGAGGACGCGGAAGTCGTCGCTCTGGGTGAAGGAGTCGCGGCGGCCGAGGTGGTGAGCGATCTTGCCGGGCTCGCGGTCGAAGAGCCGCACGCCGACGTACAGCGCCTCGTCGTCGTAGAGCACGCGCACGGCGGTGGACTCGGAGACGAGGCGCCCTTCCTCCGGGTCGCTTTGACGCAGGTCGGTGACGGGCGCGGCGAGCGCCCAGACGGAATCGTCGAGCCGGCCGTCGAGCACCGGGGGGCGGGCGACGCGCACCGCGATGACCGTGGGGGGCACGAGCCCGTTGGAATGACGCAGCGCTGCGGAGTCGGGGCCCTGCATGGCGAGGAGCGTGAGGGCAGCCACCAGCATACGCGCGGACCTCGGGCACGAGGGACGACGGCCCGGCGGGACGGCGCGGGGGCCACGAGCGTGTTAACCGATATGATGTGGCCTGAGGTGCCCCGGCCGCAAGCGGGCCGACGATCAGGGCTTGGTGAGGATCTCCTCGAACAGCGCGATCGCCCGCGGGTCGTTCGTCTGGCCGAGCCAGAAGAGCGCGCTCTTGCGCACGGCTGGGCTCTTGTTGCCCCGGGCGACGCGGATCAGCGCCGGCACGCCGTCCTCGTGCGGCAGCTGGGACATGGCGAAGACGGCGCTCTTCTTCACCTCGACATCCATGCTGGTGTCGTCCACGAGGTCCGAGAGCCCCTTGGTCGCCGCGGCGCCGGCGGCTTGGCCGAGCCAGAACACGGCCGACTTGCGCGTCTCCCCGTGCACCCGCGGGTCTCGCGCGATGCGCAGCAGGTCGGGCCAGATCGTGACGCTGTCGGCGAGCGTGGCCGGAAAGATCGCCTCGCGACCGGCGCGCGAATCAGTGCGGGCCAGGCCGAGGAGGAAACCGGTCGCCTCCTGGGTCGAGACCGTGCCCAAGTCGACCGTGCCCGTGGTGGGCCGCCATTCCCCGCCGACGTAGACCCGGAGGTGCGTCACGCCACCGCCACGGACGGTGAGGGCGACGCGGACGGGCCCCGAGTCGCAGGCCGAGTGCCAGTCATCGCCGTCGGAGTAGCCTCCATCTACTTGCCGGTTGCGGCAGCGCCCCCCCCCGTCCCGGCAGTCCCAGCTGATGATGTTGCGGCCGTTGCCGTAGATGCCCGGCCGTGCGGCGTAGCTGAAGCGCACCTGCCCGTCGGGCGCGGCCGCGACACGCGCCCCGAGATCCTGGCCGGCCGCGGCGGTCGCCGCGACCAGCATCAGGAGGGCGACGGGGCGCACCGTCATTGGTTGATGATCTCCTCGAGGAAGCGGGCGGCCCGCGGGTCGTGCGACTGACCGATCCAGAAGAGCGCCTTCTTGCGTAGCTCGCGGTCGGTCTCGTGCCGGGCGATGTCGATCAGCTTGTCGAGCGCGGCGGCCTCGTGACGCTGTGAGTACACGAAGATCAGCTGCTCCTTCATCTCCTGACTCTGGATGTGATCGTAGAGCTCCGTCAGCTGGGTCAGGTCAGTCTCGTGGCTCTGGCCGGCCCAGAACAGCGCCTTCTTGCGCTGTTCGATGTCCTCGTGCTCGTTCAGCGCGATGTCCATCAGCCAGCGGAGGTTCTCCGCGCCGCCCATCTGCGACAGCGAGAAGATCACCTTCTCCTTCAGGTCTTCGTCCGTGAGCTTGGCGTACAGGCCGCGGAGGTAGCCTGCGTTCTCGGCGCTGCGCTGCTGGCCCATCCAGAAGATCGCTTTGGCGCGCGAGTCGGTCGACGCATCGGCGCGCTCGGCGTAGGCGCGCAGGGCGGCGCCGGCGCGCGGGCTGTGTTGCTGCGACAGCGCGAAGATCGCCTTGTCCTGCAGCTCTTCGTCGGTGGTCGTGCGCAGGATCGAGTCGAGCAACGCCACGGCACGCTCGGTCGGCACCTGCGAAAGCCAAAACACCGCTTGCTGGCGGACGTCCGAGTCGGGGTCGTGCTGCGCGATGTCGAGCAGGACGTCTTCCGTCTCGTCACTGCGTTTCTGGGAGATCAGGAACACCGCCTTGCGCCGGAGCGCCGCCGAGCAGGCATCGCGCTTCAGCAGCACGCGCTTCAGGATCGGCACCGCGTTCTCGGCGTTCATCTGCAGCAGGCCGTTCAGCGCCTGCATGCGGAGGTCGTCTTCCTCGTCCTCGCTGGGGCAGCTTCTGCCCGTCGGCGCGCCGCCGGCGATCGGGGCGATCGGCACCGTGGGCGCGGTGGGTGCCCGTGGTGCAGCGGGGGTGCGCGGCGCCGCCGCGTGGTCGCGGACCCAGATGTTGGCATCCTGGTCTCCCTGCTGGGCCAGGGCGGTCTGGATCCGCGCGTACAGCTGGGGCGAATCGCGTCGAGTGCTGGCCTGCGCGTAGCTCCGCTCCTGCGTGTCGAGCAGCGTGCGCGCCTGCCTCAAGCTGCTCCCGTCGCCAGTCCGGAACAGCGCGAACGCCGCCCAGTAGTGGGCGTCGCCCGCGTACGACGAGCGGGGGTAGCGCTTGATCAACTGTGCGTACAGGTCCGCAGCGGTCGTGTACTCGCTGCGGTTGAACGCCCGGCGCGCGGCGCGATACAGCGAATCGCCGGGGTCCTGCAGGTCTTGCAATCCTTCGAGCGCTCCCAACCCTTCTAGTCCCGCGACGAGCTCAAGATTCTGCGGCAGCCACAGCAGGCTCTCTTGCATTCCCTGGAGCAGCTCCAAGCTCTCCATGCTTTGCAGCCCGACCAGGCCCTGCAGACTCTGCAATCCCTCCAGCCCTGCGAGCCCCTGCAGCCCCGCGAGGCTCTGGAGCTCCTGGAGCCCGCTCAACTCGGCGAGTCCCTGCACCTCCGCCAGGTTCTCGGTGAGGACGCGGGCCGCGCGGGGGTGGTCGGCCGCACGGGGCGCTTGGGGAGCACGCCCTTGCGCGAACGTCGTGACGGCCGCCAGCAACAGGTGCATCGCCTGCATCAGAGTGCTCCTTGCGTGCCGGGCGGGACGGAGGTCCGCAGCCGGAGCAGCACGCCACGTTGTTCGAGTCCTTGCGTGATCGACCGTACGTCTTCCGGATCGCCGCTGCTCGGCAGCGTGGCGATCTGGGCCAGCACCACCTCCAGATCTTCCAGCAGCGCCTTCATCCGCGGCGACTTGGCCGCGGGCGAGTCCAGCATCAACCGCGTGGTGAGCAGCAGGTCGCGGGCCTGCGTGACGAGCTGCGCATCGAGCTTGCCGCCGCCTCCCTGGGATTCGGCGCGGAAGCCGGTGAGCAGCGCCTCCGTACGCGTCAGGTACTGCGCGGCCGCGACCCGGTAGGCGAGGTCGGACGGAGCCGAGGTCGGCCTGAGGGCGACCCCCGCGCCGCGTTGTACGGTGGCGCGCCCGATGAGCACCCCCACGAGCAGCACGGCCGCGGCCGCGAGGCTCCACCGGAACCAGGGCCGCAGCCGGACGACGCGCGGCGCACTGCGCCGCCGGGCGCGCTCCGCCTGAATCCGCGCCCACAGCTCCTCGCGCGGCGTCGCCGGCGGGCGGTGATAGTCCCGCGCCGCCTGCTCCAGCCGCTCGCCCAACCGGTCGTCCATCATGACACCCACTCTCCCGCGAAATCAGCCAGCGCGGTGCGCAGCTTGGCGCGTGCTCGCGACAGTTGCGCCTTCGAGGTTCCCGTCTCCACGCCGAGCGCGGCGCCGATCTCCTCGTGCGTGTACCCTTCGACGTCGTGCATCACGAACACCACCCGGTACCGCTCCGGCAGATCGTCAATGGCCGCTCGGAGCCGTTCCTTCAAGTCTGGCTCGGCGGCGCGTGGCGCGCCGGTCACGCCGTCCGCCGCCTCCAGGTCCGTCTCCCGCCCGCGGAGCCGTTTCACCTTCCGGAGCCCGTTCAGGACGACCGACGTCGCGATCGCATGCAGCCACGTCGAGAGTGCCGAGTCGCCGCGGAAGGACTCCAACCGCGCGAAGGCGCGGATGAAGGTCTCCTGCGTGAAGTCCCGCGCGAGATCGTCGTCGCCCGCCAGGCGGTAGGCCAGCCGGTAGACGCGGTCCACGTGCGCCTCGTACAACGCGCGCTCGGCGGCGCCGTCCCCGGCGCGGACGCGGGCTATGACTTCTCGTTCGTCCACGGCACTCCGGAGCGACGGGCCGGACTTCGGACTACTGGTTGGACACGGTCGGGGCTGGGAGGGTTACGTGGAGACATAGCAGGAGTGGCGCGTGGGGAGTGGTACTCGACGGTGCCGCAGGGAGTTACGCCTTGGCACCGTCAGGCACCACTCCCCACTCCCCACTCCTCACGAGGTTAGAGGAGTGCCCTCATCCCCAGGCCGCCAAGGAGAGCCAGCAGCAGGGAAGCAAGGGTTCCGATGAGGAAATACTCCGCGAACTCCCGGTCCTCCAGCGCCTTGAACCGCGCGAGCGACTTGGCCGCGATGATCAGGCCGAGGGCGCCGTACTGGCCGAGCAACACGAGGGTGAGTGCGATGGCGCGCTCCAGAATGCCGATCATGCGCCCCCGGGACACCTCGATGGCGCCGACGTTGCGGTCCTCGTCGCGGCGCATCTGGAGCGTGGGGAGCTCGAGCACCGAGCGCACCAGGACCGCCCCCCGGCCGCACACGTAGAGGTAGCCGGTCACGAGCAGTAGCACTTCGCCCCAGCGCAGCCCCGCCAGGTTCGGCACGGCGAGGGGCTGGAGCAGCTTGCCCACGCCGACGGCGGCCGCGAGGGCGAGCAGCTCGATGGCGATGAGCGTGCCGCCGCGCCGGTGCGAGTCGACCTGGGCCGGCCAGCGCACGGCCACCAGCGTGTAGGCGAGCAGCGGCAAGACGAGCAGCGGATTCACGAGGCCTCCCGGAGAGCCGCTTGAAACATTGTATCGCCTGCGGCGACCAGCGGCCAGGCCAGACGGCGCTTCATGTGGGAGACTGCGGTCGGGTGCACCTTCAGGCGCCTGACGATGTCGTCGCGCGAGCCCCCCCCCCCCCCCCCCCCCCGGGGCGTCCAGCTCCAGTACAGGGCCGAGTAGTAGGTGGCGAGGGCGTCGACGCGCTCGCCGAACCCGCCGAAGGCGAATACCCGGCGCTCGGCCTTGGCGGCCTCGAGGGTGAGGCGGGCGATGTGAAAGCAGGGGCCGTCCACCTCGAGGGCGGTGGCGCCGAGCGCGGTGCTGAGGGGACCGCGGCCGGCGGCGATGATCCAGTCCACCTCGGGGAATTGGGCGCGCACGAAGTGGGCGATCTCCCACAGGCCGCGGGTGCCGAGCAGCAGGCCTTCGATTTCATCCCCGCGGGCGATGGCGAAGCGGGCGGCGATGTCCCCCCGCCAGCGGCGGTTCAGCTCGGTGCGCAGGGCGGCCTGGAGCGCGGCTTGGAGGCGCGTGCGGGCGCGGGGCAGGAGCCGGCGCGAGCCGATGGCATCTCCCAGCACGGCGACGTAGTTGACGGTTTTCGTCACAATAGGATGATATGACGATTTACATCACTTTGTCAATGAGTGACGGAAACCGTCACGAATCATCGGGTCCCGAACAGCCGGTCCCCGGCGTCGCCCAGCCCGGGGAGGATGTAGCCCTTGGTATTGAGCTCCCGATCGAGCGCGGCGGCGTAGACGGGGACGTCGGGGTGGGCGGCGAGCATCGCCCGCACCCCTTCCGGGGCGGCGACGAGACAGAGAAAGCGGATACGCTGCGCCCCCGCCTGCTTCAAGGCGCTCACCGCGTCCACCGCCGAGCCGCCGGTGGCGAGCATGGGATCGAGGACGATGAAGTCCCGGGCGTCCTCGCCGGCGGGAATCTTGAAGTAGTAGTCCACCGGCTGCAGGGTGTCGTGGTCGCGATAGATCCCGATGTGCCCGACCCGCGCCGACGGGATCAGCTGGCAAATCCCCTCCACCATGCCCAGCCCCGCCCGCAGGATGGGCACGAGCGCGAGCTTCTTGCCGGCCACGCGCGAGCCGCGCACGTGCTCCAAGGGCGTCTCCACCTCGACCGACTCGAGCGGCAGGTCCTTGGTGACCTCGTAGGCCATCAGCATCGCGATCTCGTTCACCAGCTGCTTGAAGTCGCGCGTGCTGGTGCGCTTGTCGCGCAGGATGGTGAGCTTGTGCCGGATCAGCGGGTGCTCCA